>NZ_JAMYTF010000001.1:0-361298 GCF_040322295.1 Mesorhizobium sp. M0159
CCCCCCACCATCATTTATATCACCCCCACCCCACCCCCACCGCCCCCCGGCCCGGGGCGGGGGGGAGCGTATATCCCAACACCCCACCCCCCCCCCCCGGGCGGCGCGCGCCCCCCCCCCCCCACCTTTTTGTCCGAGCATCGGATTGCCAAAACCGCTTTGGACTTGGGTCAGCTGGAAATAACCGGAGACGATCATGTCGCGCATCGGAATCCACTCATTCGTCTGGTCGGCGAGCTCGGCGCAGGGCGACCTCGAGCGGACGCTGGCCAACACCAGGGAAGCCGGCTTCGACCTGATCGAATTCTCCTATCTCGACCCCGCCAATGTCGACATTGACGGCTTGGCCAAGCGGATCGCCGATCTCGGCCTCGGCGTTGCGATCAGCATTGGACTGCCGGCCGACGGCGATATTTCGAGCGCCGACAAAACGATTGCCGCGCACGGCGTCGAAATCCTGGAACGTACGATCGCGCTGACCCGCGATCTCGGCGGCCAGAAGGTTGCGGGCATACTCAGCACCAGCCACGGCTTGCAGAGCGAGGCGCCGACGCGTGACCAGTGGAACCGCAGCGCCGGCACGCTGGCTGAGGTGGCGGACACGGCAAAATCAGCCGGCGTCACCCTCAACCTCGAAATCGTCAACCGCTTCGAAAGCAATCTGCTCAACACCGCCGCGCAAGGCATGGCCTTCATCGCGGACAGCGGCTCCGACAACATCTTCCTGCATCTCGACAGCTTCCATATGAACATCGAGGAGGCCGATGTCGGCCTGGCCATTCGCAATGCGGTCGGGAAGATCGGCTATGTCCATATCGGCGAGAGCCATCGCGGCTTCCTCGGCACCGGCAATATCGATTTTGCCGCGATATTCGACGCGCTGACCGCCATCGGCTACAGCGACGACCTCAGCTTCGAATCTTTCTCGTCGGAAATCGTCGACGAGAACCTGTCGCGGAAAACCGCGATCTGGCGCAATCTGTGGACCGACAATATGGAGCTGGCCAAGCATGCGCGCCGCTTCATTGCGCTGGGACTGGAGACGGCGCGACGCAAGGCCGAGCTTGTTTCCGCAACGCACCGGCCCTGAGCCCTCGCAGTTCCGAAATCGATCTGGTTAGGCCAGAGGCGCTATATTAGCCGGCAAAACGCGGCCCAAGTTCCTCGATGCGGCGGATCATCGCCTGGAAATCCTCCAAAATGCGCTGGTGCAAGTGAACCGCCAGTTCCGGGTATTCCTCGAGGATGCGGCGGAACATCTTGCGGCTGAGCCGCAGCACTTCCGAATCGATTTCGGCGGAGGCGCTGGTCAGCCGGTTGGTGTCGGCGATCAGCGCCAGTTCGCTGAGTATGGTGCCGGGGCCGGCGGTGCCGATCGGGATGCGCTCGCCGTCGTGCTCGCGGTAGAGGACGATGCGGCCGCTGACCACGATGTAGGCCGAATCAGCCTCGTCGTCCTCGCGGTAAAGCTTGTGGTCGGCTTTCAACATGGTGGTTTCGGCGCCGAAGGCGAGCAGACGCAGCTGTTCCTGCGTAAAGCCCTCGAAGAGCCTCACGGTGGACAGGATGCGGATGTCGTCATCCAGCGCCATCTAGCTATGTCCCCGAACCGTCAGTCCGACTCCTCCCCTACGAGGCCGATCCAAAACCACCTCCAGCCTCAGGACCGTACCCGAAAAGCGCCCCGCCCGGATCGCTTATTTGAATAATGAAATGTTTAAGGAACCAGCTTGTAGCCGCCGCTTTCTGTCACGAGAATTTCCGCGTTGGAAGGATCGCGCTCGATCTTCTGGCGCAGCCGGTAGACGTGAGTTTCGAGCGTATGCGTGGTGACGCCGGAATTGTAGCCCCAGACTTCCTCCAGCAGCACGTCGCGGGTCACCACCTTCTGGTCGGCACGGTAGAGATATTTGATGATCGAGGCTTCCTTTTCGGTCAACCGCACCTTGGCGCCGCGCGGGTCGATCAGAAGCTTCTGGCTGGGCTTGAACGTGTAGGGGCCGACCGAGAAAGTGGCGTCCTCGCTCTGTTCGTGCTGGCGCAACTGCGCGCGGATGCGGGCCAGCAGCACGGCAAAACGGAACGGCTTCGTCACATAGTCGTTGGCGCCGGCCTCGAGGCCAAGGATGGTGTCGGAATCGGTATCATGGCCGGTCAGCATGATGATCGGCGCCTTGTAGCCGCCCTTGCGCAATATCTTTACCGCCTCGCGGCCATCCATGTCGGGCAGGCCGACATCCATGATGAGCAGGTCGATGAGCCCGCCACGCGCCGTGGCGACGCCTTTGGCGGCGGTCGCTTCCTGCAGGACATCGAATTCCTCATAAAGCGACAATTGCTCGACAAGGGTGCCGCGCAGGTCGTCATCGTCGTCGACGATCAGAATGGTGCGTGAAGTCATGGATCAATCCGTTGTTTTGAAAAGAGATTTCAGTTGACCGCTGCCTGTTTATGCGGAAGCTGACCGGCACAACAGCCGTTCACAGTGATTTGTTCCGTGGCACGATCATACAAGAAAAAACACGATCGCAATGCAGTCGGCGCAATTTTGCCGAAAGGGCTCACCGTGCTCACCGTGCGCGCGCGCCCCGGCCAACCCAGCCAGGGCTTTCTGCAGGCCGGCAAACTCGTGTTTCCATGTGCGCTGGGGCATGGCGGCATCTCGGCCGGCAAGCGCGAGGGCGACGGCGCCACGCCGCTTGCCTCGATGCGGATATTGTCGGGATATTTTCGCGGCGACCGTTTTGCCGGCGGCCGCCGGACGCGGCTGGCGATGATGCCGATCGGCCGCGACCTCGGCTGGTGCGAAGTGCCTGGGGACCGCAACTACAACCGCCCGGTCAAAATCCCCTATGGCGCCAGCCATGAGCGGATGCTGCGCACCGACGATCTCTATGACGCCTGCCTGGTGCTGGACTGGAACATTGTGCCGCGCCGGCGCGGGCGCGGCAGCGCCATCTTCTTCCACCTGGCGCGCCCCGGCTTCACGCCGACGCAAGGCTGCGTCGCGGTAACGGCCCGCACCATGGCACGGCTGCTGCCGCTGCTGTCGGAGCGGACGGTGGTAAGGGTGGTGAGGTAGTGAATAGTGAATAGTGAATAGTGAATAGTGAGTGGCGAGAAGCGATCGGTAGGGACATGTGCAGGCGCACCGCCTAGCTTCCCATTCACCATTTACCATTCACCATTCACTACTGCCCTATCCGCTTCCTCGGCCTCTGCCACCCTATGTCGAGAAGGCCGAGCCGGCCGAGTTCGCGGTCCATGGCGCGTGCGATGTCCTTGCGTTCGCCGCCGATGTCGCGAAGCTGGCGATCGGAGAGATCCTCGACATTTTCGTAGGGAAGACTGACCGCGATTTTTGCGTGCCGAAGCCAGTCAAGCATGGCGCGCAGCCAGGCCGGGCGGAGGGTTACCGAGCGCAAGGCGATGTCAGACATGGTGCAATCCGCTTCTCCGGACATCAAATCCGGTTTGATGTTTCTTCGATGTTCAGAGCATGGCGGATTGAAATTCAAAGGGGAAACGAGTAGTTTTTTCTGCATCTTCAAGTTCTGTTTGATGATTGGAATGCTCGACCGAACCCTCCTCGTCTGGCACTGATGGCGCGCCTGCTGCCTGGAACCCGTGCGCTGCGGACGCTGGAGGCAGCGGCGCGGCACCTCAATTTCACCCGCGCCGCCGACGAGCTCGGCCTGACGCCGGCAGCGGTCAGCCATCAGATCAAGGAAATCGAGGATCAGCTCGGCATCGTGCTGTTCACACGCACCAGCCGCACGATCCGGCTGACCGAGGCGGGCGCGGTGCTGTTCGAAGCTTCGACCGATGCGCTCGACCTGCTTGGCCGGGCCGTCTCACGGGCGCAGAAGACGGCGCGCGGATCGGCGCTGCTGAAGGTCACCCTCGATGCGCAATTCGCGACGAAGTGGCTGATGCGGCGCGTCGACGATTTTCGCAAGCAGCATCCGGCAATCGAGCTGCGTTTCGACATCAGTTACGAGGTGCGCGACTTCGAGCGCGACGACGTCGATCTCGGCATCCGTTTCGGCACCGGCAAATATCCGGGGCTTCGCTCGCACCGGCTGTTCGAAAACGTCATCATCCCCGTCTGCAGCCCGGCCTTGCTGCGGTCAGGGCCGCCGCTCAAGGAGCCGCGCGACCTGTTCCATCATACGCTGGCCCATATCGAGTGGTCGCGCCAGGGCGTCACCTGGCCGAATTGGAGCATGTGGATGGCGGCGGCGGGCGTCGACGATTTCGACGACAGCCGGACCATCGTGTTCGGCAACTCGACCGATGCCGTCCAGGCCGCGCTCGACGGCAACGCGGTCGCGCTCGCCGATTTCGCCATGGTGGCAAACGACCTGTCCGAAGGCAGGCTGATCCGGCCGTTCGAACTCGGCATCAAGGTCGCGCCTGAATTCGCCTATTTCCTGGTCTATCCGGAGACTGCGGCGAACGATGCGCGCATCGTCGCCTTTCGCGCTTGGCTCCTCGAGGAAGTCGCCAAGACGCCGAGCTGACGGTCAGCCTGTCGCCGCCGCGCCGAACCAGCCGATCACCGCGCCGATGAGAAGCAGCACGCCTAGCCAATGGCCGGTGTCGATTAGCGTCAGATCCCAGCCGAAACCTTCGTAGCGATGGTTGACAGAAAGCGTGGTGGCGACGAACCCCAGCCAGAGAACGAAGCCGAAGATCACCCCGGCAAGCAGGCTCGGCTCGCCGCCGGTTACGGCGCCGATGATCAGCGACATGACCAGCGCCATGACGAGCTCCGCGACGAAGGAGACGACGAAGGGTAGCATCGATTTACTCATCGTCGCCGGATCAAGCTTGGCGGCCTTCAGCCACGGCTTGCTCAAGCCCATGTACCAGGCCGCGCCGAACAGCCACGCCACGACGGCAGCAACGATTACCGCCAGCCAATTGATTGCTGAAAAATCCATGGTTCCCTCCGGTCGATTGCGCGATGGAACGCCTGTTCGGCGATGCCGTCAAGCAAGGCGCCAGACGGTGGTGCGCTTGACCTCGGCGTCCTCCAGCGCCCGGGTCACCGCCACTTCGTAGACGGCAAGCGGTTCCAGCCCGGTCTTCGGCAGATAGGAACGGCCGGGATCGCCGACGAGGATGTCGCCGCCGCGCGCCTTCAACGCCGCGAACCACGGCATCAGCCTGTCGGCGAAAGTCTTGTCATAGAAGACGTCGCCGGCCAGCACCACGTCCCAGCCCGCATCGGTGCCGATGCAGTCGCCGACGAGGAATTTTATCTCGGTCCCATTTGCCTCGGCATTGAGGCGGATCGCGGTCGCGCAGAATGGGTCTATATCGGCGGCGATCACCTCGGCAGCTCCGGCCTTCACCGCGGCAATGGCGACAAGGCCGGAGCCGGAGGCGAAGTCCAGCACGCGCTTGCCGCGCACCGCCGCCGGATTGTCGAGGATGTAGCGGGCAAGGCCTTGGCCGCCGGCCCAGGCAAAAGCCCAGAAGGGCGGCGGCAGGCCGATTTCGGTCAGCTCGTCCTCGGTCCGCTGCCATAGTTCATGTGCCTCGTCGGCCAGGTGCAGGCGGATCTCCGGCACATGCGGCGGCGCCATCAGCGCCGTGTTGTCGAGGATGAATTTCCTGGCGCTGTCCGGCGTCAGCGCCGTCATGGCGCCGGCGTCAGGCCGCCCATGCGGCAAACCTCTTGCCATTCGGCCGGCGTCACCGGCTGCACAGACAGCCGCCCGAGCCGCACCAGCGCCATGTCGGCCAGCTTTGGATTGGCCTTGGCTTGCTCCAGCGTCACCGGCTTCGGCATGGCCTTGAAGGCGCGGATGTCGACGCACTCCCAGCGGGGATCGTCGGTGGTGCTGTCCTGATGGGCCAGAGCGCAGACTTCGGCGATGCCGACGATGTCCAGCCCGTCATTGGAATGGTAGAAGAAGCCGAGATCGCCGATCTGCATCGCCTTCATGTTGTTGCGCGCCGCATAATTGCGCACGCCGTCCCATTGCGTGCCGGCCTTGCCCTTGGCCTTGAGGTCCTCGAAGGAGAAGACCGAAGGTTCGGATTTGAACAGCCAGTAGTTCATTGTGTTGCTCCTCCTCAGGGTGCCGCCGCGACTAAAAGCGCGTCGCGTTCGACCGGCCTCATGCGACGCGCTTTAGGTTCTTGTTGTATGCATGTCGTTATCACAAAACCGCTGCACACTTTTGCGCGACATGCATCAGATATCCGCCGGCTTGTTGAAGCTCCAGTTCCACTGCCGGATTTCGACGCTTTCGAACAGCCCTGCCTTGGTATAGGGATCGGACGCCGACAGGGCTCTTGCCGCAGCCAGATCGGGCGCCTCGACAACGGCGAGAGTGCCGTTCGGCTTGCCGTCGGCGTCGAGGAACGGGCCGGCGAAGGCCAATTTCTTGTCGCCGTTCAGCCCTTCCAGGAAGGCAAGGTGCTTGGGCCGCGTATCGAGCCGCACCTGCAGCCTTCCTGGCTTGTCCTTGCAAATCAACGCAAACAGCATCTTTCCATCTCCGCAATCGTTCGCGATTACATGTCGGTTTCGGTCTTGAGTGGCCTTGTCATCAACGCCGACACAGCCTGGTCTATGGTTATGGTGCCGTCCAGTATGGCGGCGACGGCGGCGATGATCGGCGCGTCGATCCGGCGCTCGCCGGCGATGCGGGCGGCGATTGCCGCCGTCGGCACGCCTTCGGCCAAAGGCAGGCCGGCAAGCGGCTTGCCTTGCCCCAGCGCCAGCCCATAGGCGAAATTGCGCGACTGCGCGGACGAGCAGGTGAGCAGCAGGTCGCCGAGGCCGGAAAGCCCCATCAGCGTCTCCGGCTTGGCGCCAAAGGCGGTGCCGATGCGGCGCAATTCGACGAAGCCGCGCGTCACCATCGCCGCCTGGGCGCTGGCACCGAGCCCGGCGCCGGTGACGGCACCCGCGGCAATGGCAAAGACGTTCTTCAGCGCGCCGCCGATCTCGACGCCGATTAGATCGTCGCTCGAATAACAGCGCAGATTTTCCGCCGAAAAGCGGGCGGCAAGGTCGGTGGCCAGAGCCTCGTCGCGGGCGGCGACCACGACGGCCGTCGGCAGGCCCCTGGCGACGTCGGTGGCAAAGCTTGGGCCGGACAAAGCGGCGACCGGATTTGCCGGCAGTATTTCCTCGGTGATGGACGATAGCAGCGCGCCGGTGTCGCGCTCGATGCCCTTGGCGCAGAGGACCAGCGGGATGCCTTTCGGCATATGGCTGGACGCGGCCGTCAGCATAATCCGCAACGATTGCGCCGGCGCTACCGCCAGAACGCAGTCGGCACCGTCGAGCGCCGCCTCGATGTCGCTCGTCGCCACGATGCCGGGATCGAGCGCGATGCCCGGCAGATAGCGCGGATTTTCGCCACGGTCGACCGCCGCGACGGTCTCCGGGTCGCGCGCGTAGAGGCGGACGAAATGACCGGCGCGCAGCGTGGCCAGCGCCAGCGCCGTGCCCCAGGCGCCGCCGCCGAGCACGGCGACGCGCCAGCCGCTTGGCGCCTTGTGCCCGCTGCCGGTCATGCCTTGGCCCCACGCCGGCCCGAGCCGACCATCGGGGCCGAGACGCTGTCCAGCGGCCAGCGCGAGCGCGGCACGAAATCGGCGGCGTTTTCACCTGATATGCCGGCGCGCAAGCGCTCGATGCCGGCCCAGGCGATCATCGCCGCATTGTCGGTGCAGAGGTTGAGCGGCGGCGCGACGAAGCTGAACCCGGCCTGCTCGCACAGGCCCTGCAATGTCGCCTTGATGGTCCGATTGGCGGCCACGCCGCCGGCGACAACCAATGCAGGCTCGGCCTTGTCCGGGAATTGCTGACGGAACCGGGTCAGCGCCCGCGCAACACGGTCGCCCAGCGCATCCGCCACCGCCGCCTGGAACGAGGCGCAGATATCGGCAACATCCTGGTCGCTCAGCGGGGCGATCGCGGTGGCTGCCTGGCGGACCGCGGTCTTGAGGCCGGAGAAGGAAAAATCGGGCTGCACCGAGCCCTTCATCGGGCGCGGAAAGGCAAAACGGGCCGCATCGCCATTTGCCGCCGCCTTCTCGACATTCGGTCCGCCCGGATAGGGCAGGCCGAGCATCTTGGCCGTCTTGTCGAAGGCCTCGCCAAGCGCGTCATCGATCGTCGTCGCCCAGCGCTGGTAGTCGCCGACGCCGCGTACGGCGACGATCTGGGTATGGCCGCCGGAGACCAGCAGCAAGAGGTAGGGAAAGTCGAGCCCATCGGTCAATCTGGCCGTCAGCGCGTGGCCTTCGAGATGGTTGATGGCGATCAGCGGTTTTTTGGCTGCCGCGGCGATTGCTTTTGCCGTCATCAGGCCGACGATCAGCCCGCCGACAAGACCGGGACCGGCGGTGGCGGCAATCGCATCGATGTCGGCGAGGTCGACGCCGGAATCGGCGAGCGCTGCCTCGATGATGCCGTCGAGCGCCTCGACATGGGCGCGCGCGGCGATCTCCGGCACGACGCCGCCGAAAGCAGCATGCTCCTCGATCTGGCTGAGCACGATGTTCGACAGGATTTGCGGCGTGCTGCGACCGTCCAGCGTCACCACGCTGGCGGCGGTCTCGTCGCAACTCGTCTCGATGCCCAGAACGCGGATCAATTCGTCGCTGTCCAAAAATCGTACAGATTGTACTGTCGGCCTTTCCCCGATAGGAGAAAACCCGAAAACCTGCCGGGGGTTATCACGGACGGCGCGTCATGCAAACAACCTTGAAAATCGGAACACGCGGCAGCCCGCTGGCGCTGGCGCAGGCGCATGAAACGCAGGCGCGACTGATGGCGGCGCATGGCATGCCGGCGGAAGCTTTCGAGGTGGTCGTCATCTCGACCAGCGGCGACCGCATCCAGGACCGACCGCTGTCGGAAGCCGGCGGCAAGGGCCTGTTCACCAAGGAGATCGAGGAGGCGCTGCTGGCGCGCCGCATCGACATCGCCGTGCATTCGTCGAAGGACATGCCGACGCTGTTGCCCGAGGGGCTGGAACTGTCCGCGTTCCTGCCGCGCGAGGACGCGCGCGATGCCTTCATCGGCAAGGCGGCGCGAACGATTGCCGGCCTGCCGCAAGGCGCCAGGATCGGTTCGTCGTCGCTGCGGCGCCAGGCGCTGATCCGGCGGATGCGGCCGGACGTCGAAGTGGTGATGTTTCGCGGCAATGTGCAGACGCGGCTGCGCAAGCTCGACGACGGCATCGCCGACGGCACCATCCTCGCCTATGCCGGGCTGAAGCGGCTCGGGCTCGAAGACGTCGTCACCGACCTGATGCCGCTCGAGGTCTTTCCGCCGGCGCCGGGGCAAGGCGCGATCTGCATCGAAAGCCGCATCGGAGACCGCGACGTGGAACAGATGCTGGCAGCGATCCACGACGGGCCGACCGGCGAGGCGCTGGCCTGCGAGCGCGCCTTCCTGGCGGCGCTCGACGGGTCCTGCCGCACGCCGATCGCCGGACATGCGACGATATCGGGCGGAACGGTTTCCTTTGCCGGGCTGATCATCTCGCCCGATGGCACGCAGT
This sequence comes from Mesorhizobium sp. M0159, assembly GCF_040322295.1. Taxonomy (NCBI): domain Bacteria; kingdom Pseudomonadati; phylum Pseudomonadota; class Alphaproteobacteria; order Hyphomicrobiales; family Phyllobacteriaceae; genus Mesorhizobium; species Mesorhizobium sp. M0159. The sequence continues at coordinate 9,540 of NZ_JAMYTF010000001.1, forward strand.
CGCATGAAGTCAGGCTGCAAGGGCCGGCGCAGGAGGCGGCGCGCATTGGCGCGGAAGCCGCGGCGACCGTTCGGGCCAAGGCCGGCGAAACATTCTTCGATGGCTGGACCTGACATGCTCCGCGTCCTTGTGACGAGGCCCGAACCAGGCGCGTCGCGCACGGGGCGCCGGCTTGCGGATGCCGGCTTTCAGCCGATCCTGCTGCCATTGACCGGAACCGTGGCGCTGCCGGTCGATGCCGGCGCGCTCGCTGACGCCGCGGCGGTCGCGGTCACCAGCGCCAATGCCGTTCGCCATGCGCCGAAAGAGGTCATCGCGGCGTTCGCCGGCTTGCCGTGCCACGCCGTCGGCAGGATGACGGCGGAAGCCGCCCGCGCTGCCGGGTTTCTGTCGGTCAGCGAAGGCCCGGGCAATGCCGAGGCGCTGGCCGATGCGCTTGCTGGCGGTTACGCGGGGCAGACGATCGTCTATCTCTGCGGGCGGGTGCGATTTCCCGGCTTCGAGGAAGGGCTGTTGGCGTCGGGCGTTCAGGTCCGCGCCGTCGAGACCTACGACACCGTTGTCCTGGATTACTCCGATGAGGCCGTTCTTGCGCGCCTGTCCGCCCGGCCGGTCGAGGCGGTGCTGCTCTATTCGGCCAAGGCGGCCACCGCTATGCAGGCCCTGGCTAGCCGGCCGGTGCTGCGCGGTGTTTTTGAAAAAACGCGCTTTTTCGGATTATCGGGGCGCATCGCCGCGGCCTTGGGCGATGTCGCCGAGATCCGGATTGCGCCTGAGCCCAGCGAGGACGCGCTGCTGGGACTTTTGCAGGCGTCGCGCTGACCGGCATCCGCCGCTGCTCTGTGCCAGCTTGTTCCAAAGGTTGGCGCCGCCCCTCACCTGCCTGCCGGCATCGTCTCCCCGTATAGTGACGGGGAGAGGGTGCCTTCGCCGAGGATTTCGCCAACCTCCAGCGTTGCAGAAGAAGCGTCTGGACTCGTGAGAGCCCTTCTCCCCGTCACTATACGGGGAGAAGTGCCCGGCAGGGTGATGAGGGGCAGTGCCAACGTGGATGACTGCGCTCGGGCACATTTTGTTCTTGCTTTGTGCCGGCAGCTATGCTACTAATCTAGTTATGGTGCTAATTGGCTCCAACGACCCGCCCGCCGAGGCGGGTTTTTTGTGTGCCGAGCATGGGCCTTGGCTTGAAACGTGGATTCGGCCCTGCGGCGTTTTGCCAAAACTGAACTCCAGGCCGTGGCGTCATCACGCCGCCCCTTTTCACCGCTTGGTGATGTGCTAGACCCTTCAAACCATCCCGAAGCGAATTTTGCGGAGCCCGAGCATGGTCAAGACGCCGAAGATGCGGCATTCCAAGAGCCGCCGTGAGCCGGTGACCATCGAGCTTGAGCCTGGCGCCGTCTCGCGAGTCGCCGACGAACAGGATGCCGTGACCTCGCAGACCGACGAGGCGCGGGCCGAGGAAGCGGCGAACGCCTCGCAGCCGGAGCCACCTGAAGAGCCGGTGCATGCGGACCAGACCGATCTCGAGCCATGGGAACATGCCGACGCAGCCGCGCCGGCCGGCACGCAAGAGCCGGCGGATGCCGGCGTCGATTCTGCCAGGGAAGCGGAAACCCCTTATCCCGCCGGTTCGGATGCGCCGGCCGGGCGCTCCACGGTTTCCGACTACAGTTTCGAAGATGCATCCAGCGGAACCGGGGCCAACGAACCGGGGATCCCAGGTTCCGGCGAGAAGACAGCTGAGACGAGGGACGACCATATGGCAGCGCAGCCGAAGCGAAGCGGCATCAACGGCATCGCCGCCGGTATTATCGGCGGCGTCATCGCCCTCGCCGCGGCCGGCGGGCTGCAATTTGCCGGCCTGCTCGGTGCGCCGGGGTCGGGCGGCGTGTCGCTCGACGCGGTCAATGGTGAGATCGTTTCGCTGAAACGCGAGGTCGCGGACCTCAGACAGGCCGGCGCCAACAATGACGCATCGGCCAAGGTGGACGGGCTGTCGTCGGCGCTGGATCAGGTAAGGGCGGACGTTGCGACGTTGAAGTCGGCCGTCGAGCAAGGCGGTGCCGGCGGCAATGCCGGCCTGGCAGCACTTGGCGACAAGGTAAGGCAGATCGAGACGGCGGTTGCGGCCCTCGGCAAGGCCGGCGGTACGGCGCCGGTCGATCTCGGCCCGCTCAACGAAAGGCTGGCCGCGCTCGATGCGCTGGTGAAATCGGCCGGCGAGACGACAAAGGCGCAGGACAGCCGGCTTGCGGCCCTGGAACAGTCGGTTTCACAGATCTCGGGCAAGGTCGATGCACAGGCTTCGCAGCCGAAGATCGCACTGGCCATTGCCGCTTCGGCGCTCAAGGCAGCGCTCGACCGTGGTGCACCGTTCGGCGCCGAGCTCGAAACCTTTGCCGCGATCTCACCCGATGCGCCCGAGATCGCGACGTTGCGCACCTATGCCGAAAAGGGCGTCCCGATGCGCTCCGAGATCGCCGCCGAAGCGGACGGCGCCGCCAACGCGATGGTCGCTGCCGCGACGCCCATCGACCAGAATGCCGGCATCCTGCAGAAGCTGCTGTCCAGCGCCGAATCGCTGGTCAAGGTCAGGCCGATCGGCGCCGTCGAAGGCACCGGCGTTCCGGAAACCGTCGCGCGCATGGAGGTCGCGGTCAACCAGGGCGACTACGCCAAGGCGCTCAGCGAATACGAAACCCTGCCTGAGGCGGCCAAGGCCGCCGGCGCCGACTTTGCCGGCAAGCTGAAAGCGCGGATGGAGGTCGAGACGCAGATCGATTCGCTCATCGCCGGCGCGATGAAGGCGTGAGGAACCCAATGATCCGCATCCTCGCCTTCCTTGCCGTCGTCTTTGCGCTCGGGCTCGGCTTCGCCTGGCTGGCCGACCGGCCGGGCGAAATGCTCGTCACCTTCAACGGCTATCAATACCAGGTCAGCCTGATGGTCGCGGCGGTGGCGGTCGTTGCCGTGGTTGCCGCGGTGATGATCGTCTGGTGGCTGGTCAAGGCGCTGTGGAACAGCCCCTATACGATCTCGCGCTATTTCCGCGTGCGTCGCCGCGACCGCGGCTACCAGGCGCTGTCGACCGGGATGATCGCCGCCGGCGCCGGTGACGGCGCGCTCGCCCGCAAGAAGACCAAGGAAGCGGCAAAGCTGATCCGCTCCGATCAGGAGCCACTGATCCAGCTGCTCGACGCGCAGGCCTCGCTGCTCGAAGGCGACCATGAAGGCGCCCGCGAAAAGTTCGAGACCATGCTCGATGATCCCGAAATGCGGCTGCTCGGCCTGCGCGGACTTTATCTCGAGGCCGAGCGGCTCGGCGACCGCAACGCAGCCCGCCACTATGCCGGCCGTGCCGCGGCGGTGGCGCCGCAACTGGCCTGGGCGGCCGAATCGACGCTGGAAGACCTGACCGGACGCGGCGACTGGGATGGCGCGCTGAAACTGGTCGACGCCCAGAAGTCGACCCGGCAGATCGAGCGTGACGCCGCCAACCGGCGCCGCGCCGTGCTGCTGACCGCCAAGGCGCAGGCGCTGATCGACAGCGATGCCAATGCCGCAAGGGCGGCGGCGCTCGAAGCCAACCGGCTGCGGCCGGATTTTGCACCGGCGGCGGTCGTCGCGGCGAAATTGCTGTTTAGGCAGAACGACGTGCGCAAAGGCTCGAAAATCCTCGAGGCGGCGTGGAAGGCCGAGCCCCATCCGGAGATCGCCGAGCTCTACAGCCATGCCAGGCCGGGCGATGCCGTGCTCGACCGGCTGAACCGGGCAAAGAAGCTGCAGGAGCTGAAGAAGAACCATGCCGAGTCCTCGCTTGCCGTGGCGCGCGCCGCGCTAGATGCGCAGAAGTTTTCAACCGCCCGCCGGGAGGCTGAAGCCGCCATCCGCATCGATCGCCGCGAAGGCGCTTATCTGCTGCTGGCCGATATCGAGGAGGCCGAAACCGCCGACCAGGGCAAGGTGCGGCAGTTGCTGTCGAAAGCGGTGAGAGCGCCGCGCGACCCGGCTTGGGTCGCCGACGGCGTCGTCTCCGAGCGCTGGGCTCCGATATCGCCGATCACCGGCAGGCTCGACGCATTCGAATGGCGGGCGCCGATGGAGCGGCTCGGACAGTTGATCGACGGTCATGAGGATACGCCGGAGGCGCCGGTGCCGGCCATCGCGGCTCCAGCCAGGCCGGTACAGGAAAGAGCCGGGACGATCGAGCACACGGCGGAGACACCGGGCACAGCGACCGAGGAGAAGACGGACGACCGTGCCGGCGAGGATCATGTGACACCAATCACCGCGGCGGCGTTTGCCCAAGTGCCGGAAGATGCCGAGGCCGTCGAGCCGGCGCAGGAGCTGACGCGGCTGCCCGACGACCCCGGCGTCGATCCAGACGACGCGGCGGATAAATCGACGCGCCGGTTTCGTTTGTTCTGATCAGGGTCAAGTGGACCCGGGCTTATTGGGAATGATTTGATGTTCGAACGCGTTTTGTCGTTTCTAAGGGATCTGCCGTCCGGTGGTGGCGCCAGCCCCAGCGCCGACGATCCGCGCATTGCCGCGTCCGCCCTGCTTTTCCACGTGATGAACGCCGACGGGGTGCGACAGGATACCGAATGGGAACGGTTCAAGAAGGTGCTGGCTGAAAGCTACTCGATCAGCGGCGACGAACTCGACGCATTGGCGGCTGCCGGCGAGCGGGCCGACAATGAGGCGATCGACCTCTACGCTTTCACCAGCGTGCTCAAGCGCCATCTCGACGCCGAGGCGCGAAAGGCCTTCATCGGCCTGATGTGGGAGATCGTCTATGCCGATGGCGAGCTGCACGAGCTCGAGGACAATACCGTGTGGCGGGTCGCCGAGCTGATCGGCGTCGAACGTCGCGACCGTGTCGAGGCGCGCCTCAAGGCGGCCGCCGCGGCTCCTGGTGCCGCCGGAACCTCAAGCGACGAATAGACAGGATCCCGCCTTCCAATGCCGCCCAAGCCAAGTCCGAGACCAAAGATCCTGATCGTGCTGCATCAGGAGCATTCGAGCCCCGGACGGGTCGGCCATATGCTTATCGAGGAAGGCTTCGACCTCGACATCCGCCGACCGCCGCTCGGCGAGGCCTTGCCGCAGACGCTGGATGGCCATGCCGGCGCCGTGGTGTTCGGCGGGCCGATGAGCGCCAATGACGGCGACGAGTTCGTCCGCCGCGAGACCGACTGGCTCAAAATTCCGCTCAACGAGAACCGGCCGCTGCTTGGCATCTGCCTCGGCGCGCAAATGCTGGTCAAGCATCTTGGCGGCAGGGTCGAGGGCCATGGCGAGGGCCTCGTCGAAATCGGCTGGTATCCGCTGAAGGCGACCGAAGCGGGCAGCAGGCTGATGCATTGGCCGGAGATGGTCTATCAGTTCCATCGCGAAGGGTTTTCGCTGCCGAAGGACGCGACGCTTTTGGCGACGGCCGAAACCTATCCCAACCAGGCCTTCCGCTATGGCGACAATGCCTGGGGCATTCAGTTCCATGGCGAATTGACCCGGGCGATGATGCAGCGCTGGGTGGTGCGCGGCGCGCACCGCTTCGAACTGCCCGGCGCGCAGCCCGGCCGCGACCATCTCGGCGGCCGGCTGATCTGGGACATCCACCTCAAGCGCTGGCTCGGCGAGTTCCTGCCGATGATTTTCGGCAAGCCGGCGCTGCGGTAATCAGTTTCGCCCCCTGAGATGACGCACCTTGCGCAGCTGCGGGAACAGCACCGCCCATAGGCCGGCAACAGCGATCGCCCCGACACCCCCGACCACCACGGCCGGAACCGTGCCGATCAACGCCGCCATGGTACCGGCGCGGAATTCGCCGAGCTCATTGGAAGCGCCGACAAACACCTGGTTGACAGCGTTGACGCGGCCGCGAACGTCGTCCGGCGTCCACAGCTGGATCAGCGTCTCGCGGATATAGACGCTGAACATGTCGGTGGCGCCGAGCAGCGCAAGGGCCGCAATCGACAGCCAGGTGATGGTCGAGAGGCCGAACAGAACCGTGAACGCGCCGAACAGCGCGACGAAGCCGAGCATGACAAGGCCGGCATGGTTGCGGATCGGGTGTCCGGCCAGCCAGATGGCGACGCAGATGGCGCCGACGCCGGGCGCCGAGCGCAACAGGCCGAGCCCCCATGGGCCGAGTTCGAGGATATCGCGCGCGTAGACCGGCAGCAGCGCCGAGGCGCCGGACAGGAGCACCGCAAACAGATCGAGCGAAATCGCGCCGAGCACGATCTTTTCGCTCCAGATATAGCCGAAGCCGGCGAACAGGGTCTGTACCGTCGGCCTGTCGGTCCGGCTGCGCTGGGCAGGCTTAGGGATGGTGAAGATCAGCACGGCGGCAACCAGCATCAGCACGGCGGCGGTGGTGTACGCGGCTTCGGCTGAAAGCCCGTAGAGCAGGCCGCCGGCGACCGGCCCGACGATGGTTGCCGTCTGCCAGGCGGACGAGTTCCAGGCGATGGCGTTGGCGAAATCCTCGGGCGGCACCAGATTGGCGAACAGCGATGAGGAGGCCGGCCCGAAGAAGGCGCGCGCGATGCCGAACATGGCGAGCACGATGAAGACCGGCATCGGCCCGGAGAGGCCGCGTAGCGTCAGCAGCAGCAGGGCCAAGGCGCAGCCCGCCTCGACCAGCACCGCCAGCGCCATGATCAGCCGGCGCCCGAAACGATCGGCAACGTCGCCGGTGACCAGCACCAGCAGCAGCGAAGGCAGGAACTGAACGATGCCGACAAGGCCGAGGTCGAACGGGTCGCGGGTGAGATCGTAGATCTGCCAGCCGACGGCGACCGACACGATCTGGGTGGAGAATGTCGAGAGGAAGCGCGCCGCCCAGTAGCTCAGGAACGGCCGGTGGCGAAAGGCGGCATAGCGCTGGTCGGATGGTACTTGGGATTCTGTGGTCATGGAATAAGGCCCCGTGGCGGCGATGTCGGCCGGCGGGGCACTTCCACGATGGGCGCTGGTCCGGCCAAAAGAGCCTTTAGCGCAGTTCGGCCGGAGGCGCGCGCAAAAATCCGGCCTGGATCAACAATTTCGTCCTGGCAGATAACAAGCGCATGGCAAATTGCAAACCTTCGAGACTAGCCGAAACACCTCTCGCTTCGTCATCCCAGGGCGGAGCAAGGAGCGAAGCGACGCGGCGCAGACCCTGGGATCCATGCCGTTACCTCAGTCGAAGAATGCAGCGGTTCAGAACGGCACTTGTGTCGGCATTGGCGTCAGCTACCCTTCAACCATGACCGGCTATGTCTACATGACCGCGAGCCAGAAGCGCGGCACGATCTACATCGGCGTCACCAACGATCTCGGCCGCCGCATGCCGGAGCACAAGACCGGCCAAGGCTCGCGCTTCACCAGCCGTTACGGCGTGCAGCGTCTGGTCTGGTACGAGGAACATTTCGACATTCGCGACGCCATCCAGCGCGAGAAGTCGCTGAAGCGCTGGCCACGCCAGTGGAAGATCGAGCTGATCGAGAAGACCAACCCTGAGTGGTTCGAGCTTTTTCGCGGGACGGGGTGGTAGCGTACGGTTCTGGTCCGCAGGCGCACTGCCGCGAGGTAACGGCATGGATCCCAGGGTCTGCGCCGCGTCGCTTCGCTCCTTGCTCCGCCCTGGGATGACGAAGTGGAGGGGTGTTCGGCCAATCTCGAAAGCTTGTAATTCGCCATCAATCGTCGTCCGATACACCGGACGAGCTGCCACTCTCCGACATCAGCGATTAGCCTTCAGCCATCCTTACCTTCGTCCTAGGGCGGAGCAAGGAGCGAAGCGACGCGGCGCAGACCCTAGGATGCTATGCCGTTAGCTTCGAGCGTCGCAGCTTCCGCTGAACACCAACAGACCGATCAGCAGAACGCGTTCAATGTGCATCCCGCTCGATCCAATGGTATCAAGCCGTCGCCTTGGCCTTCCTGCCCCGGCCCTTGACGGGCGCGGGCGGGGCGGCTTTGCGGCCGAGGCCGATCGCCTTGGCCAGTTGCGAACGCGAGGCCGCGTAGTTGGGGGCGACCATCGGGTAGTCCGACGGCAGGCCCCATTTGGCGCGATAGGCGTCGGGCGTCAGCCCGAAATGAACGCCGATATGGCGCTTCAAGGATTTGAACTTCTTGCCGTCCTCGAGACAGATGATGTAGTCCGGCGTCACCGATTTCTTGGGATTGACGGCGGGCGTCAGCGGCGCGGCGACCGGCACTGCCGGTTGCCCGAGCCCGCCTATGGCAGCGCTGACGCTGGCGATGAGGTCGCCGAGGCCGGAAGCCGGCAAGCGGTTCTTCTCGACATAGGCGGACACGATATGGGCGGTCAGCTCGAGCAGGTCGATATTTTTGCGAGCGTTGTTGCTGTCGTCGGTCAATCTATTTCTCCGTCCGTGGGGGTCGCAGAAATTCCTAGTCGGCAAATCTGCGCAATGCAATGACGCCGCACCACGTCACACATTATTTTGAATAATAATACTAACGGCAGCGCGGGATTAACAACCCTGAGCCGGTGCTCGATAATATCAGACAATCAGCAATATCAAATAATCAGGGATTTGTCGCGCCATAGTCGAAATCCGCCCTCGAAGGCGCGTGTGTTGTCGCCGCGTCTGCAATCGGCGGGCAAGTCGGTGAGTTCGTCGACATTGCCGCCGCCGATGACCACGTAATCCGGCTGCATGGCGGCGCGAAGCCGGTCGACCACGTCGAAGACGTGTTTGCGCCATTTCTTCTTGCCGCGCTTTTGCAGGCCGCGTTCGCCGACATAGTCTTCGAAACTGCCGCGCTTCTTGTAGGGAAGATGGGCAAGCTCCATCGGCTGGGCAACGTTATCAACGATCATCGCGGCCCCCAGGCCGGTGCCGAGGCCAAGGAACAGCATGCGGCCGCCCTCATAACTGCCGATGGCCTGCATGAGCGCATCGTTAACGACCTTGACCGGTTTGCCGAACTCGGCGGCGAAATCGCAGCCGACCCAGCCCTTGCCGAGATTGGCGGGTTCGGTCAGCGGCCGGTTGTGATGCACCGGGCCCGGATAGCCCATCGAGACGACATCGTAGTGCAGCCCTTCGGCGAGCGTCTTCACCGCCGCGACCATCTGCTGCGGCGTAAGCTCCGGTCCGGAAGCGGTCTTGCGCTCGTCGCCGCCGGCGCTGGTGCGGATCTTGACATGCGAGCCGCCGATATCGATCGCAAGCACGATCTTTTCTTCCTCCGATGCCGGTTGCTTCATCGCCTTGGCCATCGCTTTCGCCTCCCAGAAATCATTTCGCTGGATTGATCCAGCCGTTCTGCGGCCCGAATCCAGCCATGGCTTCGGCCGGCCCCCAGGTCTTTGGCGCGTAGACAAGGGGCGGCGTGGTGTCGCCGAGCACCGGGCCGACGATGCGCCAGGCGAGCTCGCTGGCGTCCTGGCGGGTGAACAGCTGGCCGTTGCCGTTCATGGCGTCGCCGATCAACCGCTCGTAAGGCGGCATGTCGCCCTTCGAATCGTCCAGCGCGGTGAGCTCGACCTGCTCACCGACCATGTCATCGCCGGGCGCCTTGCGCCGGGCTCCGATCGAGATCGCCACCTGAGGATCGATGCGGAAGCGCACGTGATTGCAGTCGCCGGGCTTGATCGGATCGAAGACGTCGAGCGGCGGCCGCTTCAGCCGCACGATGACCTCGGTGGCGTGCACCGGCAGGGATTTGCCGGCGCGAATGAAGAACGGCACATCCTGCCAGCGCCAGGTATCGACGAAAAAGCGCACCGCCGCGAAGGTCTCGACCGGCGAGTTCGGCGCCACGCCCGGCTCCTTGAGATAGCCGTCGAACTGGCCGCGCACCACATCGTCCCTGGTCAGCGTCCGGATCGCCCGCAGGACCTGCACCTTCTCGTCGATGAGATCGTCGGCCGAGCGGCCGACCGGCGGTTCCATGGCGAGCAGCAAGAGGATGTTGAGCAGATGGTTTTCGATGACGTCGCGAATGCAGCCGACCTCGTCATAGAAGCGGCCGCGGCCCTCGACGCCGAAATCCTCGGCCATGGTGATCTGCACGCTCTCGACGTAATTGCGGTTCCAGATCGGCTCGAGGAAGGAATTGGCGAAGCGGAAATAGAGCAGGTTCTGGATCGCCTCCTTGCCGAGATAATGGTCGATGCGGAAGATCGACTTCTCGTCGAAGACCAGATGCAGCACCCGGTTCAGCCAGCGCGCCGATTGCAGATCGTGGCCGAACGGCTTTTCCACCATCAGGCGCGCGCCCTGGGCGGCGCCCGACTGCTCCAGCCCCTGGACGACCACCTCGAACATCGCCGGCGGCACCGCCAGATAGTGCAGCGGCCGCTCAGCGCTGCCGAGCGCGGTCTTCAGCTTCTCGAAGGTCGCAGGCGCCCGATAGTCGCCGCTGACATAGCGCAGCAGCGATGCAAGCCTGGCAAAGATCTTGTCGTCGATGCTGCCCAAGGCGTTGACGATGCCGTCGCGGGCGCGCGCCTGCAGCTTGGCGAGGTCCCAGGGATCGAAGGCGACGCCGATCACCGGCTCGTTCAGCGTCCCTTTGGCCACCATGGCGTAAAGGGCGGGGAAGATCTTCTTGTGGGCGAGATCGCCGGTGGCGCCGAAAAGCACCAGCGTGTCCGATCGTTCCTGGCTCATGGGCGTGCCTCCCTGTCGCCCGTCACGAGCCGGCTTTGGGTTTTTCGACATGGCCGCCAAAGGCATAGCGCATGGCGGACAGAAGCTTGTCGGCGAATTCGGATTCGCCTTGCGAGGAGAACCTGTCGAACAGCGCCGAGGACAGCACCGGCGCCGGCACGCCGGTGTCGATCGCCGCCTTCAGCGTCCAGCGGCCTTCGCCGGAATCCGAGACCCGCCCGCCGAACTGCGTCAACGACGAATCGGCCTTCAGTACGCCGGCCGTCAGGTCGAGCAGCCACGAGCCGATGACGCTGCCGTGCCGCCAGACCTCGGCCACTTCAGCGATGTCGATGTCGAACTGGTAATATTGCGGGTTTTCCAGCGGGCTGGTTTCGGCGTCGGCGATGCGCTGCCGTTTGCCGGCATTCGCCGACTTCAGGATGTTCATGCCTTCGGCATAGGCGGCCATGACGCCATATTCGATGCCGTTATGGACCATCTTGACGAAATGGCCGGCGCCGCTTGGTCCGCAGTGGAGATAGCCGAAGGGAGCGGTTCCGGCATCCTTGGCAGGGGCGGGCGAAGCGGCGTCGGCGCCCGGCGCCAGCGTTGCGAAGACCGGATCGAGATGCTGGACCGCGCTGTCGGGGCCGCCGATCATCAGGCAGTAGCCGCGCTCGAGGCCCCAGACGCCGCCGCTGGTGCCGACATCGACATAGCTCAAGCCTTTCAAGGCGAGGCGCGCGGCGTGGTCGACGGCCTCGTGATAATAGGAATTGCCGCCGTCTATGATGATGTCGCCCGGCTCCATCAGGGCAGCCACCTGGTCGACGATCTTGCCGGTGATCGCCGCCGGCAGCATCAGCCAGGCGCTGCGCGGCTTCGCCAGCTTGCCGACGAACTCCTCCATCGAGGCGGCTCCGACCGCGCCGGCGCTCACAAGCGCGGCGACGCTCGCCGGGTTAATATCGTAGACGACGCATTCGTGGCCATCACGCAGCAGGCGCCGAACCATGTTGGCGCCCATCCGGCCCAGTCCCATCATTCCTATCTGCATGGTCTCGTCCTGCCTTACTTGAGGGATCGATGATCTAGTGGCGCTGTGATTGAAGCATGATCTTTTCCGAAAACCGGTCTCCACTTTGCGGGATCATGCTCTATCCGGTATCGCCGATGCCGACAGAAAAGTCAGCATTCTCCCAATGGTCGCTATCGGGCCAGAAGAAAGTGAAGACAATGCTATTGCCCGGAGCAATCTCGGCAACCTGCAATTCCGCAAGATGGATGCCGAAAGCATTCGCGGTGGTCTCGGTGTCATGGACGGTTGCCCAATTGTCGCTGCTCCAATGAACCACCGCCCGGGCCAGAAGTTCGATGCGCAGCGCCTTGCCTGCCGGGATGGTACGGATCTTGTGGTTGAAGCGCCATGCCCTGAAGCGCGACACCGTCCTGCCCTCGATATAGCGCTTGACGCCTTGCGGCGGCATGTCGAACACCGTGCCGTCGCGCAGCGACCGCAGCAGCTTGATGTGCTCGGAATGCGCCCAGACCAGCGGCTTGGCGCTGCCGGAGGGCCCGCCATGCCGCAATTCGCGCTCCGGCATGTCGGGACCGTCCCAGACCTGCTCCGGTAGCAGGCCGCCCGGTCCGGCAGAGTTCTCGAACGTCCTGAGCAGGCTTGCCGCACTATCCCTACGGCCTGCCGCCAGCTCGTAATGAGCGCGCTCGCCGACCAGCAGCGGCCAGGGCCGGCCCCGGCCGGTTCCATCGAAGGGCGCGCCGTCGGCATGCTCGCCATAGCCATCGCCATTGTAGCGGTACCAGAGCGGGCCCTGCGGCAGTTCGCAGCGCAATTGCGCGTCGATGACCTTGACCGTGTCGAGGATGCGCGGATCGTCGGCTGCCCTGAGGCCGAAGCGGACCAGCGCCAGCGCATCGGGGCTGACGATCGCCTTGGCCGGCCGGTCCGTATCCGCCGGCGGGCGGTTCTTGATCGGGACGTAGCCGTCTTTCGGCGATGCCGCGCCGGCTTTGTCGGGCGGCGCAATGCGGACATAGTAGCCTTCGACGCTGGATTGCTCGCATGCGGCGGTGCCGGCGACGTAGGTCCAGCGTTCGATCTGATCGTTCCAGACATCGGCGGTTTCGCGCAGATAGTTTGCCGGCTCTGTTTTGCCGGCGGCATCGAAGATGTCCGCAGCCGCTAGCAATGCGGCGATCTCGACGGCAAGCGTGAACGGGCTGTAGCCGGCGTCCTCTTCCCAGCGGTCCTCGCCGGTGACCGGACCGTTGCGCACGACATAGGCGGCAGCGCGCTCGATCATCGGCATGAAGGAGGAGAGTGCGGCGGGCGGCAAATGGCCGGCGCGGCGCAGTGCGTCGGCAAGCAGCAGCGGGAAGGCGCATTCGTCCATCTGGATGCCCGGCCAATAGGCCGATCCGTCGAGCCAGGCGTTCTGCGGCCAACGGCCGTCCGGCTCCTGGATCGCGCGCAGATAGCCAAGGATGCGCAAGGCTTCCGCCGGGTCGCCGGCGGCGAGGAAGCCGCCGGCGGTTTCGACCAGATCGCGCGGCCAGACCAGGTGATAGCCGCCGAGGTCGTCGTCGCCCTTGTTGAAGCCCCACGGGATCGACAGGCTGGCGACGGCTGCTCCGGCAGACGACCGATGTGTCGCCAGCACCGCCGTGCTGAGGCGGTAGGGATTGAGGCCGGACGCCGCGTGCCGGTCCAGCGGCAGCAGGCCGGCCTGCCATTTGCGCCATTTTTCGATGTAGGATCTGGCCGCGGGCTCAAAACCTTGCCTCAGGCTGGCGAAAGCAGTTTCCGCCGCCTGTTGCGGCGTCGCGCCGAAGCCCAGTGCCAGCAATATTTTTGGGTTCGCAGCCGAAAAGGCGATCTCGCCGGTCAGCGCGACATTGCCGTCCTCGGCCCTGCGGCAGGCCGGATCGAGCCGGCCGCCTTGACGAAGCTGCTGCCAGCCGTCGGAGACGCCGACATAACCGGCCGAGCACGCCTTCCACGGCAGCGACGAGGCGAGCGCCAGGCAGGTGCCGCGTCCCGATGCAAACAGGACAGGCTGTCCTTCATGGTCGTCGATCCAGGCGGTGTTGCCCATGCCGGCGTTGACGAGGTGCGGTGCCAGCAGCGCGTAGACGCGGTAGTCGGCGGCCGCGCCTTTGAGCGGCGTGAACATAATCTCCTGCAGCAAGACGGGACGTTCCGGATCCGTCAGGATGCGCTTTTCGATCCTGTAGGTTCCATCGCTTGCGGTGTTGACCAGCCGGTAGGCAGGCACCCCGTCCGCCAGGGGTTCGATACTGTGTTCGGCGTCGCGTTTTTCTTCCGAGAAATAGCCGTCGGGTCCGGTGACGATCAGCCCCAGATCGCGGGTGCAGGCGCTGTCGAGGCGCGGGTAGTAGATCTCGTTGAGGATACCGTGGCTGATGGTGAACCAGATCGGGCAGGCCGGCGAGAGCGCGGTGCCGACGCCGCTCTTGGCGCTCGAGGTCCAGCGCGCCGGAATGCCGGGTGCACCCGGAGCAAGGTTCGTCGCCATTCAATCGGTCTCCAGTGCCATCCCTAGACCAGGAGTCGAACCGGTTTCAATGATTGCACCGCAAGTTGATCGCCGGCCATGGATTGCTGTTGACAGCTTGCCGCCTATCTGCATTTGTCTGATAATAGATAAAAAACAAGATTGTGAGCGTATCAGCCAATACCCACCAGCCAGCCATTAACCACCAGTAAGACAGCAACTCACGGGAGGAGTATGACATGAGGAAAATATTCGTTTTGGGGGCTCTTGCGGCGATGCTCGCCGCAGGTACAGCGCTTGCCGACACCAGCGGCAAGAAAATCGCCTTCTCCAACAATTACGCCGGCAATTCCTGGCGGCAGGCGATGCTGGACAGCTACGCCATCGTTACCAAGAAGGCGGTTGCCGACAAGGTGGTCGGCGCCGCGGACGTCTTCACGACGGCCGACAAGGAAGTGCCGACGCAAGCAGCCCAGGTGCAGAACCTGATCCTGCAGGGCTATGACGCGATCGTCATCAACGCGGCGTCTCCGGATGCGCTCAACGGCGCCATCAAGCAGGCCTGCGACGCCGGCATCGTCGTCGTCTCCTTCGACGGCATCGTCACCGAACCCTGCGCCTACCGCGTCGTTGTCGACTTCAAGGACATGGGCAAGCAGGAAGTCGAGCAGATGGCCAAGTTCCAGCCCAAGGGCGGCAACCTGCTGGAAATCCGCGGCCTCGCCGGCACCTCGATCGACGATGCCATCCATGCCGGCATCCTCGAAGGCGTCGCTGCCCATCCCGAGTTCAAGATCGTCGGCTCGGTGACCGGCGACTGGGACCAGACCACGGCACAGAAAGCCGTAGCGACGATCCTGCCTTCGCTGCCGGATGTTGTCGGGGTCGTCGACCAGGGCGGTGACGGCTACGGCGCGGCGCAGGCTTTCGCCGCCGCCGGCAAGCCACGCCCGACCATCATCATGGGCAATCGCCAGGACGAGTTGCAGTGGTGGAAGGAGCAGAAGGAAAAGGACGGTTACCAGACCTGGTCGGCATCGATCGCACCGGGCGTATCGACGCTTGCCTTCTGGGTGGCGCAGCAGGTGCTCGACGGCCGCACCGACGTGCCGCACGACCTGCTGGTGCCCTATCTTGCCTTCACCCAGGACGATTTCGAGGCCGCGCTGCCGAAGATTCCGAAGGGCGGCGTCGCCAGCCACGAATACACGCAGGAAGACGCCATCGCGGCGATCAAGGCCAACATCAAGTGAGCATGGCACTATTGTTGCCGCCACGGATAAACGGGTATCGTTGAGGGATGCCCGAGGCCAATGCAGACATCATCATGCCGGACGGCGCCGAAAAGCTTTTCGGCGCCGTCAGTTTGGACATCATAAGACTGGACGGAGCCGAAAAACATTTCGGCGCCGTCAGGGCGCTCGCCGGTGTCGATTTCAGCGTTTGTGCCGGAGAATGCGTCGGTCTCGTCGGCCATAACGGCGCCGGAAAATCGACGCTCATGCATATGGTGGCGGGCACGCTTGCCCCCGACAGCGGGCAGATCGCAGTCCGCGGCGGTGTCGAGGCAAGTTATTCGGTGCCGCGCGCGCAGCAGCTCGGCATACGCTGTGTGTTCCAGGAGCTGTCGCTCTGCCCGAACCTCAGCGTCGCCGAGAACACGCGGATCAACCACGCGTCGCTGCATGGCTTCGGCTGGCGGCGCAAGGCGGCCGATCTGATCGCCGCCAAGCTCGACGAGATCTTCCCCGGCCACAGCATCTCGGCATCCGACATCGTCGGTGATCTTTCCATCACCAGCCGGCAGATGGTGGAGGTGGCGCGCGCCTTCACGGTCACGCAGGAGCCGCTCGAGCTGGTTATCCTCGACGAGCCGACATCCTCGCTCGACGCGCATACCGCCGGCCAGCTGCTGGCGTTCGTGCGCCGCTTCATCGCCGCCGGCAAGAGCTGCATCCTGATCTCGCATGTGTTGGGCGAAGTGCTCGGAAATGCCGACCGCATCGTGGTGATGCGCGACGGCAAGGTGGTCGCCGCCGGGCAGGCCGACGCCTTCGACCGCGACAGGCTGGTGACGGCGATGGGCGGAGCGGAGGCGCGCGAGAAGACCGCCGCAGAGATTGCGAGCGGCAAGCCGGAGCCCGGCCCGCTGCGGGTCCGGGCGCGTCCGGCGCGACAGCAGGACGGCAACGAGCTTGTCGCCCGTGCCGGTGAAATCATCGGCCTTGCCGGGCTTGCCGGGCATGGGCAGACGGACCTTTTGCTGGCGATCTTTGCCGCGGCTTCCCGTGCCAAGACCGGCATCGAGGTCACCGCGCCGGTGGCGCTGGTTGCCGGCGACCGCCAGTCGGACGGGATTTTTCCGCAATGGTCGATTGCCGAGAACATTGGCATCCGTTCGCTGGCGCGATTGCGCAACGGCCTCTTGATCTCGCCGCAGCGCGAAGCCGAGCTCGCCGAGTTGTGGCAGCGGAAAATCGGCATCCGTACGCCCGACATGAACAACAACATCTTCTCGCTGTCCGGCGGCAACCAGCAGAAGGCGCTGTTCGCGCGGGCGCTCGGCTCCGACGCCAAGATCGTGCTGATGGACGATCCGATGCGCGGCGTCGACATCGGCACCAAGCTCGAAGTCTACGACCTGGTGCGCGAGGAGGCTCGCCATGGCCGCACTTTCCTCTGGTACACCACCGAAACCGAAGAGCTCGACAATTGCGACCACATCTATGTGTTCAAGAACGGCCGGATCGTCGCCAACCTTCGTCGCGACGAACTGACGGAGGAAAAGATCATCCAGTCGTCGTTCGGCGATGCGGCCTGAGATGACAGCGGTATCCGTCGAGAATGGGCTAAAATCTTCGGCTCGCGCCACCAGGCGGGCGCGCATGCTGCGCAGCCTGCTGCCGGCACTGTCGCTGGCGCTGGTGCTCATCGCCATCGCCTGGCTCAACCCGCGCGCCATCAGCTATTTCGGTTTCAGCCTGATGCTCAATCTGGCGATCCCGATCGCTCTGGCGACGATCGCGCAGATGTTCGTCATCGCCGGCAACGAGCTCGATCTGTCGATTGGCACCTTTGTCGGCTTCGTCGGCTGCGTGACGGCGACATGGCTGAAGGACGCGCCGCTGCTCGGCGTCGTGATCCTGCTCGGGTCGATCGGCGTCTACGCGCTGCTCGGCGCGCTGATCCATCTGCGCAACCTGCCCTCTATCGTGGTGACGCTCGGCATGAGTTTTGTCTGGCAGGGCATGGCCATCCTCATCCTGCCCAAGCCCGGCGGCAAGGCGCCGGACTGGCTGCTGGCGCTGATGGCCTTCAAGCCACCCTTCATTCCGTTCCCGATCATCGCGGCATTGCTGATCGCAGCCGTCGTCCACTTTGGCCTGATGCGCACCTCCTACGGCGTCATCCTGCGTGGATCGGGCGGCAATTCAGCCGCACTCAAGCGCGCCGGCTGGTCGCTGCTGCGCACCAAGATCGCGCTGTTTGCGCTGACCGGCCTGTTCGGCGTTTTGTCCGGCATGGCGCTGATCGGCATCACCACCTCGGCCGATGCCAATATCGGCAATGGCTATACGCTGCTTTCGATCGCCGGCGTCATCCTCGGCGGCGGTGAGTTCGTCGGCGGCCGGGTGTCGCCGATCGGCGCCGTCATCGGCGCGCTGACGCTGGCGCTGGCGGCATCGCCCCTCTTGACGTTCATGCACATTCCGCCCGACTGGCAGGTCGCCGCCAATGGCGCCATCCTGATCATCGTGCTGGCGGCGCGGGTGCTGATCAGCCGCAGGGAGAGGTGAGCATGGCATCGCTGCGGACACTGCTTGCCAGACCCTGGATCTGGTCGTTCTTCGGGGCGCTGCTGGTGTGGCTGGCGACCATCGCCTTCACCGGCGGCTACGGCGGCGGCGGCATGATCACGGCGGCGCTGTCGCTCGCCGTCTTCACGGTCATCGTCGGCGTCGGGCAGATGTTCGTCATCACGCTCGGGCCGGGCAATGTCGACCTGTCGCTGCCGGCCAATATCGGCCTTGCCAGCGCCGTCGCCATGAAGGTCATGGACGGCAATGATGCGATGATCGCGGTCGGCCTGCTGGCAGCGCTTGCCTGCGGCATGGCGATCGGCGCCGTCAACTATCTGCTGATCTGGGCGCTGCGCATTCCGCCGATCATCGCGACGCTGTCGGCCAGCTTCGTCATCCAGTCGGTCGATATCAGCTATGGGCGGGGCCTGCAGATCAAGCCGCCGCCGGGCTTTGCCGATTTCACCAACTGGCAGGTCTTCGGCATCCCGGTGCTGGCGATCCTCACCGTGCTGTTCACCATCGGCGCCGGCATCGTTTTGCAGCGCATGATCTACGGCCGCTCGGTGCTGGCGATCGGCCAGAACATCCGCGCTGCCTGGCTGGCCGGCGTCAATGTCGGCCGCACCCGCTTCCTCACCTACACGCTGTCGGGCGCGCTCGGCGGCCTCGACGGCGCACTGCTCGCCGGCTATTTCCGCGGCGCCAATGTCGATATCGGCAATGAATATCTGCTGGCCTCAATCGCGGTCGTCGTCATCGGCGGCACGTCGGTGGCGGGCGGCAAGGCCAATGTGCCGGGGGTCTGGGGCGCGGCGCTGTTCCTGGTGCTGCTGTTGACCATGCTCAACACATTCGGCGTCAGCGTCGGCGTCCGCCTGGTGCTGACAGGGCTGATCATCGTCGGCGTCATCACCGCCGCCGGTGGGCAGAAGGCGCTGCGCTAAGGCAAGGCCACCCGGCGGCGAGGGGATATCGATCCGGCCCGCAAAACACGTGGTTCCCATCCGCATGCCAGCGCTGTAAATCCCGTCGCGCTATTGGCCAACATCATTGCGCGAGGTTTGCGTGTCCGATTTCGTCAGCACTACAAGGCACGGCAACGTCGCGGTGGTGAGCATCGACAATCCGCCGGTCAACGCGCTGAGCTTCCATGTGCGCGAGCCGCTGATGCAGGCGCTCGTTTCCCTGCGCGACGAGCCGTCGGTCCGAGCAATCGTGATAGCATGTGCCGGGCGGACCTTCGTCGCCGGCGCCGACATCACCGAATTCGGCAAGCCGGCGCGGCAACCGGACCTGGGCGCCCTAGTCGCCATGCTGGAAACCATCGCCAAGCCGACGGTCGCGGCCATTCACGGCACTGCGCTCGGCGGCGGCCTGGAACTGGCGCTCGGCTGCCATTTCCGTGTTGCCGACCGAACGGCAAGGCTCGGCCTGCCGGAAGTCAAGCTCGGCCTGCTGCCGGGCGGCGGCGGCACGGTTCGCCTGCCGCGCTTGGTTGGTCCGCTGAAGGCACTCAGCATGATCGTTTCGGGAACGCCGATCGGTGCGGCCGAGGCGCTCGCCGCCGGCCTGGTGGATGCCGTCTTCGATGGCGACCTGACCGCGCAAGCGGTGAATTTCGCCAACGAAACGGCCGCGAAAGGCGGTCCGTTCACGCCGGTGCGCGACCGCAATGATCGCCTCGACCAGGCCGACTTGCCGGCGTTCGACAAGGAAGCGGCAGTGCTTGCCGGCAAAGCACGCGGCCTCGAGGCGCCGATCGCCTGTGCGCAGTCGATCCGCAACGCCCTGACGCTGCCCTTCGACGAAGCGCTGGCGGCGGAGCGCGACCTGTTCGTCAAGCTTGTCGCCGGGGACCAATCACGCGCGCAGCGGCATTTGTTCTTCGCTGAACGTGAGGCGGCAAAGATTGCCGGCAAGGACGTCGTCAGGCGCAAGATCGCCCGGGTCGGCGTCATCGGCGCCGGCACGATGGGCGGCGGCATCGCCATGGCGTTCGCCAACGGCGGCGTCCCCGTGACCTTGCTGGAAGCGACACACGAGGCCTTGCAGCGCGGGCTGGCGACGATCAACAAGAATTATGCCGTTTCCGTCATCCGCGGCTCGCTGAGCGAAGACGCCAAGCGCCAACGGCTTGGGTTGTTCAAGGGTTCCACCGACTATGCCGATCTTGCCGATTGCGACCTGATCGTCGAGGCCGTGTTCGAGGAGATGGCGGTCAAGAAGGATGTCTTCGGCAGGCTCGATGCCGTGGCCAAACCGGGCGCGATCCTCGCCACCAACACCTCCTATCTCGACGTCAACGAAATCGCCGGTTCGACGTCGCGGCCGCAAGATCTCCTCGGCATGCATTTCTTTTCGCCGGCTAACGTCATGAAGCTTTTGGAAATCGTCCGCGCCGACAAGACTTCGCCCGACGTGCTGGCGACCATCGTCGATCTGGCACGGCGGATCGGCAAGGTGCCGGTCGTTGTCGGCGTCTGCCACGGCTTCGTCGGCAACCGCATGCTGGCGGCGCGCGGTGCGGAACTGGAGACGCTTCTGCTGGAAGGCGCAATGCCGCGCCAGGTCGACCAGGTGTTCACCGATTTCGGCTGGCCGATGGGGCCGTTCGAGATGAGCGATCTCGCCGGCCTCGACATAGGCTGGCGCAACCGCAAGGCGCGTGGCCAGACGGCCGTGATCGCCGATGCGTTGTGCGAACAGGGACATTTCGGCCAGAAGACCGGCAGCGGCTTCTATCGCTACGAAGGCGGTTCGCGCACGCCGCTGCCCGATCCCGATGTCGAGGCGCTGATCCGCAACAAGGCTGCCGAGCGCGATATTGCACCGCGCGCGATCGGCGCCGAGGAGATCATCGAGCGGACGCTCTATCCGATGATCAACGAGGGCGCCAAAATCCTCAAGGAAAAGATTGCCGCCCGCGCCTCCGATATCGACGTCGTCTGGGTCAACGGCTACGGCTTCCCGGTCGGCAAGGGCGGGCCGATGTTCTGGGCGAGCCTCGAAGGCGTGGACAAGATCATCCGGCGGCTGGATCACTGGCACCAGCAGACCGGCAAGGATGTCTTTCGAGTGGCACCCCGGCTCAGGCAGATGGCCGAAACCGGTTCCTGGGACGGCGCTGCCGGCTGAACTTGGGACTACCGAATCCGTGCGTCCATGATCTCGACAAAACGCGCGAACAGACCCGCCTGCGACTTTATCTTGAGCTTGCGGTAAATGTTGCGGCGATGAACTTTTACGGTTCCCGGCACGATGCGCATCGCCCTGGCAATCGATTCCGTGGAATGGCCCTGAAGCACCAGATCGACGACATGCTGTTCGCGCGGCGTGAGTGAAAGGCTCTTCCAGATGTGAGCACGTTCGAAGTCACTGACCGGAGCAATCGCCTCGTCTTGCTTCGTCCCAACCGGTCCGTCAGCCGGAAGGGTAGGCCAGCGCAGCCTGACGAGGCTGATCACCGCAGGCGCCATGTCGCGCAGCAACCTGGCATCGGCGGTTCCGAACGGCCCCGAAGCGCGCAATCGCATTAGCGAGACCACCAGCGCGTCCTTTCCCGGCAGCGGCACGAAAAAGCCGACCTCCTCCGCAAGCCTGGTCTGGCTGTAATAGGAGCGGTAATATTCGCTGGCATAGAAGCGATCCGGCGCCAATTCGCGCATGCGCCAAAAGCCTTCCTTGCGCTCGACTGCCGCATGGTGGAACGGATCGAGCAGATAAGGCCCTTCCTGATAGAGCGCGACGAAGACGTGGCTTTCGGCCGGCGAGAATGTCTCGAACAGCAGCGGCGGGCGTGAGGCGCCGCGATAGCCGAAGATCACGCAATGATCGAAACTGACATGCTGGCGGAGCCAGGCGACCATCGCCTTGCCGAAAAGCTCGCCGCTCGTCTCCCGCGTCGCTGCGATGAGCGCAGCGAGCCGGCTGTATTCATCGCTGCGTGAAACGCCCAATTCATACCCCTCCAGACGAGAAAATAGACGAAATATACCACCTGGGAGGTATATACTAGCCGCCATTGGCTCTGATAGCGTTTCGAGACCAACTAGCCGCTGGAGCCCGCAGCTTTGACCGCAGTGCCCGACATCGAGTTTCGCGGGGTCACCAAACGCTACGGCAGCGTGATCGCGGTCAGCGGCATCGATCTTGCCATCCCGCCGTCTGCCTTTGTCGCGTTGCTCGGGCCGTCCGGCTGCGGCAAGACAACCTGTTTGCGCATGATCGGCGGTTTCGAACAGCCAAGCGAAGGTGTGGTATTCATCCGTGGCCGCGACATGGCCGGCACGCCGCCCTATCGGCGGCCGGTCAACATGGTGTTCCAGCAATATGCGTTGTTTCCGCATCTGGATGTGGCGGACAACGTCGCCTATGGCCTACGCCAGGCGCGGCCGCGCCTGTCGTCGCGGGAGATCAGCCTGAAGGCAGGCGAGGCGCTCGCCATGGTTCGGCTCGCCGGCTATGGACGCCGCAAGATCCATGAGCTTTCCGGCGGCCAGCAGCAGCGTGTCGCCCTGGCGCGGGCGCTGGTCAACAAGCCGGCGGTGCTGCTGCTCGACGAGCCCCTGGCGGCGCTCGACAAGAAGCTGCGCACCGACATGCAGATAGAGCTGCAGAACCTGCAGCGCGAGATCGGCATCACCTTCGTCCTGGTCACCCACGATCAGGAAGAGGCACTGTCGATGAGCGATTTCGTCTGCGTCATGAATGGCGGGCGCATCGTCCAGCTTGGGCAGCCGAGCGAAATCTACGACGAACCCGCCGACCTCTTCGTCGCCGATTTCGTCGGCAAGACCAATCTCTTGAGCGGCAAGGTCGTCGGGCTCTCGGGCAAGCTCGTCGAGGTAGCGCTTGCCGACGGCACCGTCATCGCCGCGCGCAAGCGCACTTCGCTAGCCCAGGGCGAAGCCGTCTCGGTCAGCCTGCGTCCTGAATCCTTAAGTCTCGGCGCGCCCGGAAGCGGCCGGCTGAACGGGCTTGTCCGCAACCGGATCTTTCTCGGTTCCACCGCGGAATATGCAATCGAGGTCCAAGGCATCGGGACACTGCTCGCCAAGGCCGACCATCTGGTTGGCGGTGGAAATCTCTTCAAGCCGGGTGAACCCGTCGCCGTCGGCTTTACAGCCGGAACGCCGCTGGCGTTTCCGGAGAATAACGGGACCAACCAGAGGGAAAACAAAAATGTCGAAATCGTATCGTGACGGACTGCCGATAAGCCCTGAAAAATTCATCGACCAGTTGATGCGCCTCAAGCGCGGTTCCATCGGCCGCCGCGAGTTCCTTGGCCTCACCGGCCTAGGCATCGCAACGGCAGTAATGGCCCGCGAACTCGGCATCATGCCGTCGCCGGCCTTCGCCCAGGAGGGGCTTGGCGACCGCATGTCGATTGCCACCTGGCCCAATTATCACGACCCGGCGACGTTCGAGAATTTCAAGGCCGAAACCGGCGTTGCCGTCGAGGTGAACGTGTTCGGGTCAAACGAGGAGATGCTGGCCAAGCTGCAGGCCGGCGCCTCGGGCTGGAGCCTTTTCGTTCCGACCAACTACACGATCTCGACTTACAAGAAGCTTGGCATCATCGAAGCGCTGGATATGGCCAAGCTTGCCAATTATGACGGCTCGCAAGAAGACCCGCGCTTCACTGGGGAAGGCACCATCGACGGGGTGACTTACGCTGTGCCGAAGAATTGGGGCACCACCGGATTTGCCGTCAACACCAAGAAACTGACCAAGCCGATGACGAGCTGGAAGGAATTCTGGGACACGGCCATGGCGGAGGGTGACGGCCGGACCATGGTTCATGATTACCAACTGACCACGATCGGCAACGCGCTGAAATATTTCGGCTTCTCGTTCAACTCGCTGAAGCCGGACGAACTCGCCAAGGCGGAGGAATTGCTGCTGAAGGTCAAGCCGCATCTGTTCGCGGTCTCCAGCGACTACCAGCCGTCGATGCGTGCCGGCGACGCCTGGATGACGATGTGCTGGACCAATGACGGGGCGCAGCTCCACCGCGACATCCCCGAAATCGCCTACGTGCTTGGCAAGGAAGGCGGCGAGATCTGGACCGACTTCTACGCAATACCCAAGGATGCGCCGAACAAGCCTGCCGGCTATGCCTTGCTCAACTATTTGATGAACCCGAAAGTCGCGGTCAAGGAGCACCTGGCCAACGGTGCGCCTTCCACCGATGCGCGGGTCAATGCGCTGCTGCCCAAGGAGGTGCTGGACAATCCGATCCTCTATCCGGCGGCGGATCTGCTGAAGCCGCTCGAATTCGGTGCGGCTGCAACGCTAACCGATCCGGGCCGGGCCGAATTGATGGCACGCTTCAAGTCGGCTTGAACCGGGCAGGCCACAGGCTCGATGCAGGCAACTCACCCGGCGGGCAGATGTCCGCCGGCACCGGGGCGGCTTTTTCAATGCGCAGCAATGTCCTTCGTCACAATCTCCTGACCGCCCTGCTGCTCGGTCCAGCAACGGCGTGGCTGGTGGTGTTTTTAGTTTTGCCGTTCGTGGCGATCGCCGTTTTCAGCGTCGGCGAGCGGGCGCCGGAAGGCGGCTATCAGGCCGCTTTCACCTTGGCGCAGTATGCCAATCTTCCGGCGCGGGCGACTGCCTTCTGGAACACCATGGTGCTGGCGCCGGCGGGCGCACTGGCCTGTCTTCTCGTTGCCTATCCGGTCGCCTATTACCTCGCTTTGCGCGCGCCGGAACGGTGGCGGCTGATCCTGCTGGCGCTTGTCGTCATCCCGTTCTGGACCAGCCTGCTGATGCGAACCTATGCCTGGATGTATGTGCTTGGCGGGCGCGGCATCCCAGCTCTGCTGGCCTATGTCGGGCTGGAGGACGTGCGGCTGATCAACACGCCGGGAGCGGTTCTGCTCGGTATCGTCTATGGTTATCTGCCGCTGATGATCCTGCCGATCTATGTCAGCCTCGAGCGGCTCGACCGCCGGCTACTGGAGGCCTCCGCCGATCTCGGCGCGACGCCGATCTCGACATTCCTCGGCGTGACGCTGCGGCTGTCGCTGCCAGGTGTGATGACCGGCTTCTCGCTGGTCATGATCCTGCTGCTCGGCGAATATCTGATCCCGACGCTACTCGGCGGCGGCAAGGTCTTCTTCATCGGCAACGCGCTGGTCGATCTGTTCCTGCAATCGCGCAACTGGCCATTTGGATCGGCAATCGCCATCACACTTGTGGCGGTTTCAGTGGTCGTGCTGCTTGCCGCGAACCGCATTTCGACCCGGCTTTCGGGTGCCCGCCGGGTGGACCTGATCTGATGCGTGCCTTCGTCGTTGCGGTCTTTGCCTTTCTCTACCTGCCGATCGCGCTGGTGGTGCTGTTTTCGTTTAACGCCGGCCACCACGCCAGCGAGTTCACTGGCTTCTCGGTGCAATGGTACGGCAAGGCCCTGGCAAACCCGTTCCTGGTCGAAGCGCTGAAGAACAGCCTGTTCATCGCCACGACCAGCGCCTTGCTGGCGGCGCTGTGCGGCACGGCGGCCGCGCTTGGCCTGGCGCGTGTCGGCGCGCGGACGCGAGCCGTCTTCGATGCGCTTTTGGGTGCTGCGATCGTCGTTCCTGGCGTCGTCATCGGCATCTCGACGCTGGTCGCGCTGGTCCAGCTATTCGGGGTGGTCAACCCGTTTGTCGCTTCGCTGTGGCCGAACGACCAGCCACCGCGCCTGGCGCTCGGCTATGGCTCGATCATCGCCGCGCACGGGCTGTTTTCGATGGCGCTGGTGGCGATGATTGTCGGCACGCGCCTCGGCAGCCTCGACCGCAATCTGGTCGAGGCCTCGAGCGATCTTTACGCTACCCCGCTGACGACGTTCCGCAGCATCGTGTTGCCGCAGATCATGCCGGCGGTGATCGCCGGCTTCCTGCTCGCCTTCACATTCTCCTTCGACGATTTCATTGTCGCTTTCTTCGTCGCCGGCGCACAGACGACATTGCCGATCTATGTCTTCGCCTCGATCCGGCGCGGGGTCACGCCGGAGATCAATGCCATCGCGACGATCGTGCTCGTCGCCTCCGTTTTGCTCGTGGTGCTTGCCCAATGGCAACTGCGCCAACGAAAACCATCACACTGAAAGATAAAAAAACATGATTCTGAGAGATCGCATCGCCGTGGTGACGGGTGCCGGGTCGGGGATCGGGCGTGCCGGCGCCATGATGATGGCCAGGGAAGGCGCGCTCGTGGTGATCGCCGACAGGGACCAGGCGGCGGGGGAAGCAACCGCTTCCGACATTCGTGCGGCCGGCGGTCGGGCCGAGGCCGTCGCCACCGACGTCGGCGAGGATGCGGCGGTCGAGCAGCTCATTGCGGGAACGCTGGGCCGGCATCGGCGGATCGACATCCTGCACAATCATGCCGGGATCCAGGTCGGCGGCACGCTGACCGAAGTCGGCGCCGACGGCATGGATGCCTCCTGGCGGATCAATGTGCGGGCGCAGTTCCTCGCGGCCAGGCTCGTCATGCCGTCGATGATCGCGCAAGGCGGCGGGGTGATCCTGAATACCGCCTCGAATTCGGGTGTGTTCTACGACCGCGAAATGATCGCCTACGCAACGTCAAAACATGCAGTGGTGGCGATGACCCGGCAGATGTCGCTCGACTATGCCAAACACAATGTCCGCATCAACGCGCTGTGCCCCGGCTGGGTCGATACGCCCTTCAACGAGCCGTTCATCGCGCAGATGGGCGGGCGGGCGGCGATCGAGAACTATGTCCGCACCAAGATTCCCATGCAGCGCTGGGCCAGCGCGGAGGAAATCGCCGAAGCGATCCTGTTCCTCGTCTCCGACCGCTCGTCCTTCATGACCGGTCAGGCGCTGGTGATCGACGGTGGAGAAAGCATCGGCTGATCCGCCGCTCCCGGCGGGCGGCAGCTGAAATTCTCTTTGGACTAACGGCCGGCGGCGAGATGTGCTTTCGTCTCAAGGAGAATGCGGCCAACATGGCTGGGTCGGGAGCAGAAATCATCAGCGCAAACGGGAAGGCTGCATAATGGCCGAGGCCTATATCTGCGACTACATCCGCACGCCGATCGGACGCTTCGGCGGTTCGTTGTCGGCGGTCCGTACCGACGATCTCGGCGCGATACCTCTGAGGGCGCTGATCGAGCGCAATCCAGGCATTGATTGGGCTGCCATCGACGACATCGTCTATGGCTGCGCCAACCAGGCCGGCGAGGACAACCGCAATGTGGCGCGCATGGCGCTGCTGCTGGCCGGCCTGCCGAAGGAGGTTTCGGGCTCGACCGTCAACCGTCTCTGCGGTTCGGGCATGGATGCGGTGATGATTGCTGCCCGCGCCATCAAGGCCGGCGAGGCGGAGCTGATGATATCAGGCGGCGTCGAATCGATGAGCCGCGCTCCGTTCGTGCTGCCGAAGGCAGAGACCGCCTTTTCGCGCAATGCCGAGATTTACGACACCACGATCGGCTGGCGCTTCATCAATCCGCTGATGAAGAAGCAATACGGCGTCGATTCGATGCCGGAGACCGGCGAGAACGTGGCGGAAGAGTTCGCTGTCTCCCGCGCCGACCAGGACGCATTTGCCGTGCGCAGCCAGGACAAGGCTGTAGCCGCACAAGCCAGCGGCCGGCTGGCAAAGGAAATCACGCCGGTGACGATCGCGCAGCGCAAGGGCGATCCGGTCGTTGTCGACAGAGATGAGCATCCCCGCGGGGGCACGTCGATCGAAGCGTTGGCCAAGTTGCCGACGCCGTTCCGGCAAGGCGGCACGGTTACGGCCGGCAATGCTTCGGGCGTCAATGACGGCGCCGCGGCGCTGATCGTCGCCTCGGAAGCAGCCGCGAAAAGATACGGGTTGACGCCGATCGCCCGTATTCTGGGCGGTGCCACCGCCGGCGTCGCTCCGCGCATCATGGGCATCGGTCCGGTGCCGGCCACGCAGAAGCTGTGTGCCCGGCTCGGCCTGGAGCCGCAACAGTTCGACGTCGTCGAGCTCAACGAGGCCTTCGCCTCGCAAGGCATCGCCGTGCTGCGCCAGCTCGGCATTGCCGAGGATGCGGAGCACGTCAACCCGAATGGCGGTGCCATCGCGCTCGGCCATCCGCTCGGCATGTCGGGTGCGCGCATATCAGGCACGGCGGCGCTGGAGCTGCGTGAACGCGGCGCCAGATACGCGCTCGCCACCATGTGCATCGGTGTCGGCCAGGGCATCGCCGTGGCGCTCGAACGCGTTTGATCTTTTGGCCGCCCTGGGGCAGAGCCCTGGCGCCGCCTATCTCGTTTGCCCGATATGCGAAAGACGCTCTGGTCAATGGGCGATCCTTGCGAAATGATGGACACCGTTGCGCCTAGGCCGGGAAAGTGTGGCCCTTGCAAGAAAGCTGTTTGAATTGAGCGATCCTCAACCCATTACCAACGATACAATCCTCATAATTCTGCATTATGTTCTCGTCGAAATTCGAGGGACTGACAAACCGGAAAAGGCACGGATGCTCGCGGACGCCTTTCACAACGCGCCGAGCTTGATCGCAAATGGCCATGAACCGCAAAAAACGTGGGAAAGCATTCTTTCAACCGCGCGAAGGCTTGAAATAGAGCCTTACGTCCTTCGGCTATTGCGGCACGTTCAATCGCGTCAAATTTCAAACTGAGACATTACCCGAAATTTGACCATGTGGACAAAGGTCCGGCGTCGTTCCATAGTTCCCTGTCTTTATATTTTCCGAACAGCCGGCTCGACATGGCTGTCGAACAGAGGGGCATGCAATGGACAACAAAAAGAGCAGAATCCAATCGAAACGCGAAGGGCTTTCGCGCCGCAACGTGCTGGAGTTGGGCGCGCTCGGCCTGGCGGCGGCGATGCTGCCGGGCAGCGCCTTTGCCAAGACCAAGAAGCTGAAAGTGGCGGCGATCTTCGCCACGCCGATCGAGGAGCCGTGGGACAACCAGATCCACGTTGCCCTGCAGAAGGCCGAGAAGGAACTCGGCATCGAATACAAATGGTCGGAGAAGGTGCAGACGGCCGATTTCAGCCGCGTCATGCGCGAATATGCGCAGGGCGGCTATGAGCTGGTGCTGGGCGATGCCTTCGCCGCCGAGCGCGAATCGCGCAGGACCGCCAAGCAGTTCCCGAAGACCGCCTTCCTGTTCGGCTCCGGCGCCGGGCCGGCCGAGCCGAATTTCGGCGTCTTCGACAACTGGATTCACGAGCCGGCCTATCTGTCCGGCATGATCGCCGGAAAGATGTCGAAGTCAGGCACGGTCGGCGCCGTCGCGGCGATGGGCATTCCGGAAGTGAACCGGCTGGTCAACGCTTTCTTTGCCGGCGCCAGGGAGGTCAATCCCGACATCAAGAAGAAGGTCGCCTTCATCGGCTCGTTCTTCGATCCGCCAAAAGCAAAGGAAGCGGCCGTCGCCCAGATCGATGCCGGCGTCGACGTCATCTATGCCGAGCGCTTCGGCGTCATCGAAGCGGCGGCGGAGAAGAAGATCCTCGCCATCTCCAACATGTCGGACCAGTCGAGCCTCGGCCCCGACACCGTGATCACCGGGCCGGTCTGGGACATGTATCCGACCGTCGAGCAGGCGATCAAGCTGGTCAAGGCCGGCGTCTTCACCGCGCAGGATTACGGCGATTTCTCGCGCATGGCCAAGGGCGGCTCCTACCTCGCGCCCTACCACAAGTTCGACAAGACGCTGCCGGCCGAGGTCAAGGAACTGGTCGAGAAGAAGAAGGCAGAGATCCTCGACGGCAATTTCCGCGTCGACGTCGATGAGAATACGCCGGTCTCGGATTAGGGCTCTGTCTTTTGGGGTTGGTGCTTGTCGCACCCCCCTCTGGCCTGCCGGCCATCTCCCCCTCAAGGGGGGAGATTAGCAGCTTCGCCGACAGCGCCCTCCTCTTCAGCGCTGACGATTTGCGAAAGCCGAAGTGACATCCGATCTCCCCCCTTGAGGGGGAGATGGCCGGCAGGCCAGAGGGGGGTGCAGCGCATTCCCGTCGATCAAAGCTGAATCGTAAAGCCAATTCCGATCGGGAGCACCCTTGTCAACGCCTGCCCCTCTCATCGAAATGCGCGGCATCTCCAAGAGCTTTGGCGCCGTCAAGGCGAACGAGGCCGTCGATCTCAGCGTCGCGCCGGGTGAAATCCTCGGGCTGCTCGGCGAAAACGGCGCCGGCAAGACGACGCTGATGAACGTGCTGTTCGGCGCCTATGCGCCCGATGCCGGCGAGATCCTGGTGCAGGGCCGGTCGGTGGCGATCAACAGTTCGGCCGATGCGCTGGCCGCCGGCATCGGCATGGTGCACCAGCATTTTCATCTCGCACCGCGGCTTTCGGTGCTGGAGAACCTCTTGATCGGCATTCCCGGCAGATCGGGCCGGATCGACCGCGCCGGCGGGCTGGCGCGGCTCGCCGAGATCGGCCGCCAGCACGGGCTGACGCTCGACCCGGACCTCCCCGTCTCGGCGCTGTCGGTCGGCGAGCAACAGCGGCTCGAAATCGTCAAGGCGCTGTTTCGCGGCGCAAGGCTGCTGATCCTCGACGAGCCGACGGCGGTGTTGGCACCAACCGAGGTCGACGGGCTGTTTTCGGCGCTGCGCTCGATGGCGGCACAAGGGCTCGGCATCATCTTCATCTCGCATAAGCTCACCGAGGTGCGGGCGCTGACGCATCGCTGCGTCGTGCTCCGGCATGGGCGCGTTGCCGGCCGCGTCGATGCGCCGGCCAGCACCACGTCCTCGGAGATGGCGCGGCTGATGTGCGGCCACGAGATCGTGCCTCCGGCCAGAGGACCGTCGATGCCCGGTGCGGCCGTGCTGACCCTCGACGGTATCTCGACATTGCATCATTCCGGCATGGCGCTGCGCGATGTTTCGCTGTCGGTTCGTGGCGGCGAGATCCTTGGCATCGCCGGCGTCTCCGGCAATGGCCAGCGCGCGCTTGCCGAGGTCATCTCCGGCGTGCGTGCGCCCGATGCCGGGAAGATGACCATAGCCGGCAAAACGGTTTCGCGGTTCTCGCCGAGCACAGTCCAGGCGCTCGGCCTCGGCCGCATCCCGGAAGACCGCATGACGACCGGGCTGGTCACCAATCTGCCGCTTGCCGATTCGATGGTGCTGCCGCGCATCGGCACGGCGGCGTTCAGCCGCAACGGCCTGCTCAAGCCGGATGCGATCCGCGCCTTCGCCGAGGCGCAGATCAAGGCCTACGATATACGTTGCCCCGGGCCGATGACGCGCGCCGGGGCGCTTTCCGGCGGCAATCTGCAAAAGGCGCTTCTGGCGCGCGAACTCGCTTTCGATCCGAAGGTGCTGATCGTTTCGCAGCCGACTCGCGGCCTCGACATCGGCGCTGCGCGCTTCATCCACGAAAAATTCCTCGACATGCGCGCCAAGGGCTGCGGCATCGTCGTCATCGGCGAGGATCTGGAAGAGTTGCTGATGCTCTCGGATCGTATCGCGGTGATGTATGAGGGCCGCATCGTCGGCACGCTGGACAGCGCCGACGCCAGCATCGCCAGACTCGGGTTGATGATGACCGGCGCGGAGGGCCATGCCTGATGTTCCGTCTCGAGGCCCGCACCTCAACGCCCGCCTGGTTCAATCTGGCGCTGCCGCTGCTCGCAATCGGCGCGACGCTGATCCTGTGCAGCGGCCTCATCGCACTGGCCGGCGCCGGCGTCGTCGAGGCCTATGGCGTGATGTTTTCGGCGTCGCTGGGCGACAGCTACGCCGTCACCGAAACGCTGGTGCGTGCCGCGCCGATGATCTTCACCGGACTGGCCGTGGCGGTCGCCTTCCGCGCCAAATTCTGGAACATCGGCGCCGAAGGGCAATTGCTGGCTGGTGCGGTGGCGAGCTGTGCCGTCGGTGCAATCCCGATGCCGGGGCCGCTCGCCATGCTGCTGATGGCGCTGGCGGGCGCTGCCGCCGGCGCGGCCGTCGCCCTGATCCCCGCCACGCTGCGGGTAAAATTCAGGGTCGATGACGTGGTCAGCTCACTGCTGCTCAACTCGGTCATTTTCTATGCATTGATGGCGCTGATCGAGGGGCCATGGAAGGACAGTTTCAGCGGCTACCCGATCTCGCCGCCGATCGAGGATACGGCCAATTTTCCGGTGCTGCTCGAAGGCACGCGGCTGCATCTCGGCGTCGTCGCGGCGCTGGTCGCCGCACCGGTGATCTGGTTCGTGGTCGCGCGCACGACGCTCGGCTTCCGCATCAGGGTCACCGGCGAAAACCCCGAGGCGGCGCGCTATGGCGGCATCAATGTCGAGCGGGTGCTGATTTCGACGGCGCTGCTGTCTGGCGCATTGGCCGGCCTTGCGGGCGTCGGCGAGGTCGGCGGCGTGCATTTCCAGGTGATGAGCGACATCTCGCCGGGCTATGGCTATTCCGGCATCGTCGTCGCCATGCTGGCGAGGCTCAATCCGCTCGGCGTGGTGCCGGCGGCGATCTTCCTTGCCGCCGTCATGACCGGCGCCGAGGCGATGTCGCGGGCGACCGGCGTTCCGGCCTTCCTCAGCGATGTCATCCAGGGAACTGCGCTGCTCGCCATGCTGGTGGCGCTGCTGTTCACCGCCTATCGCATCCGTCGCGTGGGAATAGCCAAATGAGCGTGGTGCTGGAACAGATCTTCCAGGTCGGCTTCCTTGCCGCGATCATCCGCATCGCCACGCCGCTAGCCTTCGCGACGCTGGGCGAGATGTTCTCCGAGCGCGCCGGGGTGCTCAATCTCGGCATCGAAGGCATCATGCTTTTGTCGGCGATGACCGGCTTCACCGCGGCGAGCCTCAGCGGCAGCCTCTGGCTTGGCGTGCTAGCGGCGGTGCTGACCGGGGCGCTGATGGGCGCCGTGCACGCGCTGTTCACTGTAGCGCTCGGCCTCAGCCAGCATGTCTGCGGCATCGGCGTGACGCTGTTTAGCTCCGGCCTTGCCTATTTCCTCTACCGGCTGATCTTCGGCCAGCAATCGGTACCGCCGAACATCAAGGGATTCGAGACGCTGCCGATCCCGATCCTGTCCGGCATTCCGGTGCTTGGGCCGGCGGTGTTCAACCAGTTCTCGCTGGTCTACATGGCGATGCTGGCCATACCGCTGGCCGCCTTCGTGCTCTACCGCACGCCTTGGGGCCTGTCGGTGCGCATGGTCGGCGAAAACCCGCGTGCCGCCGATTCTGCCGGCGTCAGCGTCATTGCAACACGCTTCCAGGCGGTGATCCTCGGCGGTGCCTTGATGGGACTGGCCGGTGCCTTCCTGTCGATGGCGCAATTCAACGCCTTCACCTTCGGCGTGGTTTCCGGGCGTGGCTGGGTGGCAATCGCGCTCGTCGTTTTCGGCCGCTGGGATCCGTGGCGATCGGCAGGCGCGGCACTGCTGTTTGCCTTCGTCGACGCCTTGCAGTTGCGCATGCAGGCGAGCGGGCTTGGCCATATCCCCTACGAGGCGTTCCTGATGCTGCCGTTCATCTTCACCATCGTCGCTATGGCGGTGATGTCGCGCAATGCGGTGGCCCCGTCGGCGCTGCTCAAGCCGTTCCGGCGCGAAGAGCGGTAGCGGCGCTTCGCCTTTCACATCGCGGTGAAGCCGTTATCGACGAATAGATGCGCGCCGTTGACGAAGCTGGCCTCGTCGCTGGCCAGGAACAGGGCTGCCTTCGCGACCTCTTCCGGCTCGCCGATCCGCCCTTGTTGCGCCGCCATTGCCGCGTCGGAGACATCGACGCCGAGTTTGTCGAGATCGGCGACCTCGCGCAGGCCATGCGGTGTCCTGATGAAGCCTGGACAGACCGCATTGCAGCGGATGTTGCGGTCGCGGAACTCGACGGCGATGGCACGCGCGAACATATGGCAGGCGCCCTTGGTGGTGTCGTAAAGCACCTCCATCGGCGTCGCCGCCACCGCCGAGATCGACGAGGTGCAGACGATGGAACCGCCGCCGGCGGCGATCATGCCGGGCAGCACGGCACGCGTCATCAGGAACATCGAACGCACATTGACGGCATGCAGCCAGTCCCATTCCTGCAGCGTGGTCTCCAGGGAAGGGTTTGATGACGAGGGTGCCGGCGTGGTTGAACAGAACCGTGAACGGGCCGAATTTTTCCGTCGCGCCCTTCACCGCCGCTTCGACCTGCGCCTCATCCGATACGTCGGCGACCCAGTGCTCGGCGACATGGCCGCGTTGCCTGATTGCCGCTGCGGTGGCCGCCGCCGCTTCGCCGTTGCGGTCGACGATCGCCACCTTGGCGCCCTCGGCCGCGAAAAGCTCCGAGGCCGCACCGCCCATTCCCGTCGCGCCGCCCGAAATGATGGCGACCTTGCCGGCCAGTCTTGTGCCCATGGTTTGCTCCCTGCTGCCTTGCCGTGACGTCGCGGCTTTCCGCTGAAGCGATGCTATCCCTCATCCATTGGATGGCCAAGGAGCCACAGACATATGGACCTGACGTTTCCTGCCGTCACCCCGGCATGCCGCGAAAGGCAGCGCTAAGCAGTAAAAGCACTAATTTGTCCGCCGTTTGGAGAAAATTGTTCTAAGGATCGCGCGAAAATAGCACTCGACAAAGTCTACTGATTTTATAGATTAAGCGCCGAGACGGAGGTCGATATGTCCTATAGCCAGAACGCTCAGACTGCCCGCAAAGGCCAAAGGCTGGGTTCCGACCAGGTGTGGCGGCCGGCCTATGCCGGCGCTTTCGCCTATCTCGTCTTTGCCCTTGCGTTTGTATTCACCGGGGCAGTGGTACTGGGGCTTATCCCCTGATTGTCAAGGCTCTGATCATCGAGGCTTCCTCGGGATAGCGGCCTGCCGTTTGCAGAAATTCCGGAGTTGATGAACCGAATGCCGGTGCGCTTTTGCGCGCCCTGATTCCAACGTGATGGAGGAGATGGCAATGCCAATCGAGTTCACGCATGTTCCCGGTAAGATCCACGCTGCCGACGCCAGCTTTTTCTACGACTATGTCGAGACCGCGACGAAGCTGTCACTGATCGAGGATGCCGGATTCCGGAAGATCGTCATCGACGACCAGGCCGGGCTGCTGACCAATATGGACCTTGCCGCCCAGACGCTGGACCGGACCTCGTCCCTGGAGGTCGTGCTCACGCATTGGGCAGGCGTGATCGAACCAACCGTGGCGGCGCGGCAGCTCGCTGCCCTCGACGCGAGAAGCGGTGGCCGGCTGTCGCTCAGGATGCTCAGCGAGCCGCTGAGCGACGACGATGCCGAGGCACGTCCGGCCGGCCATACGGTGGTCTGGCAACGCATCGATGAATATCTGGTGCTGCTGAAGCGGTTGTGGTCGAACGACAGGCCGTTCGACCATGAAGGCACCTTTTACAGCATCAAAGGCGGCTATGTGCCGCGCAAGGGGCCGCATGGTGCCGATGTGACCATCCGCATGGGCGGGCAGTCGGGCACTGCGCTCAGGGTCGCGGGCAGGCATGCGGACGTGTTCGAGCTGGCGCCTGGCTCGCTTGCAGAAATCCGCCAGTCAATGGAGCGCGTACGCGGCGCTGCTGCCGAACACGGCCGGGCCGGCAAGCTGCGTTTCGCGCTTCCCGTCCGAATCCGTACGGAAGACAAACCGGCCGCTTCCTGCCAGAAGGCGCTCGAACTTGCCGGGCCGCCGGCGCAGGTCGCGCTTTCGCTGCTTTCTTACGCCGCTTTGGGGATCAAGGAGTTCATGATCGTCGGCGTCGACAGGCCACGCGAGATTGCGACCGCCGGCCGCGAGGCGATCGCGCTCTTGCGCAATTCGCTGGCACGGCGCGAGGCCGATGTCCCTCAGCCGGGGGCGTTTGCGTCACGCTCGATACAGGGAGCACGCGCCGGCTGCTGAAGCGCCTCCGTCGTCCGCGCCTTGGTGACGGGTCTACACCATTCCGGGAAAGCCGCGTGAGCCGCCCTGGCCAGCGCCGGTATTTCCTGATCGGGAACGGAGCTGTAGGGCCAGAGCAGTCGCGGGCCGAGCGGCGCCCAGCCGCCGGCTGCCGCCATCGCCTTGTCGAGTGCTGCATCACCGACATTGTAACGGGTGCGAAACGGTAGGACATTTGCGGCGAGGAAGGCCTGTATGCGGGCCTCGACCTCGGCAGCGGCGGCCATGTTGGTGCGGATTATCTGCCACCACATCATCGCGCCCTTCGGGTTGAGGCAGGCAACGTTGGAATAGCTGCCATGGGCCCCTCCAGCATAGCCTGTTGCCAGCGTGTGGCCGGGGACGAAGACGGAAAATCCGTCCAGTTTGCGGCGCATGTCGGCATACCAGCCGGCGTCGCCGCCCGGCAGCTTGGCGCCGACCAGCGATGGCACGGCCGCACGCAGACTGGCGATGCCGTCGAGCGTCAGGTGGCGCTTGGCGTGCGGCGGATTGTAGAGCACCAGCGGCGTTTCAGGCGCGGCGTCGCACAGGCCGCCGGCAAAGCGCATGACCTCGTCGTCGCTGGGCGGCCACCAGTCGGGCAGCGTGAACTGCACCGCCGCCGGGCGAAGTCCGGCGACCCGCGTCAGTCGCTCCAGCGCGACGCGCGGATTGGACTGGCTGATGCCGATCTGGAAAGGAAGGCGCGCGCGGCCGGCTATGGTTGCGACCAACTCACAAAGCCGGTCAAATTCGGGCTCGGTCTGGCAATGGAATTCGCAGGCCGTTCCATTGGAATAGACGCCGTCGACGCCTGAGGCGCAGAGCCGGGCGATCGTCTCTTCCGTCGCCTGCCAGTCGATCGCTCCGCGATCGTCGATGGCCAGCATCACCGCGCCCCAGATGCCGCGCGGTGCGTGTGCGGGCAAGCGGGCCAGATGGTCGTCGAGGTCAGCGTCCACCGGCGATCTCGTGTTCGCGGCGGGTTTCGTTCGACGCGAAGGCAGCCTCGATAATGGCGACGATCTTGCGCGCATAGATGCCGTCGACCGGCACCGGCGTGTCATCGGCAATGGCATCGCGCATTGCGCTCCATTCGCGCACCAGCGCGTTATGCATCCAGTTCGGCTCAAAGGAACCGGGCAGCTCGGTCCAGACCGTCTCGCGGCCAAGCATGGTGCCGCGGTCCATGTCGATGCGCAGCGTTCCCCGCTCGCAGACCAGATCCATGGCATAGGTGGTGGCGCCGGTGCGATAGCCGACGCTCTGCACCTGGCCGATGCCGCCGCCGGCGAAGCGCAATCCGAGCAGAGCGCTGTCGTCTGCTTCCTGGTCATGGAACTTGGCGCCGAGCATGCCGCTCACTGACACGACATCGTCATCCATCAGCCAGACCAGGCGATCGACCGCGTGGATGCCGGCCGTCAACAGCATGCCGCCGCCGGTCGCCTTGCGCAGATGCCAGTCGCGGCGATTGTGCTCCATCCACAGCTTGATGATCCAGCTCGATCCGGCGAGCGGCCGGCCGAGCGCTCCTTCCTCCAGAATTTGCCTGGCCGCCATGCAGGGCAGGGCGAAATGCATAAGGTGGGCGACCATCAGCTTGACGCCGCTATCGGCCACGGCGGCGTTGATCGCATCGCAGGCGGCCACCGTCGGCGCCATCGGTTTTTCGAGCAGGATATGCTTGCCGGCCTTTGCCGCGCCGATGGCCATTTCGGCATGGAGATGGTGCGGGCTGGCAATGAGGACCGCATCCACCTCCTTGTCGTCCAGCAGCTTGCGCCAATCAGTGTAGCCGCGGCCGCCATATTCGGCGGTGAATCGCTCCAACGCATCGGTATTTCCCCGGCAGGACGCGACGAGGCGAATATTTCCAACCTCGCGGATTGCCCGCGCATGGGCTGCGCCGAAATCGCCGGCGCCGATAATTCCTATTCCAATCATGGTCCTGCCTTTTGATAAGCGGCGTCGATCAGCGACATCGCCGCAACATAATCTTCGATGGACACCGGCGGAGGCGCCTTTCTGGCCAGCCGGTCAAGCGTATCGCGCATGAACAGACGATAGCGCGTTGCCGGCAGTTCGACCGGCAAGTCGACGATTGCCGCGTCGTCGAGCGTTGCGCAGATAACATGGTCGCCATGATCGATGAGGGTGGCATTGGCACTGACGATGCGCCACTCGAAGTCACCGCCGGGGCGCATCGAAGCAAAGGTGTAACCGGCCTCGACGATGAACAGCGCGCCGGCCTCGTCTTCCAGCACCAGAAGTGCGTGATCCTCGACCGGGCCGGGATGGATGCGGTTCGCGATCGAAACGCTTTTCAGGCCGAGCTTGCCGGTTGCGAGGCTGAGTGCCGCGTCGACGCCGTGTATGCCGAGATTCCTCAACGCACCCCCGCCACCAACCGCCGGGTCGAGCACCCAGGCGACACCGTCGGCGATGTAGCGTTGCGGCGGGCCGTTGACCAGCCGGAACTGGCAATGCGCCACGGGGCCGGCGCGACCTTGCCGGCGCAGCCGTTCAAGGCCGGCAACGGCCGGCCCGAAACGGTTGGGCAGGGGAACAGCGACAAAAGCCTGGTGCTGCCTGGCAAGGTCGCGCAGCGCCATCAGTTCCCTCGTATGGCTGGCCGCCGGCTTCTCCAGGATCAGCGGTATCCTTGCCGCGATGATCGCACGTGCCCGCGCCGGCACCATCGAAGGGTGCCCCATCAACAGGATCACATCCGGCGGGCTGGAGAGTATCTCCTTGAAATCTTCGATAAACGGCAGGTCGTGATGCGCGGCGAACGCTTGCGCTTGGCCAGGATCCTCGTCCCAGATACCGGTGATCTCCGTGCCGTAAAAGCGTGCGGCGTCGAGGTGTATTTCGGCGTGCCAATGGCTCGAGCCGGCGAGGGTAATCTTCATTCGGAGGCAGCAGCTTTGTTATGGGCTTGCAGGATATCCTACAAGTGGCTATACGACAAGCGGCGGGCAAGCTTCAGCGGATGATGAAGGCAGTGGGATGGCGGAACTGAAGTCGATCGAACCGTTGAGCAGACCGCCGCTGCTTCACGTCACCGTGCAGGAAAGCCTCAGGGCCTATATCGAAAGCAACCAGCTCAAGGCAGGCGATCCCCTGCCGCCGGAGACGTTCCTGGCGCAGCGGCTCGGCGTCGGCCGCAACTCCGTGCGGGAAGCCATCAAGGCGCTGGAATCGATCGGCATCCTGGAGACGCGACGCGGCATCGGCGTGTTCGTCAAGGAGTTCTCGTTCAAGCCGCTGCTGGATAACCTGGCCTACGGTTTGCAGGATTCGCTGCGCGATGTCGAAGAGCTGCGCGAAATCCGTCGCGTGCTGGAAACCGGCCTCATCGCCAAGACGATCGAGATGATCAGTGCCGAGGACATCGAGGCGCTGCGCCAGTTGACCGAGCGCATGCGGCAACGTGCCGAGCGCCATGAGAGCTTCGCCGAAGAGGACCAGCAATTCCATCAGCTGCTGTTCCGCTGCCAGAACAATCACATGCTGAGCGCGCTGATCGACATCTTCTGGACGGCGTTCAACAAGGCCTCGAATTTCACCAATCTCGATAATCCGACGCCGCTGGCGACATGGCGCGACCATCACGAGATCGTCGAGGCTGTCGCCGCCAAGGACGTCGACCAGGCGCGTCGGCGGCTCGACGACCATTACCGGGGGATCCAGCAGGTTATCGCAAAAAACCGAACAAGCTGAAGAACAACCTGACTATGCCAAGGGAGGAAACCATGCGTATCAGGACCATCGCATTCTCAGTCGCCGGGCTGCTGCTCGCCAGCATTGCCCCATTGACCAGTGTCCAGGCACAAAGCGCCAAGACCATTGCGGGCGGCTTCGACGTCGGTCCCGGCGGTTTTCCCAAGAACTTCAACCCGCTGGTGGCGACCGGCGGCTACACCTGGATCAGCACCTATTTTGAACCGCTGGTCATCTACAATGCCGGGCTGGCCGATATCGAAGGCGACCTCGCCAAGGACTACAAGATCAGCGACGACCAGCTGAGCTATACGTTCAACCTGGTCAACGAGACCTGGCATGACGGCAAACCGTTCACCTCGAAGGACGTCAAGTTCACCCTCGAGCTTGCCAAGAACAAGGCCTCCGGCAGCCTGTTTGCCGCCCGCCTCGCCAACATCGCCTCGGTCGATGCCCCGGATGACCACACCGCAGTGGTGAAGCTATCGAAACCGAACGGCTCGTTTCTATCCATCCTCTCGCAGCTGATGATCCTGCCGGAGCATGCCCTGGCCGCTCTGCCGCCGGAATCGCTGGCGACAAGCACCTGGTGGTCGACCACTCCGGTCGGCACCGGCCCGTTCAAGTTCAAGCGCTACGTGACCGACCAATATGTCGAACTGGCAGCCGATGACGATTATCGCGGCGGCAAGCCGAAGGTAGACGTGCTCATCAACCGCTATTTCGAGTCGCCGGCGGCGGCCGTTGCCGCGCTCCGTGCCGGCGAAATCCAGTTCACCTATGTCGAGCCCGACGATGCGGCATCGTTCAAGAGCGACAGCAATTTCAAGGTGATCGAAGGTGCCTCGTACGTGGTCAACTATATCGGCCTGAACCAGAAGGTCGACCTGTTTAGGGATATCCGTGTCCGCCAGGCGATCATGTACGCGATCGATCGCAACGCAATCATCGACAGCCTCTACGGCGGTGCCGCCGAGCCAGCCAATTGCGGCTATGTCGCGCCGCATCTCGTTCCCGCAGGCCTCGAACCCTATGCCTACGATCCGGCAAAGGCCAAGGCGCTGCTGAGCGAGGCCGGCTGGGACAAGATCAACGGCGACAAGCCGATCACCTTGCTGACCTATTACGGCTCGCCGCAAGCGGCCAATGTGATGGCCGCTGTCCAGTCGATGCTGGCCGAGGTCGGCATCAATGTGGTGCCGCGGGTCGTCGATACGCCGACCTACAACGGCATCGTCTACAAGCAAGGCACGCCGGACTGGAACGCCTTTCCGATGGTCTATGCCGGCCTGCAGAACGGCCCCAACCCGGCCGGCCTCAATCCCGGCCTCAACAAGTCGCAGATCCCGCCGGCAGGCTTCAACACCATGCGCATCGAGTTCGACGATCTGAGCACCGCATTGGACGCCGCGCTAGGCCAAACCGATCCGGCCAAGCTCGATCAATCCTGGCAGGGGGTCTGCAAGGTGATGAACAAGGAGCTACCCTGGGCCACGTTGTGGGTGGCCAACCGCTATGGCGTAGCCTCCAACAAGCTGCATGACTTCGTCTGGACGCCGGCGCCGGGCGGCGGCCCCTACGCAGCTCACCCCGAGCGCTGGGACATCCAGTAAGAAACCCGCAACCAAGCGAGCAGGCGGGACCACTTTGGCGCCGCCTGCCACCGCCACGGAAAGCCCATGTTGAGCTTCATCGCCCGCCGCAGCGCCACAGGATTGCTGATGCTGGTCGCGCTCAGCGTCCTCATCTTCATCCTGTTGCGGCTGGCGCCGGGCGATCCGATCGACGCCTATATCAACCCATCGGTCCCCATGTCGGCTTCCGACCTCGAGGGCCTGCGCGAACGGCTCGGGCTCGATCGGCCGCTTCCCGTGCAATATCTCGCCTGGCTGCGCGCGGCGCTGAGCGGTGACTTCGGCTATTCGATTCAGCGCAGCGGCGTTGCCGTGCTGCCACTGGTCATGGAACGCATCGGCCCGACGGCGCTGCTGATGGGTACGGGCCTGGCGATCGCCATCGTGCTCGGCATTTCCGCCGGCATTTTCAGCGCGGTGCGCCGTAACGAACCATCCGACATCGCGCTGTCGGTGCTGTCGTTTATCGGTATCTCCAGCCCGGCTTTTCTGACAGCGCTGCTCGGTCTCTATTTCTTCTCGGTGCTGCTGCGCTGGGCGCCGTCCGGCGGCATGCAGACCGCGGGTGCGCCGTTCTCGGCGACGGATGTGCTTGCGCACCTCGTCCTGCCCGCCTGCCTGCTGTCCGTCGGCCATGCCGCGCTGATCATGCGTTACATGCGC
Source organism: Mesorhizobium sp. M0159 (assembly GCF_040322295.1). Classification (NCBI taxonomy): domain Bacteria; kingdom Pseudomonadati; phylum Pseudomonadota; class Alphaproteobacteria; order Hyphomicrobiales; family Phyllobacteriaceae; genus Mesorhizobium; species Mesorhizobium sp. M0159. The sequence continues at coordinate 51,373 of NZ_JAMYTF010000001.1, forward strand.
GCCTCGCTGCTGGAAGTGCTCAACCAGGATTACGTGCGGACGGCGCGTGCCAAGGGCGTGCGCGAGTTCTGGGTGATCATCAAGCATGCAACCCGCAATGCGCTCTTGCCGGTCATTACCTTGATCGGCTCGACTGTCGGCATCGCCATCGGCGGCGCCATCTTCCTGGAAAGCGTGTTCAACTGGCCGGGCATGGGACTGCTTCTGGTCAACGCCGTCGGCACCCGCGATTACCCGGTGATCATGGGCGCTACCCTGGTGATCGGCGTTTGCGTCATCCTGGTCAACCTCTTGACCGACGTCGTCTATGCCGTCGTCGACCCGCGCATTCAGGTGGCATGATGGCAATCACTGCGCCGGACCCAACGGTCGACCCGACAGCCGTGCCGCAAACCAAAGGCCCGCTTCGCCGCGCGTTCGACCGCTTTTTTGAAAACCGCGCGGCGCGTGCCGGGCTTTTGATCGTCATCCCGATCCTGCTGGCTGTTTCGACCTATCCTTTGTGGTGGCCGTTCGGTCCTAACACCATCGACCTCCGAGCAATGAACAAGGCGCCGTCGGCCATTCATTGGCTGGGCAGCGACGGCGTCGGGCGCGACGTCATGGCCCGGTTGCTGCAAGGCGGGCGGATCTCATTGCTGGTCGCCGTCTGCTCGGTCGCCATATCGACCGTCATCGGCTTCCTGGTCGGCGCCGTCGCCAGCTTTGGCGGGCGTCTTGTCGACGGCACGGTGATGCGCCTGGTCGACCTGGCGATGACGCTGCCGCCGGTGATCTTCCTGCTGGTGCTGGCTTCGATCGCCGGCACCGGTATCGCCCCGACCATCCTGGTGATCTCGCTGCTCTCCTGGCCGGTGCTGTCGCGCATGGTGCGCGCCCGGCTGCTCGAACTGCGCGAGCGCGATTTTGTCGTCGCTGCCCGCGGCATGGGGGCAGGGCTGCCGCATCTCTTGTTCCGGCACGGCCTGCCCAACTGCATCGATATCCTGGTCGTCTACGCCACCTTGCAGATCGCCAACGCCATCCTGCTCGAGGCCGGCCTGTCCTTCCTGGGCCTCGGCATCGCACCGCCCGAAGCCAGCTGGGGCAACATGCTCAATCTCGCCCGCTCCACCGTCGTGCTTGAAAATTACCCCTGGCAATGGATGTTCCCGGGCGCCGCACTGGTGCTCACCGTGCTCGCCATCAACTTCATCGGCGACGGCCTGCGCGACGCATTCGACCCTCGCTCCGATCTCAACTGACCTCAAAGGTTCATCAAAATGCCCCTGTTTACCGGCGTCGTGCCACCTGTCGTCACCCCGCTCAATGCCGATTTCAGCATCGACTTCCCGTCGTTCACCCGCACTATCGAGAACCTGCTCGACGGTGGTGTTCACGGGCTGTTCGTGCTCGGCTCGACCAGCGAGGTGGTCTTCCACGACGAGGCGGGCCGCAGGGCCATCCTCGAGCACGCGGTCAAGGTCAATAACGGCCGGGTTCCGATCTTCGCTGGGGTCATCGACCCGACTACCGACCGCGTCATCAACCACGCCCGGATCGCCAGATCGGCCGGCGCCGACGCCATCGTCGTCACCGCGCCGTTTTATACCCGCACCAGCCAGCCGGAGATCGGCGACCACTTCCGCTATATCAAGGATGCGATCGACATTCCGGTCATCGCCTACGATATCCCGGTCTGCGTTCACATCAAGCTGGAGCGCAAGACCACGGTCGGCCTCGCCAGGGAAGGCGCCATTGCGGGCATCAAGGATTCCAGCGGCGATGACGGGAATCTGCGTTACGTGCTCAAGGACATGGCCGACGACCCGGGCTTCTTCGGCATGACCGGCTCCGAGATCCTGGTCGACAGCGTGCTGGCCATGGGTGCGCACGGCGTCGTGCCGGGGCTCGCCAATGTCGATCCGCACGGCTATGTCAGGCTGTGGAAGCTGATGCGGGCGGGACAGCATGCCGAAGCCCGCCTGGAACAGGAGCGGTTGTTGAAACTGTTCGAGATCGTCTGGATCTCGCTCGGCAGGACCAGCGCCGGCTCGGCCGGCGTCGGCGCCTTCAAGGCGGCGATGAAGAGCCTCGGCATCATCGCCTCGAACACCATGGCGCGGCCGCAGCGCAGCCTGAACGACGAGGAAACCGCAAAGATCGACATGATCCTTCGCGATGTGGGGCTGCTCCGCTGAGTGCCGCGCCGATCCTCTCGATTTCCGGCCTCCGCTCGGTGTTCCGCATCGCGGGGCGCGACATCGCGGCGGTAACGGATGTCGACCTGACGATCGGCTCCGGCGAGACGGTGGCGCTCGTCGGCGAATCCGGATCCGGCAAATCCGTCACCAGCCTGTCGATCATCGGCCTGTTGCCGAAAAGGGTCGGACATATTGCCGAGGGATCGATCGCGCTGCGGCGCAAGAACGGCACGCTCACCGAGCTGACCAGCCTCGATGCCGAGTCGCTGCGCAAGATACGCGGCAACGAGATCGGCATGGTGTTCCAGGAGCCGATGACCAGCCTCAACCCGGTCTACACGATCGGCGAGCAGATCGCCGAACCGATCCGCATCCATCTCGGCAAATCGCACCGCGAGGCAGAAGCAGACGCGGTGCGGCTGCTGGTACAGGTCGGCATTCCCGATCCGAAGCGGCGGGCGCGGCAATATCCACACGAACTTTCTGGCGGGATGCGCCAGCGCGCTACCATAGCCATGGCCCTGTCCTGCGATCCAGGCTTGCTGATCGCCGACGAGCCGACGACCGCGCTGGACGTCACCATACAGGCCCAGATCCTCGATCTTTTGGCCGAACTGCGGGCGCAGCGCGGCATGGGCATCCTGTTCGTCACCCACAATCTCGGCGTCGTCGCCGAAATCGCCGACCGGGTAGCGGTGATGTATGCGGGGCGTATCGTCGAAACAGGTCCGGTGAGCGAAGTGTTCACCCGTCCGCGTCATCCCTACACCGCCGGGTTGATGCGCTCGGTGCCGCGGCTCGGACAGGCCACGGCGCTGAAGGCGGCGGGAACGCCGCTGCCGACCATTGCCGGAAATGTTCCGTCGCTCGCCTTGCTGCCCAAAGGCTGTTCCTTCGCGCCGCGTTGCCCGATGGCTATCGCTGCCTGCCGCGCCGCGGTCCCTCCATTGTTTGCGGCAACGCGGACCCAGCAAAGCCGCTGCCTGCGTTGGGAGGAGCTCTGATGGCCGACGTTCCTTTCCTTTCGGTCAAAAACCTGACCAAGCATTTTGCGCCGACAGCGTTCTCGCGCGGACCCGTCGTAAGGGCGTTGGAGGATATTTCTTTCGATATCGGGCGTGGCCAGGTGGTCGGCCTGGTCGGCGAATCCGGGTCCGGCAAGACGACGATCGGCCGCTCGGTGCTGCGTCTGATCGAGCCGACATCCGGCCAAATCAACTATGACGGCACCGACATCACCAGGCTGGGTGCCGCCCAGTTGCGCCGCCAGCGCCGCAAGATGCAGTATATTTTCCAGATCCCTTCGCCAGCCTGTCGCCGCGCATGACGATCGGGCAGATCCTCACCGAAGGCCTGGACATTCAAGGCATCGGCAAGAAGTCCGAGCGGCGGGCGAAGGCCGAGAAGGCACTTGCCGCGGTCGAGTTGCCGGTCGACGCCTATGACCGCTACGCCCATGAATTTTCGGGCGGCCAGCGCCAGCGCATCGGCATCGCCCGGGCGCTGACGCTCGAGCCGGAATTCATCGTTGCCGATGAGCCGGTCTCGGCACTCGACGTCTCGATCCAGGCGCAAATCATCAATCTGTTGCGCGACCTGCAGCTCCGGCTCGGCCTGACTATGCTGTTCATTTCGCACGATCTGGCTGTCGTCGAGTACATCTGCGACACGGTCATCGTGCTCTATCTCGGGCGCATCATGGAGGTTGCGCCGGCGGCCGAGCTTTATGCCCGGCCGCAGCATCCCTACACGCGCGCGCTGCTGTCAGCCATTCCGTCGCTCGATCCGCTAGCCAGGCAAGACCGACAAGTGCTCAAGGGCGATATTCCAAGCCCGGCAAACCCGCCGTCGGGCTGCGTTTTCCGAACCCGTTGCCCGTTCGCGCTGGAGGCTTGCGCCGGGGCTGTACCGCCACTGAGGGCGACAGCCGACGGCCATCTGAAGGCCTGCATTCGCGACGACATCGCGTAGGTTTTTTGCCCTGTGCCTACGGGAGAACTTGGGCGAGATGGACAAGGTCGTCGGCCACAAAGTCCCAGCTCTCAAGAGGCGAGAGATCGGTCGTCTGCGCCGGGCCATGCTCTTTTGGCCGAGCAACAAAGGCGGTTCCGATACCGCATTTTCGTGCCGCAGCCAGGTCGTCATTATGCGCGGCGACTAACACGGCCTCCGAAGGTCGCACCACCAGGATCTCCACTGCGCGGAGATAAGCCTGCGGCGCAGGCTTGTAGGTGCCGAACACATCCGAGCCAAGGACGGTGTCCCAAGGCAGGCCGGCGCGCTTGGCCATATCCAGCAACAGCCGGGTATTAGCCCCTGACAAGGGCACGATGATGAAGCGTTCCTTTAGCCTCGCAAGGCCTTTCAGCGAATCGGGCCACGGCTCCAGCCGGTGCCAGGCGAGGTTGAGTTCCTCAAGTTCGGCGGTCGGCAGCTCGGATGGGGCCAGCCCGAACTGGACGAGGGTGGCGTCCAGATTCTCCCTGTTGATCACGTCAAGTGAAACGAAAGGGCGGTGCCCCGTCCGCACCGCCTCGGTCGAGGCGTCATAGCGCGACGCCCACGCATCGGCGAATTCACCGGGATCGACCTGCTCTGCACCAACTCGCGCGAGGAAGGCGCCGGCCTCCCTTGCGATGCCGCTGCGCCAGTCAACGACGGTTCCCAGAACATCGAAGAATAGGACTCGAGTGGCGGTCATATTGAGCTTTCCGGTCGGGTTGCGGTGGCTGTCCTGCCGCATCAGTCGCGATAGGACGGATCGACCTCGTCGAGCTGCTGATCAGATAGTCGAAATGTTTAAAAGCCTGATCGCGAAGGTGGTTCCCCCGGGGCTCATTGAAACGTCGTCGATGCCAACCCATATGCAATTCGCGTCGGATGTTTCCTCCCATTCGTTCGGCGCGTTCCCCTCTGAAGGTTTCGACCTTCACATCTTGGCCGGGCTTTTCAGCCCGGCCTTTTTTCTAGGGTGGATCAGCGAGCCGAGATCACGGCGCAGGCGTGCCCAGCGTATCGATGCGTTTCGCCAGCTCCGCGGGATCGCCAAGCACGCGCAGCGTCTTCAGCCGAGCGGTGCCGCCGGCGACGATCGAGACGGCCGAAGCGGCCACGCCAAGCGCCTTGGCGACCAGCCTTTCCAGCGCTCGATTGGCGGCGCCGTTTTCCGGCACGGCGCGGACGCGAGCCTTCAGATGGCTTCGCCCATCCGCGGTCGTTTCGGGCCCCTCGAGCCTGTCCATCGCTGATTTCGGCGTCAGCCGGACGAACAGGTCGATGCCGTCGGCGCGAAGTCGAAAGAAACGGTTCGTCCCGTGACTCACATCGATCCGATACCGAACATCGGCTGAACGGTCGTGTCTAGGAACACGCTGATAAATGTCAGCGCAAGCAACAGGATGATCGGCGAGATATCGATCCCGCCAAGGTCCGGGAGGACGCGGCGGATCGGCCGCAATGCCGGCTCGGTCAGCCGATAAAGCATGTTGCCAAGAGAGTCGACAAGCTGGTTGCGCGAGTTGACGACGTTGAAGGCGTAAAGCCACGAGAAGATAGCCGCACCAATCACAATATACCAATAGATATTAATCGCGGCATGCAGCGTATAAAAGACTGCGATCATCGGTTGCTCCTTGCGAACGCCCGACATGTAGCCACTGTAGGTGAAAGCGGCAAGAGCCGCCTTCCGCCGCATGGCGAAGCCGGACGAACGGCCGAACGGCATTTCGGCAGCACGCGCAGCCTTGACAGGAAACCGCAGCGGCCGATAAAAGCCCCATCCGCTGGACGGGGCTGTAGCTCAGCTGGGAGAGCGCGTCGTTCGCAATGACGAGGTCAGGAGTTCGATCCTCCTCAGCTCCACCAGCGGATTTTTTCGCACCCTTTGCCTGGATGAATTCCAAGGAAATCCTCCTTGGTTCACGGCGTCTCTCAGATGAAGCTCGCGAACGCATTGCAGCCTGCTGGCGGCTTGGCACTATCGTTGCCGGGTGGATTCACATCGGCGACGTAAAGACCCTCTACACCAGTAGCGTATGCGGCCTATTGCCACTGCGCCTCGTCCTTGCCAGACTTGGTCCGTCTTCAAAACCGAGGGGAATTCACCATGACCAGCGCGACAAGGCGTGATTTTGTAGGTCTTACAGGAATGGCAGCGACTGCCCTGGCCGGTGCTGTTGCAACACGAGCTACCGCTGCGGAAAGCGACGTATCGCCATCGTTCGATGAGGTTCTTCAAGAGTACAATCAAAACAACACAGAAAGGACCAGATCAAAGCTGGCGATCTATGTGGTGCTTTCTCATCTGCACGCCAGCCTCGAGGACGAATTTAGTGACCTTGGGCTAGAGCTGCCTTTAGGAAAAAAGGCCTTGCCATCGAATCTGCCGGCCAATTTCGAGGACGCGCAGGTTGCACCCCTTCCTTGGCTCTTCAAGCCCTCGGAAGTTACCGACCACGAACGAAACGGCTATGCGGCGATTGCAATGCGAATGAACGCAGTGATGGCAAGACACACCGCCGACGTGAGTGTCGGGGTTTCGCATATCATGTCGCACAAGGGATAACCGCGACCTTGCCGGCGAGCACGGCACGTCAGGCGAGCACAACGCCGGCCGGCGATTTGTTGTTGCGGGCGAACCGATTACCTGTTTTCGCGAGGCGACTGCGCTGCGAGAGTCCTCACAATGGATAAATCCTTCCGGGACGCGCCGCGCGAGATAGCAAAGCTCTCGGCACCCCGGCCAGTGGGAATTGTCAGCCGTCCGCGCGTAGTGGCGCTGCTTTCGCAGGCCCTCGACAGTGGTGCATGCTGGCTGGCTGCGCCTGGTGGATACGGCAAGACGACCGCGGTGATCGACTTTCTGGAACACGGCGGGCTGGAACAAGGCGGCCTGAAGCAAGGCGAATCGGCGTATAACTGGTATCGGGTCGACACCGAGGACCAGGACGTTGCGCGCCTTTTCCACTATCTGACGCTGTCACTCGACGGCAGGCATGCCGGCATGCCGGTCTTTGGTCCGGAATATGCCGACAATTCCGACGATTTCGCGCGGCTGTTCTTCCGCACCTATTTCTCGCGGCTTGATCCGGGCACGATCCTGGTCCTCGACGATCTGCATCGTGCCGATGCGCCAGGCTTTCGCCGGACGCTGGCGATCCTGTTGCGCGAACGCCCCAACACCGTCCGCTGCATCTGCACATCGCGGATGCTGCCCGAGGGCGATGTCGCCGACCTCGTGCTGTCGGGACAGTTGCCGGTGCTCAACCAAACGCTGCTGGAGTTTTCGCCTGCGGAGGCTCGCAACCTCGTCACCGCCCGCTCGCAATCGCCGTCCGAGGTCGGCGACATTTCGGAGGCGCGCGGCTGGGCGGTGGGCCTTCTCCTGCTGGCCAACGCCGGAATGTACTACCCGCTTTCGCAGACCGGCCTTGCCGGAGGCGCCGGCCTTCGGGAGATTGTCGGACGTTATTTCCTGCGCGACATCGCGCCGGAGGACCAGGATCTGCTTATCAGGCTCAACGTTCTGCCGGAGATCAGCACGGAGCTTGCCGATGCGTTCCTGGGCTCGCCGCAGGCTGCTCGCCTGCTGGTGCGGCTGCAGCATCGCCAGCTGCTGATCACGCGCGACGGTCCGGGCGGCGCCGCCTTCCAGCTGCATGACTTGTTGCGCGAATACCTTGCCGGCCTACTGGACCGGCGCGTGACGGAAGCGGACCGTTCCAGGCTGCGCGAGCAGGCAGCAAAGGTCCTGCACGAGGCAGACAAAACCGACGCGGCAATCGTGCTGGCGTTGCAGGCGGGCGCCTGGCCGCTGGCACGCCAGCTCATTCTGGAGTGCGCTAACGGCGTTCTCTCGCAAGGGCGCAGGGCCAGCTTCGTCGAATGGTGCAACAGGCTGCCCCCCGACCAGATGGACGGGTGGGTCCATTATTGGCTGGGCGTCGCCTTCGCATCGGCCGATGCGAAGGCCGAACCGCACTTCTCCAAGGCATGGCAAGCATTCGAGAACACCGACATGCGCGGCCAATGCCTGACGGTCGCGCGGGCGGTCGTAGTCAAGACCGCCAGCTGGCGTACGCATGAGGGGCTGGCGGATTGGACGCGCCGAGCCTCACAGGTTCTTGCCAAGGGATTGCCGGAGTTGGATCCGGAGGAACTCATGATGGTCAGGCTCGGCATCCTGCGGGCCGTCGATTTCGCCGAACCTGGCGAATTCGACGCCCATGACGCGAAGCGCCTCGTGAATGATATCCAGCAGCGCCTGACACATCTGCCGATCGAGGATTCGGTCGAGTTGCGCCTGCTGGCAAGCGAAGCGCTCATCGACTACGCGACCTCGTCGGGGCAGCGCGACATTTTTGCCAATGCCGTGGACAGCGTTGCCGCCGATCTCGAACATCCGGATATCCCGCCGCTGGTGCTCGGCATGTGGCTGGTGTCCTTTGGCTCGGCCAGCGGCCGTTACTTCCCCTATTCGCGGCGCGGTTTTGTCTATGCCTCGGCCGAGGATGCGTTGCGACGCGCAACGGCGATAGGCGAGCAGCACGCCTTACGGGGCGTCGAGTTCAGCGCCCTCTATCAGCTTCAATTGCTGATGAAGCTTCACAACAGGTTCTCGGAATTCAATGCGCTCGTCTCCCGGCTGGGCGAGATCGCGGACAGCAGGTTCACAACCCAGGTCGCTGTAGTCGCCGACTGCCACGCGGCGATGCACACGCGCAACGGCGACTTCGTCAAGGCTTATCTCGACTGCGATGCCTTCATGGATGCGATCGAGCGGGCGAATGAGCCGATGATCGAACGCTGGCCGCATTACGTCACCAAATACCAGGTCCTGCTGGCCGATCGGCGTCCAGCGGAGGCCATTGCGCTACTCCAGGAGATCGTCGAAAGGCTGAGCGGCGGCCCTCGCCAGCGCGTCGAACTCAACATTCTGGCCGCTCAGGCCCTGGAGCAGAAGTGGAACGGCGGCGCGTCCTATGGCAGTCGTCTGGCTGAATTCATGGAGGCGTTGCGCCAGGTCAACCCCTCCGCAATCCTGCTCAACCTGCCGGACCTAGTGGCCGATCTGGTCGCCGATGCGCTGGAGCGAAAGATCGACGTCGATCTCTGCCGCCGCGTCGTTCGGGCGCGATATCTGGTCCCGCCCGCTGGCCGACCCGCCCAGTGGCCTTGGCCGCTCAGGATCCACTTGATGGGAGGCTTCCGCCTCGAGATCGATGGCGCCGAGGTCGCGCCCGGTGCCAAACCTACCCGCGCTCTCGACATATTGCGCATTATCTGCCTGTCGAGGGACCAGGTCTGTTCGGTGGAAACCCTGCAGGATTGGCTCTGGCCCGACCTCGACGGCGACCAGGCCAAAGCGGCCTTGGAGCAGGCGCTGCATCGTCTGCGCAAATTGCTCGGGCAAGGCGAACTCGTAACGCTGAGAGAAGGCCGTTTGCGGCTCGCTGCCGACAAGGTCTGGATCGATCTGCAGGATTGGGAAGACCGGCTGAAACCCGTTCTGTCGGGCCAAAGAGACAGCGCAATCGAGGAGCAGGAGATGCTGCTGGAAGGCTTTGTCGGCCCGCTTTTCTCGAATGGCCCGACGCCCGCCTGGTCGAACGCCGCGGCCGACCGGGTGCGGGACGGGTTGGTGGAGCTTGCCGTGCGGATCGCCAAACACTGGCAGAGCCAAGGCAACGCGGATCGGGCACGCCAGGCGTGCCGGCGTGCGCTCGATTTCTACCCGGAATCGGCCAAACTCCATGGCACGCTCATCCAGGAGAGCCTCTCCAGGAACGACCATGCCGGCGCCATCGAGGATTACCGGCGCTATGAACGCGCGCTCGCTTCGACCGGCGATGACGAGCCCTCGCCTTTGCTGCGTTCGCTCGTGCGCCCGTTTCTCTAGACCGGTTCATCGTTTCACGGAAACGCCGAACCGCTCTATCTCTTTATTTTTGCGCAATTCCGGACGGAAAACCGTTCCACACTTTTCCTGGAATTGCTCTGGCGCAGCTCGGAACTCCGTAAGCCGTCCGTAAGTCGCGGTCTGGGAACCTCGGCCCGTCGATCAAAACCGATCGCCGGAGGCCTGAAGCCCCCGATACCAACACTCACAGGAAGGAAAAGGTCATGCCGTATACTGCCAGAGCAACTTCGAGAATGCGTGCCGGCACCATCCGCGCTGGAGCCACAAGACTTTCCGACCAGCTCAGGATCGGGCCTTGGTCGCTCCTCTCGCCCGAAGCTGTCATACAGCAAAAGTACAACTCCCTTGGAGGCGCCGGCTTCGCCGAGATCGACAGGAAGGACACTGGAAAAGCCTGGTATCTCAAGTACGGCTCATGCATTTGTTACAACGATGCCATGCACGACGCCTTTGAGATCCATGGCGAAATCTACAGGAAGTGGATTGCGCTTGGCGGTCTCGCGTGGGGCATTCCCTGCACCGACGAAACCGGCACTCCCGACGGCGTCGGCCGATACAATCACTTCAACAACAATACCGCTTCGATCTACTGGACACCGAACACCGGTGCTCAAGCGATTTGGGGGGCAATTCGCGGCAAATGGGCAGCAATGGGCTGGGAGCGCTCGGTTCTCGGCTATCCGGTCACCGACGAAACCGGAACTCCCGACGGCGTCGGGCGCTACAACCATTTTGCCAATGCCGGCTCGATCTACTGGACACCGAACACAGGAGCCAACGTGGTGTACGGTGACATCCGCAAGAAGTGGGAGAGCCTGGGCTGGGAACAGTCATATCTGGGCTATCCCACGACCGACGAGACCGAATTTGCCGAAGGAGGCCGCGCCAATCTGTTTGAAAACGGCGGCATATACTGGTGGCCCGACACCGGCGCGATCGACCTTCGAGACGTCGTCGTCCACTATACCGGCCTCCATTGCTTCGGCGAGACCGACTGGGATCAGGGGCCGGGTGGTGCGGACGAGCCCTATGTCATCGTCAGCGTGGCAACGCCGCGGATCGCCGACACCAAGCGCAGCCAGGTCTATGGCGACGTCGATGCGGGAGATACGAGACCCGACCTGATGGAGGTCTATCGAGGTAAGCCCTACGGCATCAATATCGGTACGGTGCTGATGGAAAATGATTTCGGCGATCCGAACAAGTACAAGGACGAAGTGCAGAAGGTCGTGATGGGCGTCCATACGGCGGGTACGCTGGCTTTGGGCCTCATTCCGGTGGCAGGACCTATCATTGCCGCGATAGCCGGCCCGGCCCTGGGATCCTTGATGCCATCGATCGGCGGCGCCATCAGCGATCTCTTCGATTGGGGCGATGACAGGATCGGGAGCGCGACAGTGACCATCTCCGCAAAGCAGATGGTGTTGCTCGCGGCACGTACGAACAATACCACCTTCAGCGGGATTGGGTTCAAAGTGGAAACGCCCCTGATTTCCGGCGAGGGGGCTTCCTACAAAGCCTATTTTGGCTTTGTGCCTGCCTAGGCCAATCGCCCCGGCAAAAAAGCTTGCCGGGACAATCAACTTACCAGCCCCGCCTCCGTTGGCGGGGCTGACGTTCGCGACTGAGAGATTTATTTCCGTAGCGGTCGTCGCAAGGCGCGGTCCGGATGCGGCAGCGGCCGATCAGCATAGCGGGCAAGCTGTCGTTGCCTACCCCCGCACAGCCCGTAGCGCCGCCATGAACGCGGCTCCTTCGGCCGGAACGATGGAGACCGCATTAAGTGCAGTCACCTCAACGACGCGGCCGCAGCCAACGAGGCCGAACGGGACCGGCGGAAACCGGATCAGGCGGTGCGCAACCCGCCGCCATGACAGCCGAGATCAATCAGGATGGAAAGAGAACGGTGACAAGAGCGGGCATGCATCACACCAGCCCGCGCTTGGCCATCATCGCTTCCGGGGAAGGCATCTTGCCGCGGAAGGCGGTGTAGAGTTCTTCCGGGTCGTTTGAACCGCCGGCGGCGTAGATGTTCTTGCGCAGCCGCTCGGCCAGCGCCGGATTGAAGGGATCGCCTGTTTCCTCGAAGGCGGCGAACGCATCGGCGTCAAGCACTTCCGACCACATGTAGGAGTAATAGCCGGCAGAATAGCCATCGCCGGCAAAGATGTGGCCGAAATGCGGGGTGCGGTGACGCATGGCGATGGTGTCGGGCATGTTGAGCTTTTCGAGCGTTTCGGCTTCGAAACGAAGCGGCTGATCCGCCGCGTCCGGCCGCGCGTGATAGGCCATGTCGACCAACGCCGAGGCCGTGAACTCGACCGTGGCGAAACCGGCACCGAAGGTGCGCGCCGCCAGCATTTTGTCGACCAGCGCCTTTGGCATCGGCATGCCGGTCTTGACATGCAGCGCATGTTTTTCCAGCACCGCCGGCACCGTCAGCCAGTGCTCGTAAAGCTGCGAGGGCAGTTCGACGAAATCGCGGCTGACCGACGTGCCCGCGACCGACGGCCAAGTGACGTCGGTCAGCATGCCGTGCAGGGCATGACCGAATTCGTGGAACAGGGTCTTGGCCTCATCGACCGACAGCAAGGCGGCCTCGCCGGCCGGCGGCTTGGCGAAATTCATGATGTTGTAGATGACCGGCTTCGAGCCAGGGCCAAGCCTATAACCGGATTTCAGCGCGCTCATCCAGGCGCCGGAGCGCTTCGAGGGTCGCGCGAAATAATCGGCGAGGAACAGGCCGCGCTCGCTTCCGTCGGCATTCTTCACCACGAAAACCCGAGCGTCCGGGTGCCACGTGGCAATGCCCTTCTTTTCCTCGAAAAAAATGCCGAACAATCGTGTTGCAACGTCGAAACAGGCCTCGATGATGCGGTCGAGCTGCAGGTACGGCTTCAGCTCGGCCTCGTCGAAGGCGAATTTCTCTGCGCGCAGCTTCTCCTGATAGAAGCGCCAGTCCCAGGCAGCGAATTTCTCGTTGCTGCCGGCTTCGGCCGCCAGCCGCTGCAATTCGGTTTGGTCGCTTGCGGCCTTTTCCACCGCCTTTTCCCAGACCGGATCGAGCAGCGCGTGCACCGCCTCCGGCGTCTTGGCCATGGTATCGTCGAGCTTCAATGCGGCGTAGGAAGGATAGCCGAGCAGCTTCGCCTTCTCGGCGCGCAGGCGCAGCATGTCGCGCACCACTTCCGTGTTGTCGGTGGCGCCGCCATTCTGACCACGCATGATGAAGGCGCGAAACGCCGTCTCGCGCAGATCGCGGCGTTCTGAGAAGGTCGAGAACGGCTCGTAGATCGAACGCGACAAAGTGACGGCGTAGCGGCCCTTCTGGCCGCGCATCTCGGCGGCTTCCGCCATCGAGCTTTTCAGGAATTCCGGCAGGCCGGCAAGGTCGGCCTCGTCGAGGAACAACGCCCAGTCGCGCTCGTCGGCAAGCACGTTCTGGCCGAAATTGGTGCCGAGCGACGACAATTCCTCGTTGATCGAGGCCAGCCGCTTCTTGCCTTCGGCGTCGAGCCTGGCGCCGGAGCGGACGAAGTTTTTCCAGGTCTTTTCCAAGACCCGCAGCGTTTCGGCATCGAGCTTCAAAGCATCGCCGCGCTGATAGAGGTGGTCGATGCGGGCGAACAGGCGTTCGTTCATCGAGATTGCCGAGAAGTGCCGCGACATCTTTGGCGAGATGTCGCGCTCCAGCGCCTGGATCGCCTCATTGGTGTGGGCGCCGGCGCGGCACCAGAAGATCGAGGAGACATGGTCGAGCGCCTCGCCGGCAAGCTCGAGCGCGGCAAGTGTATTGTCGATGGTCGGCGTCCCGGTGTTGCCGGCAATCGCCTCGATCTCGGCCTCATGCGCCTTGAGGGCCGCGTCGAAGACCGGAGAAAAATCGCCGTCGCCGATGCGCGTGAAATCGGGCAGGCCGAGCGGCCCTTGCCATGCGGTCAGCGGATGGGCGGCGAGGTCGACGGTGGACGGCATGGGCAAACTTTCGCTGAGTGGCGGGAGGAGGCGGATCGTCACCGATGTAAGGCGCCGGCCGGTTGCGCGCAACAGCGCGGCTGGTTAACACTGATGCGTGCCCACGACTCGTATGCGAACCAGGATGCCCACTCGCGCGCAGCGCAGCAAAAAGTGCACTGTAACGGTAATTCCCATCTATAATAATCTAAAATCCATGGTCTCGTTGTAAAATTCAGGCATCATTTCGTTTCCGAGATAGATAACGCTTCCGTGACTATTTCTAATTTTATTTAGGTTAGATTTAGACAACTTGAAAACACGACTAAAGTATGCGTCGTATTCTTTCCTCATATCGCCTTCCGACCAGTCTAAATTATAGTACATTCTGCCAGGCAACATTACATCGCCGCGCCACAGATTTATATCATATTCAATTACCGGAGATAATCTTGAACTAACTTGCAAACATTTATTTTCAGCGTCACGCTCAAGGACTATGTTGTTTAAAAAATCCTTTGACGATATCAGAACTCTTCTGTTTTTAAAAGACCGTTCTTCTTCTCGGATGGGCTCCCAAAAAATGGGGGTATCGCCATCTTCGATGGACGGCTTGACGAATACTATATTCTCAACACCCTTGGACAAGGCATGGTTGAAAACGATTTCATCTCTGTGCGACAGGAAAAGATTGAATTGATTGCCCATCATTGCCCTCCAACACATAAGATTTCGAATTCCGGTAACAGTGCACTTTTGTAGGGCGCGACCGTCGTTGTGAGTGGATTGACCGCATGGCTTGTCGCATTGGCGTTCCCACCTGCGTAACCACGTGACGTGGACAGGTCCGAATTGACGCCGGCAATTCCAGCGCCTATCCCCCGAGAAGCTCAAGACCAAATTTCGTCAGTAGCCGTCGCAGTTTTCGGCGATCGCGGCTTGCGAACTGGCGCTGATCTGGTCGTTGGCGATCGCGAAAGTCTCCTGCATCAGCATGTCGTTACTGGGAAAATCATAGCAGGCGATCACAGTGGTGACGCCGCCCTCCGTCTTCTCGATCCGATGGCGGATTTCGGCCCCGGCGACGGCGTCCTGCCACTCGGCGATCGAGGCGATGAATTCCTGCTTGCTTTGCACGACGCCGAGGTCGTCGAGCTTGATGCGGACGTTGTCGGCAAGCAGGTCCGACAATTCGGTGCGGTCGGCGACCAGCAGTGCCGAATACCAGCGGTCTATGATCGCGCTATCGTCGGCGCGGGCGATATTTGCCGAGCACAGCAGCGCTGCCGCCGCGAACGCGAACCGAGCTCGCATCATGCCTCGTCTCCTACTCCGTCTCCGGCCGCTCGAAATCGCCTGTGTCCTTGTTCATCACCCAAAGCTCGCCGGTCGAAATATCGAACCAGGCACCGTGCAGTGACAGTCGCCCCTTGCCTTCGAGGATCGAAACACAAGGGAAGGTGCGCAGATTGGCTATGGAATAGCGGATCGAGATGCGCTCCAGCGCCGTCTGGCGCTCGGTCGCCGTCATGAAGGTGCTCGACGACACGGTCTCGGCCGCCGGCGCGATCAGGCTCATCCATTTGCCGATGAAATCGCCCGGCGACAATGGGGCGGCCGTGGTGTCGAGCGCTGCGCGGATGCCGCCGCAGCGGCCGTGGCCCATCACCACGATGTTCTTGACCTTGAGGCTCTGCACCGCAAATTCGAGCGCCGCCGATGTCGAGTGGAACTGATCGTCTGGCGCATAGGGCGGCACCAGATTGCCGACATTGCGCAGCACGAACAGCTCGCCCGGCCCGGCATCGAAGATCGCTTCGGGCGCGGCACGGGAATCGCAGCAGGCGACGATCATCGTTTCCGGTGCCTGGCCCTCTCGCGCCAGCGAGCGATAACGCCCGCTCTCGGTGAGATAGCGGCCATTCATGAAATTGCGGTAGCCGGTGAGAAGATGCTCGGGAAGATGGGGCATGGGCAGCGGTGGGAGCCTTTCCGGGTTAAAGGCACGGTTCAATCCCGAAAGGCTCTAGCGCATCGGCCTGAAAATCGGAACCGATTTTCGGAAGGCGGGATGGCGTGGTTTCGAGGTGGCAGCCCGTATTTTGACACAGGTGAACGAACGCCGCCATTAATCGGCCTCAGAACCGCAGATTGGCGCCGGCGCGCAGTAGGAGCCAGTAGAACAGGCCGGTCGCGCCAACCGCCAGCAGCATCGCCAGGAAGAAGCCGCTGGGACTCTCGGCAAATGGCAGTCCGCCTGTGTTCATGCCGAAAATGCCGACGATCAGGGTTCCTGGCAAAAGCAGCGCGCTCATCACCGCCAGCGCCTTGAGGCTACGGTTCGATTCGTCGGCAAGCTCAGCCGCAAGCTCCTCCTGCAGCAGCCTTGCCCGGTCGTTGATCATGACGACCTCGCGGTCGAGCCGTTCAAGGCGCGCAGCAAGCCGGCGCAGAACTTCATGTGCGCCGGCGGAAAGGTTCCAGGCGGAACGGTCTTCGTCCTGGAAAAGCGCTGCCAGGGCCGAGATCGGCCGATGCAGGGATACGGCAAGGCGGCGCACATCCTTCAGCTGCCGTTTTTCGTCGGCAAGCCGCTCGGTCACGAGATGATCCTCGACTGCATCCAGCCGCTTCGTTGCCGCGGCGAGCCGCAGGCTGGTGGTCTTGCAAAAAGCCATGACTAGCATTTCGAACAGCTCGAATGCCGTGGCCGGCCGCAGCCCCGCGGCAAGGGCCGTGTGCACTTCCTCCACTGCCGCCAGCGGATGCCGGCGGCCGGTGACCAGCAGCCGTTCCGAGACCGCAAAATGCAATCTGCCGATGGTCGTCGACTGATGGGTGATCTCGCCATGCAGATCGGCCGAAATGCCGTGGACGACGCCATTCTCATGCGCCAGCACTAGGCTGTCCTCATGTCCTTCGAGGATTGCATGAGCCGACGCCGGCAGCGCGCAGGCATGGCTGACCCAGGAATGGGCGCGCCGGTCGACAAGGTCGACATGCAGCCAGACCCAGCCGCCCGCTGAGGCCAGCGCGGCCTCTATGTCTCGGGGCGCCAGCGGTTCGGGAGCTTTGCCGGGAGCGGCATGATAGGCCCAGACCAGCCCGGGAGCATGATGCTGGTCGTCCGCGGCAAGCAATGTCAGATGCGATGCGTCATTCATGGCCGCCGCCGAAACGATGCACGTTCAGGTGATCAGGGCGGCGCCGGGGCCGGTGCCGCGACATTCTGGTCAAACCCTGCCCCCGCTCAGAACACCTGGCGGAAGATGACGAACAACACGAAGGCAAGACAGATGGAGACCGGAAGGGTCAGTATCCAGGCCATCAGCATGTTGCGCACCGTCGACCATTGCAGGCCCGAGCCGTTCGCCGCCATGGTGCCGGCAACGCCCGAGGACAGCACATGGGTGGTTGAGACCGGCAGGCCGAGATAGTCGGCCGATGCGATCGTCGCCATCGCGACAAGCTCGGCGGACGCACCCTGACCGTAGGTCAAATGGCTTTTGCCGATCTTCTCGCCGACGGTGACGACGATGCGCTTCCAGCCGACCATGGTGCCGAGGCCGAGCGCCAGCGCGATGGCGACCTTGACCCAGAGCGGGATGAACTTCGTCGCGTTGTCGACCGCCTTATGGTAGGTCGTCACCGCCTTCAGGTCGTCTGCCTCCATCGGCAGCAGCTTCTTCTTGTCGATCAGCTTCAGCGCTTCACCGATAAGATAGATGTTGTTGCGGGCGTTGCTGACCAGCGTTGTCGGCAGCTTTTCCACGGACGGATAGGGCGACAACATGGCGCTGGTGTCGTGGATGAAGCTCTGCAGGGCAGGCGTGGTCTCGTCCTTCCAGGTCTTGGTGCGAACGGCGTTGCCGACCACGGTTGCCGCATCGGTCACGGCGACGCCGGGCTTGACGTATTTGCCGAGTACCGTTTCGACCTGCGTCGCCGCCGATTTGTAAGCTTCGAGATAGTTCACGTCCGGTGTGCGGTTGAGCGCGAAGGCGGTCGGCACGACGCCGATCGGGATGAGCATGATGAGGCCCATGCCCTTTTGCCCGTCATTGGAGCCGTGGGCAAAGCTGACGCCGGTGCAGGTGAAAATAAGCAGCGCCCGAATCCACAGCGGCGGCGGCGCGCTCGACTTGGGCGCCTCGTAGAGCTCGCGGTTCCTGACCAGCAGCTTCATCACCAGAAGCAGCAGTGCAGCCAGGCCAAAACCGACCAGCGGCGAGATCAGGAGCGACAGGCCGACATTGGACGCCTGCGACCAGTCGACGCCGCTGGTGACGGAGCCGGCCGGGGCCATGAACTGGTTGGCGAGACCGACGCCGATGATCGAACCGATCAGCGTGTGCGAGCTCGAGGCCGGCAGGCCGAGATACCAGGTTCCGAGATTCCACATGATCGCTGCGACCAGCAGCGCGAAGACCATGGCCAGCCCCGCGCTCGATCCGACCTGAAGGATCAATTCGACCGGCAGCAGCGATATGATGCCGAAGGCGACCGCCCCGCTGGCGGTAAGCACGCCGAGGAAGTTGAAGAAGCCGGACCACATCACTGCAAGCTCGGCCGGCATGGAATGCGTGTAGATCACCGTTGCCACCGCATTGGCAGTGTCGTGAAAACCGTTGACGAATTCGAAGCCGAGCGCGATCAGCAGCGCCAGCCCAAGCAGGATCCACGGCACCGCGATGGTGCTGGTCAGGTCCTGGCTGAGCGCGTAGCCGACATAGGCAAGGCCGCCCAGAATGATGACGGCAAAGGCCGGCAGAAACCATTTACCGGTGTCGTTTGGCCGGTCAAGCGGATGCTCCGGCCTTGGAATTCCTGCCTCGCTTGAAACAATATCGACCACACCCCACTCCTCCTGCGTTGCAGCAAAGAATGGGAGGACGCTATGTCGGCACGATGAAGCCTGTGTGACGGCAGGCACTTTGGGTTGACGCAACGGGCGATCGACGCGACCGAGGCAGTTGAACCCGGCCAGCGCATTCCTAGACTATTCCGCGATCTCCAGCAGGGTCGATATCAGCAGCCGGCGCTCTTCGGCGGAGAGAATGTCCGAACCGAACAGGTTCATGCTGCGAAGCCCTTCGATGGCGAGATAGCAGACCAGCAGCGCCCTAAGGTTCGGCGTTTCCTGCTTCAGCCGCTCGAACAGCTGCCGCCTGAACGATTTTATCGGGGTCAGGAAATCGGGATCCTCGGCAATCGCCGAAAATATCCAGGATGCCGACGGTTTCGATTCCTCGGCATGCTCGGCCGACAGCTTGATATAAGTTGCAAGCGGGCTTTCGCCGTTGACGCCGGCCGTGCGGGCGGACTCCAGGGCCTGCTCGAAGGCGCGCAGGTAATCCTCTACCAGCGCCTGCATCAATTTCGCCTTGGTCGGGAAATTGTAGAGAAGACCACCCTTCGACACGCCGGCACGGCTGGCGACCGCATCCAGCGACAGGCTGCCAGGACCCGTCTCGCGCGCCACGGCGGCGGCGGCGGCGAGAATCTTCTCGCGCGAATTTGCTCTGCGGGCCTTCATCAAGCGTTCCCCATTCATTAGCTTAGGCGGAATTGACAAGACCGTCCAGACGGTACAGTAAGATCGCCGTCATTTGAAATTGGGACCAGTCACAGGTATGTGTTCCGGTCGTCCGACCGTTATGCTGGGCCGTGGCCGAGGGGACTGTTCGTGATCAAGCGCTTCATCATCGCCTTCATTCTGCTCGTGCTGGTGTGCGGCGGCATCGTCGGCTTCAACCTGTTTCACGACATGGCAACCAAACAGTTCTTCGCCAGCATGAAGCCGCCGGCCGCGACCGTGTCGACGGTCATCGTCAAACCGATGTCCTGGACGCCCGGCATCGAGGCGATCGGCACTGTCAGTGCCGTACGCGGCGTCGACCTCACCGTCGAAACCGCGGGCATCGTCAAGGACATCCTGTTCCATGCCAATCAGAAGGTCGCCGCCAACGCCGTGCTGCTTCAGCTCGACGATGAAGTCGAGCGAGCCGACCTCGTGGCATCGAAGGCGCAAGCCACATCCGACCAGACGACGCTGATGCGCGCTCTTGAGCTGCAGAAGCGCGGGGTCGGCACCGACGCTACGCTCGACACGGCGCAGGCAGCAGCATCGGTCTCCGCAGCGCAGGTAAACAAGCTGCAAGCGGTGCTCGACCAAAAGCAGTTGACGGCCCCTTTCAAGGGTACCGTCGGTATTCCGAAAATCGACCTTGGCCAGTATCTCACACCCGGCACCGCTGTGGTGACCTTGCAGGACATGGATACGATGCGTGTCGATTTCACCGTGCCGGAGCAGCAGCTTCCGCAGCTGAAGATCGGACAGACGGTGCGGTTGGGCGTCGGCGGCGGCGACATGCCGTTCACCGGCAGCATCCGCGGCATCGATCCGAAGATCGACCCGACCAGCCGGCTGGTGACCGTGAGGGCGGAGGTCGGCAATCCCGAAGGCAAGCTGACGCCCGGCCAGTTCGTCCAGGTGCGCGTCGAACTGCCCGAGGAGAACGACGTGCTGGCGCTGCCGCAGACGGCGCTGACTTCCAGCCTGTACGGCGACTTCGTCTTCGTGGTGCGCCCGGCCAAATCCGCCGAAGCCAACGGCGCGGCGCCCGAGGCAAAGCCGGAAGAAAAGCCGGCTGCAGATGCTGCCAAGCCCGCGGCCGAAGCACCCGCGGCAAAACCCGACGAAAAGCCGGCTGCTACCCCAGCCAAACCGGCAGAGGAGGCCAAGCCGGCAGCGGAAGAACAGAAGCCGCAGCTCGTGCTCGCCCAGGTGTTCGTCAAGCCAGGCCGCCGCAACGCCGGCCTGGTCGAGATCCTGGAGGGCATCGCGCCCGGCGACGAAGTCGTTACCGCCGGCCAGAACCGGCTCTCCAACGGCATGTCCGTTGCCGTCGACAACACGATCGATCCGAGCAAGCCGGGGAACCAGCAGGCAGCCCAGCAATGAGCTTTTCCGACCTCTTCATCCGCCGCCCGGTCCTTTCGACCGTGCTTGCCTGCATGATCCTGCTTCTGGGTTTCCAAGGCATCTTCAACCTTTCGATCCGGCAGTATCCAGAGGTTGAAGAAACGGCCATCACCATCACCACTGCCTATCCCGGCGCCAGCGCCGACCTGATCCAGGGGTTCATTTCCGCGCCGATCGCGCGTGCCGTCGCGTCGACCGAAAACATCGATTATGTCACGTCGGCGAGCCGGCCGTCATCCAGCACCGTGACAGTGCAGATGAAACTCGGCTCCGACCCTGACGTGGCGCTGAACGAAGTCTTGTCGAAGGTCCAGAGCGTGCGCGGCGATCTGCCGGACGAAACCAAAGACCCGGTGATCGTCAAGGGCACCGGCCAGCAGTTCGCGATGATGTACATCTCGATGCAGAACCCGAACATGACGCCGGAACAACTCACCGAATATATCGAGCGCGTCGTGCGGCCGCGTATCTCGACGGTCGAAGGTGTTGCCGACGTGCAGATTTTCGGCGCCGCCGAATACTCGATGCGTGTCTGGATCGACCCGATCAAACTGGCGGCGCGCGGCGTGACGGCGGCGGAAGTGCTGACCGCCATCAACGAATCGAATTTCCTCTCCGCGCCCGGCGATACCGAAAACGAATATGTGGCTTCCTCGATCACGGTTCGCTCGACCCTGCAGACGCCGGAGGCTTTCGCTGCCCTTCCGCTCCGCTCGAAGGACGGCAATGTGGTGAGACTGCGCGACGTGGCCCGCGTCGAGCTCGCCGCGGCGAACACCGACACCAGGGTCACCTTCAACGGCAAGCCCGGCATCTTTCTCGCCATCTTTCCGACGCCGGCCGCCAATCCGCTGACCACCGCGGCGGCAATCCACAAGATCGTGCCGACCATCCAGGAGACGCTGCCGCAAGGCATGACGATGGAGATCGTCTACGATTCAACCGAGCAGATCAGTGCGTCGATCGAGGAGGTGTTCAAGACCATCGGCGAGGCGGTCGCCATCGTCATCGTTGTTATCCTGCTCTTCCTCGGCTCGTTCCGCTCGGTGCTGATGCCGATCGTGACCATTCCGCTGTCGCTGATCGGCGTCTGTTTCCTGCTGTTTTCGGTGGGCTATTCGATCAATCTTTTGTCGTTGCTGGCCATGGTGCTGGCGATCGGCCTCGTCGTCGACGATGCCATCGTGGTGGTGGAAAACATCCACCGCCACATGGAGGAAGATGGCTTGTCACCGATGCAGGCAGCCTTCAACGGCATGCGGGAGATCTCTTCCGCCGTCGTCGCCATGACGATAACACTGGCCGCCGTGTTCGCGCCGCTGGCCTTCACCGGCGGCCTGACCGGCGCGCTGTTTCGCGAATTCGCGGTGACGCTTGCCGGCTCGGTGGTGCTTTCGGGTGTCGTCGCCCTCACCATCACACCGATGATGTCGGCACGTATCCTGAGGTCCGGGTCGCACAGCCGCTTCCAGCGCATTGTCGACAATACGTTCGGGCGCGTCGAACACATCTATGAGCGGCTCGTCACCGGTTCGTTGAACTATCGCCCGGTGACGCTGATGATCGTCCTCGCGCTGGTCGCCACGACCGGTTTCATGTTCACCAAGACCTCGAGCGAACTGGCGCCGGAAGAAGACCAGGGCTTCTTGCTATCTATTGTGAACGCGCCGCGCTATGCGACCTCGGACTACACCGAGACCTATGTGAACCAGATTCTCGGGCTGGTGAATGATATCCCCGAAACCAGGGCGCGGTTCTCCGCCGTCGCGTTCCAAGGCCCGACGAACAGCGCTTTCGTCGGCTTTGCGTTCAAGGACTGGGCCGAGCGCGCGCGCAGCTCGAAGGAACTTCAGGAAGACATCACTGCCCGCCTTGCCAAGGTGGCAGGCGTCGATGCTTTCGTCTTCGCGCCGCCGACGCTGCCCGGATCGGGCGGCGGCCTGCCAATCACAATGGTGGTGCGCTCGACCGGCGAGGCCTCCCGAGTGTACGAGGCGGCCGAGGACATCAAGAACAAGGCGCAGGCCTCCGGTCGCTTCCTCGCCGTGCAGAATTCAATGTCCTATGACGCGCCGCAAGTGACGGTGACGATCGACCGCGACCGCGCAGCCGCGCTCAACCTGCCGATCGCCGACATCGGCCGGACGCTGACGCTTCTGGTCGGTGGTGCCGAGGTGGCGCAGTTCGACCGCGAATCAAACAGCTACGACATCATCCCGCAGGTGCCGCAGAGCTTTCGCGACAACCCTGAAAAGCTGGGCGAGTATTTCGTGCGCAGTGTGTCTGGCGAGATGGTGCCGCTCTCGGCGGTGGTGAAGATCTCGACCAACGCGTCGCCTGCTGTGATCGAGCAGTTCAATCAGTTGAATTCCGCAACAATTTCCGCCCTGCCGCTGCCTGGTGTCACCACCGGCGACGGTTTGAAAGCAATCGAGGATATCGCCAAGGAGAGCCTGCCGGACACTTTCTTTATCGATTATTCCGGCCAATCGCGCCAAGAGAAGGAACAGGGCAACACCATCCTGATCGCCTTCGCGGCGGCGGTGCTGGTCATATACCTGGTGCTGGCCGCGCAGTTCGAAAGCTTCCGCGATCCGCTGATCATCATGATGTCGGTGCCGCTCTCGATCTTCGGCGCCATATTGCCGCTCAACATGATTCCGAATCTCAATTTGATTTTCATGATCAGCGGCTTGCAGTTCAGCATTCCACCCGCGACACTCAACATCTACACGCAGGTTGGCTTGATCACGCTGATCGGCCTCATCACCAAGCACGGCATCCTCCTGGTCGAGTTCGCCAACCAGCAGCGTGAAATGCACGGCATGCGGCGCCGCGATGCGATCATCGCGTCGGCGAGGGTGCGGCTGCGGCCGATCCTGATGACGACGGCGGCGATGGCGCTCGGCGTGGTGCCGCTGATCATCTCCAGCGGCGCGGGTGCCGCGGCACGCTATTCGATGGGCCTGGTGATCTTCACCGGCATCCTGGTCGGAACCATGTTCACGCTGTTCGTTGTGCCGATGTTCTACACCTTTATCGCCAGCAAGGACCTGCCGCATCACGCCGAAAAGCCGGATCCGAACCTGATGCCGGTGATGCCGGATTAGACTGCACTAATAAAGAGGGCCGGATTTCCGGCCTTTTTGTAAGTGATGAGAGCAGCATCGCTCACTTGACGATGACGATGCTGGTGTTGGCCGGGCCGAAGACCTCGACGAGCTGGTAGAAATCGGCGGCGTTGTCCGGATGCAGACGCACGCAGCCATGCGAGGCTGGCTGGCCGAGGCGCTTGATGGCGCTTGTCGCATGTACGGCGTAGCCGCCGCTGAAGAACACCGAATGCGGCATCGGGGCGTTGTCGTATTTCTTCGAATACCACATTTCATGCATGCGGGTCGGCTTGAACGAACCGGTCGGCGTGACGTGCGTCCTGTCGCCGGTCGAGACCTTCCAGGCGAATGTCGGCCGGCCGTCGACCAGGATTTCCATGGTCTGCTGCGATAGCGACACACGCGCGACGATCTTGTTGGCGGCGGCGTGGGCTGCGCCGTTGCCGGCACTGACAAGCAAGGCAGTACCGGTGATCACGGCGGCGGCGATGTTGATGAGCTTGGCGGAAATGGCAGTGTACATGATGTCTCCCCTATTCTGCCGGTCCGGGCCGGCTCAATTCGATGACCGGCTTATCGGGGCGTCATGTTTCAAGCCGATTTCGCTACGTGCTCGTTTGTGTTTCGATTCTGTTTCCTCTGGTTAACAGAAAAGGTCCGTGCAAAGCGGCTTGCAGTTGCACAACGTCGTCTTGGCGGTGGCGTGTTTGCCTAAGCAGATCGGCCAAACCGCGGCGCGAATACGCGATTGCCTTTCGTTTGATAGGAATTCACCTGACTGCGAAACCGAGCTGCAACAAAGCGCAGCCTCGGCGGCATGATCCGGATACAGCGAACAGGCAAAGTTGACCTAACGAAAACAGCGGTCAACGAACGATCGGAAGACAACACTGTTTTCGCTACGGTCTGGATTGGTCTGGACAGTTTCCAGCCTGCGCGTCGACCGGCTCAAGCCCCTCTGGCGGGGGCGGCTTAGGGCCGTTGAGGATGCGCGGCGCCTCCGGCAACTTGCAGCCGAGAGGACCGAAGGCCCGCGCCGCAACGGGGGGCTCCGCTGGCGGCGCGGGCGCTTCGGGGGTTCCCCTGAAGTGCCCGTAAATTCCAATTTTGAGGAACGAACAGGATGAAAACGAAATTCGCCGCTTCCGTGCTTTCCGCCCTGCTTTACGTCCAGGGCCTGCTCGGCATTGCCGGCCTCGCCACCGTGCTGCTGAAGGAACGTGCCCATGCCGGCGAGGTCAGTACGAACAGTGACATGCTGTCCGGCCCGTCGCTTCTCGTGGTGCGCTGAAGAGCATCGGACCCCAAAGTGGAAACCGGTTTTGGGAAAACCCGATGCTCAAGACAAAAGGGTGGCCGTCCTGCCTTCAATCGGCGAATTGCGTGGGCGGATCGAACCGGTAGCCCGCACCCCGTATGGTGGTGATGGTTTCGGTATCGAGCTTGCGGCGCAGCCTCACGATGCGCGAATCGATCGACCGATCGAAGGCTTCGGCATTTTCGGCGGGCGCGGCGGCGATGATGTCGTCCCGCGTCAGCACCTTGCGCGGGCTGGCCAGGAACAGCCTGAGCAGCGCCACCTGCCCGGGGGACAGCTGTTCTTCCGTGCCCGAGCGGTGCATGACGATGGCCGATCGGAGATCGACGGTCGCGTTCTCCAGCACGATCAGTTCCCCGGCGCTCCTGCCGCGCCGAGCCAGAAGGCCGCCTACGCGAGCGGCAAGCTCCCTGACATTGAGCGGGCTTTCGACGACGTCGGCGGCGCCGAGTTCGAGCGCCAAAACCTTGTCGACCAGATCGGCCGGGCGGCAGATCAGGATGAAATCCGGTCCACCTTCGCCGCCATGTCGCCTGAGCAGGT
Source organism: Mesorhizobium sp. M0159 (assembly GCF_040322295.1). NCBI lineage: Bacteria > Pseudomonadati > Pseudomonadota > Alphaproteobacteria > Hyphomicrobiales > Phyllobacteriaceae > Mesorhizobium > Mesorhizobium sp. M0159. Next base: position 77,387 of record NZ_JAMYTF010000001.1, read on the forward strand.
CGCGCCCCTCTGCCTGGCTGACGCTGTCGCCGACAACCACGACATCGATACCCTTTTCCGAAAGCAGCGATTCGGCCTCCCACGGCTGTCGCGCCGCGCGGACGTCATGACCGCGCCGCTCGAGATGATCGGCGAGATCGGTCGCAATTACTTCAGCGACGGAAACAAGCGCGATAACGGATCGTGCAGCCATGTTTTTCTACTCCGCATACGGCAACCCAAGAAGAGTGCTGGACATCATGTTTATACCCAATCTACTTTCCGCTGAAAGCGGGAGCGAAAGCATCGTGCGGGCACGAATTGTCATTGTCGAGGACGAGCCCGACCTGAGGGATGCGGTCGCCGAGTATCTCGGCGCCAGCGGCTATGATGTGGCCACGGCCGAAAGTGCGGCGGCGGCGCGCGACCTTTTGGAAACCCAGTCCTTCCATCTGGCCATTCTCGACATCGCCATGCCGGGCGAGGACGGCCTGTCGCTCGGCCGCTGGATGCGGTCGAAAATGCCGATCGGCATCATCTATGCGACGGCGGCCGGTACCGCGCTGGACCGCATCGTCGGACTGGAGCTCGGCGCTGACGACTACATCGTCAAGCCTTACGAATTGCGCGAAGTGCTGGCCAGGGTGCGCAGCGTGCTGCGCCGCGTTCCGGAGCCGACCGAGCCACAAAAGGCCAAGGCTGAAACATCCGGCGGCCGCCGGTCCGTGAGCTTCGGACCCTTTCACGCCGATCTCGACGGCAGGCTCGTCACCGGCGCCAACGGCGCGGTCATCGACATGGCCAAGAGCGAGTTCGACGTGCTGGAGGTGTTCCTGACGCGCGCCAACCGGCTGTTGACGCGGGCGGCGATCTCCGAGGCGATCGGTTTCGTCGAGGACCCGGAGTCGTCCCGCGCCGTCGACATCCGCATCATGCGGCTGAGAAAGAAGATCGAGGCGGATCCGGCCAATCCGAAATTCCTGCGCACGGTGCGCGGCGAAGGCTATATCTTCTCGCTGCCAGTCGGGGAAAACAACTAAGGCCCGGCGGCTTGAGCAAGCCACGGCCAGGAAATGACGGCTGACCATGACGGCTGAAACAACACGCGCGGACATGCAGGGCGCCAGGCAGGGCGCGGCGATGGCGGCCGTGCATGTGGTTCGCCGGCTGCGCGAAGCCGGCGACTGGCAACGCGAAATGGAGGGTATTCTCCAGACGCTTTGCGAAGCCATGGATTGTCACCGCGGCATCCTGTTTCGCCTGCGCGAACTGCCCGGCCAGGGCTTCGCCCAGTCGGTCGCCGCTTATTGGATCGCTCCCCGGTTTGGCGGCGAACTGGCGTCACCGACCGTCATCATGCAGTCGGTCGTCGATTCGGACCCATTGCTGGAACGGCTGGCGGAGGACGAGCGTCAAGGCAAGATCTTCGCCGGGCACACACGCGATCTCGAAGGCTTTCTGCGGACCGATTTCGAAAAGCAGAACATCAAGTCATTCCTGTCGGTGTCGGTCTTTTCGCACGGCAATTTGTGGGGCACGCTGGCGGTCAACGACTGCATCCACGAACGCGAATGGACCGACCAGGAAGAGGCGGCGCTGCACATGGTGGCACTCGCCATCGGCGATGCCATCGAACGGTCGCCCTCCGACGCGCATGCCAGCGACGTCATTCGCCGCACCATGCTGCAGGCCTCTCTCGACGCCATCATCGTCATCGACGAGACCGGCTCGATCATCGAATTCAATCCGGCCGCCGAAAAGATGTTCGGCTATCGGCGCAGCGATATCCTCGGCAAGGACCTGCTCGACACGGTCGTGCCGGAATATTACCGCAAGGGCTATGCGTCCGGCGCCGAATACATGTCGGGCCGCGGCGCGCCGATGGTCGGCCAGCGGCTCGAAACGGTCACCCAGAACGCCGCCGGCGAGGTTTTTCCGATCGAGCTGACGGCAACCGAGATGCGGGTCGCCGATCGCCAGCTGATCTTCGGCTCTATCCGCGACCTGCGCGACAGATTGCGCGCCGAGGAGGAAATCAACCGCCAGCGCGAAAAACTGCACCAGAACGAGAAGATGGCGGCAATGGGCTCGCTGCTTGCCGGCGTTTCGCACGAGCTCAACAATCCGCTGGCCGTGGTTGTCGCCCAGTCGACGCTGCTGCACGAATTCGCCGCCGATCCGCAGACCAAGGTGCGCGCCGAAAAGGTGCGTGCCGCTGCCGAGCGCTGCGGCCGTATCGTCAAGAGCTTCCTGTCGATGGTCCGCCTGCACCCGGCCGCACAGGCCGAAACCGACCTCAACCAGGTGATCCGCGCCGCACTCGAAGTGACCGCCTATGGCGCACGGTCGAGCGGCATCATCATCGACACCGATTTCGCCAGCGGCCCGCTGCTGGCCATGGCAGATGCCGACCACGTGACGCAGGTGGCCGCCAACTTCCTCATCAACAGCCAGCACGCCTTGGCCGGCGTTGCCGGCGACCGTCGGATCAAGGTCCGGACGTTTCGCAGCGACCGCGGCAATCCCGGATTCTCGGTCGAGGACAACGGGCCAGGCGTGCCGGAAGCGATACGCTCACGCATATTCGAATCCTATTTCACCACCAAGCCGGTCGGTGTCGGTACCGGCATCGGCCTGTCGATCTCGAAATCGATCATCGAGCGGCACAATGGCAATATCTGGTTCGAGGAGGTTTCGCCGAGAGGTGTGCGTTTTGTCGTGCAGCTGCCGGCGATCGCTGCCGGCGCGGCCGCCGCCGGCGAAGCTCCGTCGCGGTCGAGCGGCTTGCGTCACGCGCTGATCATAGACGATGAGCCGGATGTCGCCGCGTCGCTGTCCGATATTCTGGAGCTGATGGGCATCAAGTCGCGGGTCGTGCCGGCCTGGGTCTCGGCCGCCGCGACGCTGAGCGGCCATGTGCCGCCGGACATCGTGTTTTCCGATTTGCGCATGCCCGGCACCAGCGGCATAGCCGCCTATCGCGAGCTACTCGCCGAAATGCCGGGTGTGGCGCGGCGCTTCGTGCTTGTCACCGGCGATCTGATCGGCGCGAAAGGCGAGATCGAAGCGCTGCCGGCGCAGCAGCGACCGCCGATCCTCGAAAAACCGTTCAGCACGCTGGATGTGCGCGGCGTGCTCTCGGCCATTGCCGAGCAGGCCGCTCTGGGCGGCTAGACTCCGCGATCTCGCCCCGGAAGAAAAAGGCTCCCGGCCGACATTGCGGCGGGAGCCTGACTGGAGTGCTGGAGGGCGCTCGCAAAAAAATCAAAAAACGTTCGGCGTATCAGCCAGCGGGGCGGCATTGGCGATCATGCGGACCGGTCGTGCCTTGCCCGACTGGGCAGCGATGACGCGTAGGCATTCCAGGCTCTCGGCGCCCCAGGCCTGCCCCTTGCAGGCAAAATCGATCTCCGGAATCGGCAGGCGCGCCGTCTTGGTGGTGGTCGTCGCGCCATCGATGAGGTTGGCCGGCGGGTTCAGTGAGGCGAAGGCCGGACCGACCGTCGGCGTCAACGCCATGCCGGCAAATGCGGCAGCCGCCAGCAGCATGAACATCGCCATTGGATGATCACTGGCGCGCTGGCGCAGCGCCAGCTTCGGGCGCCGGTCGTTACGCTGGGGACCCTGCTGGCGAAGGTCGGTATCGGTGATCTGGATTTTCGTACGCATCGTCGTTTCCTTCGGTCTTCTTCTTTTCTCTGTTGAAACGAACCTAATCGCACCTTGTAACCGGCCAACGATGATGAATTAACGATTGTGTAACCGGCATGAAACCAAGCCCGCAGCCATTCCTGGGCAAACCGATCAGGCGTAGCTGGCAGCACCGGTGGCATTCTCGTTTTCCGCTACCCACGGCACCAGATCCACGTCGCTTTTCCAGGCCCACAGAGCGTCGGGCGCTCAACACGTGTAAGGGGATTAACGTCTGGAATTCCCGGGATTTTCCCGGCTTCGATCATTCGGACTGGGCTCTCGAATCCCGCTCGATTTCCCGTAAAGAATTCGCCCCATTTTCCCAAGCCATTGCATTTCAACGGAAAATATGCTTTTATTGAACGAGCATTCAATAAATAAAGAGCCTTTTATGAACCCGCATCTGCGTGACGTGGCAATCCCCAACGATTGGGATCGGCGGGGGCTGCCGGGCTGGAGCTATCATTCCGACGCCTTGCTCGAACTCGAGAAAGAGCACGTCTTCCGCAACCATTGGCAGATCGCCGGCCATGTCTGCGACGTGCCGAACGCCGGCGACTATCTGACGATGGATGTGGTCGGCGAGCGGGCGCTGATCGTGCGCGGCAAGGATGGCGTTGTGCGCGCCTTCAACAATATGTGCCGCCACCGCGGCAGTCGCGTCGTTGCCGACAGCCAGGGCACTTGCAAGAATGCGCTGGTCTGCCCCTTTCATGGCTGGGTCTACAATCTCGACGGCACGCTGCGCGGTGCTGCCCGCCCCCGTTCCTTCCCCGACCTCGACAAGACCGAATTCGGCCTGATGCCGCTCGAGCTCGAAATCTGGATGGGCTTCATCTTCATCCGTTTCCGCAAGGGTGGGCCGCAGCCATCGGTGGCCGAGCTGTTGAAGCCGATCGAAGCCGAGATTGCCCATTACGGCGTCGCCGAGATGGTGCCGTCCTGGGGCATCTGGACCCAAAAGACGCCGGTCAACTGGAAATCGGTGAGCGATGTCGACAATGAAGGCTACCACGTCGCCATGGCGCATCCGGCGCTGCAGGACCTTTACGGTGCGACCTATTTCGACGAGCCGTTCGTCAACGGCGTGTCGCGCTCGTTCGCCACCTACAATCCGTATGCCGGACGGCGCTGGAGCGTCGCGCAATACATCAAGCTCGCACCCGAGGCGAAGCACCTGCCGGAACACCTGCGCAAGGCCTGGATCTACTACGGCATCTTCCCGAACAACGCGCTGTCGATCATGCCGGAATCGGTGCAGTTCTATCAGGAATTTCCGCTGTCGACGGGTGAGACGCTGCTGCGCGGCGCCATCTACCGCTATAGCGACGAGACCAGGCGACAGGCGGCAGCCCGCTACCTATCCTACCGCATCGACCGCGACACGTTGGCCGAGGACGTACAGCTTTCGATATGGTCCAACGAATCCATGCTGTCCGAAGCCTTCGGAGGTTTTTACCTCTCCGATCTCGAATATGGCGTGCGCACCCACCACGACCATTTGCGCAAGCAAGTTCCCGTGCTCGGATTGGAGACCGCGCCCGAGGAGAAGGATATGTGGGCACTCAACGAGGCGCTCAGATCACGCTCCTGACGCATGCCGCCCAAAATGTTGGCCCTGGTCCTCAGGCCCAGATGGCGACGGGAATGCCGAAACGATCGGCGAGGGGCGGATCCGGAAACGGCATTGCCTCGCCTTTGACGATGCGGCCGGCAACCAGCATCATCGCAGCGGCATCGAGGAAATCGTCGGCGGCCGCGCCGCGCGGCGGCGTCTGGTCGAGAAAATCCTCGCTATAGCCATGCCGGGCAAGCAGCGCCTTGCGTTCGGCCATGCCGGCCGGATTGATGTTGCCCCTGATCTTCTTTGGCAGGCGCATCGCCCGGTCGCCGTTCAGTTTGCAGAAGGCAACTTCCGGATGCGATTCGAACACGCGGCTGCGTAGTTCGGGGCGCGCGATCAGCAGCGAATCGATCTCACGGATCTTGGCGAAGATGCCGAAGGCCTGGATCGAGACACCGCGCGGCGGATCTGAGGTCGTCTTGGCTACCTCACTTGCCTTGCGATGTGCGGCGTACCAGGCGTCGACCGTGGTGAAGGCTTCGATCTCCGCGTAGAGCGCGGCGCGGGAGGGGATGGCAAAGACACTGGACTGCCGGGCCCCAAGCAGCGGCCGCACCAGCGTCTCCGGGCCGCGACCGCCTCTTTGGGAGAAATCGGGCAGGCCGATTGGCATATCGACCGCTACCAACGAGTCGGCGGGCAGTCGGTCGAGCAACGCCGCGAAGCTTGGGAAAACGGCTGTCGACGGTGCCGCACCGGGATCGCGGCGGACGGCTATCCAGCCGGCCTTGCAACCGTCGACGCCGACAAGCACAACATCCCAGGGCATAACATCGTCTGGCGCAACATCCTTGGGCGCATCATCCTGGGGCACGGCGTCTTCGGCCTGCTTCACGCCCGGCGGTCCCGTTCCGGATGCAGGAGATGGCGAAGCTGCACCATCGCCATCGGGTGCGACAGGCTCTGGGCATCGGTCTCGAGCTGCAACTCGTCGCCGCCGCGCTTGGCGGTCCGCGCCAGGATCTCGTAGACCGCCGCCGTGGTCGATTGCAGCGCCTTGGCGGCCGGCTGGCCGGACAGGATCCGCGCCAGGTAGACGGCCGCCGTTAGGTCGCCGAGCCCATTCGGCGGCTTGTCGATGAGCCGGTGTTCGGCAAGCAGTGCCTCTCTGCCGGCGAGCAGTAAATTGCCGGTGCCGCCGGCCATCATCGCCGGCGCCGATGTGACCAGCATGGCCGGTGGGCCGGCCTGCAGGGCTGCAGCCATTGCCGATTTCAAGTCGGGCAGCGGCGCTCCGGCCATCCATTCCAGCTCGTAGCGGTTGGGCGTGGCGATATCGGCGATCGGCATCAGCCGGTCGCGCATGGCGATTGCGGTCGGCTCAGGTACGTAGAGCCCGCCCGAATCGCCCATCACCGGATCGCAGATATAGAGGGCGTCCGGCGTCTTCGCCTTGACCGCGCCGACCAGCGAAGCGACGGCTTCGGCCTGGCCAGCCTCGCCGAGATAGCCGGACAGCACGGCGCCGACCTCGCCCAGCCACGGCGCGCGCTCGAGGTCGGCCATCAGCGCCTTGAACTGGTCCAGCGGCGGCACGATGCGGGTGGCCCGGCCATGGCCCGGATGCCAGGGCAGGATGACAGTCGGCACCGCCCAAACCGGAAAGCCGAGCGTCTCCAGCGCAAAGACAGCGGCACGGTTGCCGACCGAGCCACGGGCGACATGGCTGGAGACGACGATGACCGCGCGCGGCGCGTCGGTTTTTTCGGCACTCATTGATTTTCCTAACTGCCCCTGGTGACGAAAAGCACGAGCCAGATCAACAGGCCGATGGCAATAAGCAAGCCCGCTGCCCGACCGATGCGGGTGCCCCAATATTCGATCGGGTCCGACCGGTCGGCATCGGCCGCGGTGACGTGGTCGCGCGCGCCTTTAGTGGTTCGTGCAAGGAACGAGGTGCCCCCCGGGTCGGTCTCGCGCGCCACCCGTTCGATGATGCGGCGCGATTCCGCGTCGCTGTCGTGGCGTTTCGCCATGGTGATGTCCCGTTTTATGCTGAGCTTAACCCGTTCGCCTCGTCTGTCACAGGGCCCGACGGCGAATGGCAGAAACCAGTAACACTTCTCGGCCGAAGTCATTTTCTTACGCAAGGATTGTGCTAATGCTTCGCCTGCCAATGCTATCGAGGGGACTTATCATGCTTGCCCAGCGCCTTTCTTCGCCGCCAATCTTTCGTAATCTAGCTACGTTCCTGGTCATGGCCGTCATGCTGCCGCTGCTTGCCGGCTGCGGCTACAACACCATTCCGACGGCTGAGGAAAACGCCAAGGCCGCATGGAGCGAGGTGTTGAATCAATACCAGCGCCGCGCCGATCTCATCCCCAATCTGGTCAACACGGTCAAGGGCTACGCCGCGCACGAGAAGGACACGCTCGATGCCGTGGTCGAAGCACGCGCCAAGGCGACGCAGGTGACCGTGACGCCGGAAACGCTGAACAATCCGGAAGCCTTCAAGAAATTCCAGGACAGCCAGGCCGGCCTGACCAGCGCGCTGTCGCGCCTGCTGGCGGTGGTGGAGAACTATCCCGATCTCAAGGCCAACCAGAACTTTCTGGCGCTGCAAGCACAACTCGAAGGCACCGAGAACCGGATCACGGTCGCCCGCCGCGACTATATCCAGGCAGTGAGAGAGTACAATCTGACGCTGAGGACCTTCCCGTCGGTGATCTGGGCGACCTTGTGGTTCCGCGGCAACCAGCCGTTTGCGAATTTCACCATCGAGGAGGATAAGATGCAGCCGCCGAAGGTCGATTTCGGCACCAACACCACGCAAGGCGGGTGAACGGCGCCTGTTGAGCCTGGGCCTGTTGGCCTTGTATTCCGTCGCGCCCCCCTCTGTCCTGCCGGACATCTCCCCCTCAAGGGGGGAGATTGGCAGCTTTGGCCTCACCGCCCATCCTGCAACGTTGGAGATTGGCGAAAACAGCCGTGACAGCCGATCTCCCCCCTTGAGGGGGAGATGTCCGGCAGGACAGAGGGGGGCGCGACAGAACGCCAGCCTGGCCTTCCTGCTCGTCTTCCAAAGCCTTCTCCTCCTCCCTCTCATCGCCTTCGCCGCCGACCTGCCAACCCTCACCGGACGGGTCGTCGACAATGCAGGCATCATCGATGCCGCGACCGAGGCGGCGCTGACGCAGAAGCTTGCCGCGTTCGAGACCAAAGGCTCCGACCAGATCGTCGTCGCGACCATCCCCAGCCTCGACGGCGAGGAGATCGAGCCTTACGCCAACCGGCTGTTCCGCGCCTGGAAACTGGGCCAGGCGAAGGAGAACAACGGCGTCCTGCTTCTGGTGGCGCCGAACGACCGCAAGATGCGCATCGAGGTCGGCTATGGGCTGGAAGGCACGCTGACCGACCTGCACACCAAGCTGATTATCGAAAACGACATGGTGCCGGCCTTCCGTGCCGGCGATTTCTCAGGCGGCATCAGCAAGGCCGTCGACGACATGATCATGGTGCTGGAAGGCAATCCCGAAGAACTGGAGGCGCGCGGCGAACGCAACCAGCAGCCGCCGTTCAACAGCGACGATCTGTTCTTCACGATCTTCATAGCCATCTGGGCAATCATCTTTTTCGGCGGCCTCGCAGCCTCCATCCTGCCGCCGATCTTCGGCCAGAAGATCGGTCCCGGCCGCTATCGCTGGCTGGGCATGACCTTCGAGCCAAACCGGCGGTCGTCCGGCGGCTGGTCGGGAGGTTCCGGCGGGGGATGGTCGTCGGGTTCAAGCGGTGGCGGGTTTTCCGGCGGCGGCGGTTCGTCCGGCGGCGGCGGCTCCTCGGGAAGTTGGTGACGAGATGACAAGACACGCCATCAGCCCGGTGGAATCCGGCCGTTTCATCAAAATGATCGGCACCGCGCTGTTCGCCATGGCGGTGCTGCTGGTCGGCTTCGCGGCCTTCGCCGCCGCACTGCCGGCGCTGACCGGACGGGTCGTCGACAATGCCGGCATCATCGATGCCGCGACCGAGGCGGCGCTGACGCAGAAGCTTGCCGAGTTCGAGACGAAAGGGTCCGACCAGATCGTCGTCGCGACCATCCCCAGCCTCGACGGCGAGGAGATCGAGCCTTACGCCAACCGGCTGTTCCGCGCCTGGAAACTCGGCCAGGCGAAGGAGAACAACGGCGTCCTGCTTCTGGTGGCGCCGAACGACCGCAAGATGCGCATCGAGGTCGGCTATGGGCTGGAAGGCACGCTGACCGACCTGCACACCAAGCTGATCATCGAAAACGACATGGTGCCGGCCTTCCGTGCCGGCGATTTCTCCGGCGGCATCAGCAAGGCCGTCGACGACATGATCATGGTGCTGGAAGGCAATCCCGAAGAACTGGAGGCGCGCGGCAAGCGCAATCCGGCGAATGACAATCCTGTCGATCCCATCTTCATGCTGTTCATTGTCCTGTGGGCGACGATGTTCTTCGGCGGCTTGGCAATGGCGTTCCTGCCGCCGATCTTCGGCACGAAACTGTCGCCGGGCGTGTACAAGTGGCTGGGCATGACGTTTCGCTACGGCCGTGGGCCAGCTTCGTCATCCTCCGGTGGCGGTGGCTGGACGTCGGGGACCTCGTCCGGCAGTGGCTGGTCGTCTGGAAGTTCCGGCAGCAGTTGGTCGTCCGGAAGTTCCGGCGGCGGGTTTTCAGGCGGCGGCGGTTCGTCCGGCGGCGGCGGTTCTTCAGGAAGCTGGTGAGACATCAATCATGGCAACACGACCGATCAGCCCCGAGGATCATGAGCGCATCGCCGATGCGATCCGCGCTGCCGAATCAAAGACCGACGGCGAGATCTACTGCGTCGTGGCGCATGCCAGCGACGGCTATTTCTTTCCGGCCGCTTTCATGGCGATGCTCGGCATGCTCGTCGTCAGCCTCGCCGTCGGTTATGGGCTGGAAGCCTGGTGGCTGTCGATCCGCTTGCCGCATTTCGTCATCGCCGAGCTTCTGGCGCTTGCCAGTGTGCTCATCCTGTTGTGGGCATTGCCGGCATTGCGCATCCATTTGGTGCCGAGGCGGCTGCGCTACCAGGCCGCCCACGCCAATGCGATGAAGCAGTTCCTCGCCCGCAACGTCCACCGCACCACGGCGCGCACTGGCGTGCTGGTGTTCGTCTCGATTGCCGAGCGCTACGCCGAGGTGGTCGCCGACAGCGGGATCGATTCTTGTGTCGGCCAGCATGTCTGGGACGGTGTCGTCCGCGACCTTACGGCGCATGCCGGCGACGATCGGCTTGCCGAGGGGTTCGTCAAGGCGATCCAAGCAGTCGGTGCGGTACTGGCCGAGCATTTTCCGGTCTCGACCGGCGACAGCAACGAACTGGACGACCATCTGGTCGAGATTTGATCTCGCCAAAGGCGGTTTCGCAGCGTCTCAAGGACGCACCGTCCGGCTGTGTGAAAGCATCGCGGCGGTTGACCGGACTCTTGCAATCGGGCGCAGCGGGTTTATGGTTAACCAATCATGAATACGCTGAGCATCGACATCAGGAAAGCCGAACCGCGCGATGCAGCCGCCATCGCCGACGTGCATCTCGAGGCCTGGCGCGGCGCCTATTCGGGCATCATCCCGCACCGCACGCTGACATCGATGATCAACCGCCGCGGCGCCGACTGGTGGGCGAATGCCATTCGCCGCGCTGCCACCGTCCTGGTCGTCGAAATCGGCGGCAAAATTGCCGGCTATGCGACGATCGGCAAGAACCGCGCCCGCGAACTCAGGCAGCAGGGCGAGATCTACGAACTTTACCTGCGGCCGGAATATCAAGGCATCGGGCTCGGCAGCCGGCTGTTCTCGGCCGCGCGGGCACGGCTGGCCGACCATGGCCTGAAAGGCATGGTGGTCTGGGCGCTGGAAGACAATCAGAACGCACTTGCCTTCTATGCCGGCGCCGGTGGCCGCGATGTTGCCGAAGGCGTCGAGATATTCGAGCAGAAGGCGCTGAAGAAGGTCGCTTTCGTCTGGGAATGACGGCCAGCGCATGATCCGGCCGTTTTTCGGTTCGGACGATCTCCCGTACCATTCGCCGCATTGCACCATTCGCCGTCGCCCGCTATCGATCTCCAATCGAGAGAGGGATAAAGCGATGCGTATCGAAGCGATTGCCAGCGGAAAGAACCCGCCCGAGGACGTCAACGTCATTATCGAGGTGCCGATCGGCGGCGAGCCGATCAAGTACGAGATGGACAAGGAAGCCGGCACCCTGTTCGTCGACCGCTTCCTTCACACTTCGATGCGCTATCCCGGCAATTACGGTTTCGTACCGCACACGCTGTCGGGCGACGGCGACCCGATCGACGTGCTAGTCTGCAACACGCGCGCGCTGGTGCCAGGCTGCGTCATCAATGTGCGGCCGATCGGCGTGCTGGTGATGGAGGACAATGCGGGCCAGGACGAGAAGGTGATCGCGGTGCCTTCGCCCAAGCTGACCTTGCGTTACGAGGACGTCCACGAATACACGCAATTGCCCGACATCACCCGCCAGCAAGTGCAGCACTTTTTCGAGCACTACAAGGATCTCGAACCCGGCAAATGGGTCAAGATCGAAGGCTGGTACGATGCGGCCTATGCCAAGAAGATGATCGTCGAGGCAATCGAGCGGGCCAGGCGCAAGTAATTGTCGGGCGCAAATAATCAGTTGTCGACGCGGCCGAAAGCGGGCGCGTCGCCAAGCACCTCACGCTTGTCCTTGCCGCAGGCGAAGGTGCGTGCCTTCTCGTCGGCAAGCTTGCGCGCCTGATCGTTGGCGGCGGGATTGCCGGTGGCGAGCACAAGGCCGATCGTGCAGCCTTCGTGGGCGTCAGGCTGGGCAACCTTGGCGACGATCAGCACTTCCGTCGACTTGTTCTCGCCCTCGGTATCGCTGATCGAGCGACGATGAATGACGGCGAAGGGAATGGCAGTTTTGCCGTTGGTTTCGATCCGCCATTCGACTTTGGGTCCAGCCGAATTGAGGCCGGAAAAGCTTTCCCAGACCGTGGTCATATCGCCAGGTGGAAAGCCGTAGAACAGCGATTCCCGCGCATCGTCGTAGGAAACCAGCACCGGGTAACCGCGGTAGCCCGAACAGGCGAGATCGGCCCAGTCCCCGTCGCCTTCTTCCGCGTGGGCATAGGTGACGCAGTCCTTCTCCCAATCGAGATCGGTATAGACGCTGGATATGTCGCCGGCCCGGGCCGCCTGGCAGAAACCGGCGAGGGCAAGCGGGATCCAGAGAGCGCGCATGGCGGAACAACTCAGTTCGGGGGGCGCAGCGTACCGTCAAATTTAGCAGCAGCCTAGAGGAAGTCAGGCTGCGCACAGTGGTCTGGTAAAACGGAACACTATCTCTTCAAACTTGCCTCTATCAGAAGATCGGCGTTGCGGGCCACCGACTGCGCCGGTCCGCCGGCACCGAACAGCTGGCCGCTGATATAGGCGCCCTCGATCAGCAGCAGCAGCCCGTCGCCCAGCGTCTCGGCGTCGCCGGCGCCCATCGCCGCCGCCATGGCACGCAAGCGCCGGCGCAATTCCTGCTTGTTGGCCTCGCTCACGACGCGGGCCGGATGGCCAGGTTCGGGATATTCGACCGCGGCATTGGTCATGCCGCAGCCGCGATAGTCGGGCTTTTGCGTGCGCTTGCCGACACGCGTCAGGAAAGCGACGATCTGCGCGCGCGGATCGCCGGGATGGGCATCCACCGCCTCGTCGAAACGCTCCCAGAATTCGAGGTCATAGTGCCGGAGGTAGGATGCGGCCAGCTCGTCCTTGGACGGAAAGCTGCGGTAGAGGCTGGGCTTGGTGACGCCGGCACGCCGCACGATCTCGTCGACGCCGATCGCCCTGATGCCTTGCCGGTAGAACAGGTCGCGCGCGACCTGGAGAATCCGTTCGGCGGCGCGAGGCGGCGGTGCGTCATTCGCCTTGATCGTTGGTTCAATGCTTTTCATGCCTGGTCTGCCGGTTAGCTGGTTGACAATGTTACCGGTCGGTACGTATGTTTCGCGCTCCTGCAACGTACCGGTCAGTAACATGATAGCTCAATCCCGCCCGTTTGGCCAGCGCTACGCTTTCGTCGTGGTCGCCGTCATCTTCCTCTGCCTGCTGATCGCAGCGGGCCTGCGTTCGGCGCCGGCAGTCATGATGCTGCCGCTGGAGAACAGTTTCGGCTGGCGGCGCGACGTGGTGTCGCTGGCGGCGGCCACCGGCATCTTCCTCTACGGCCTGACCGGGCCGTTTGCCGCGGCGCTGATGGAGCGGATCGGGCTGCGCCGCACCTTGCTTGCCGCGCTGCTGTTGATGTCGGGATCGACCGCGCTCAGCCTGTTGATGACCAAACCGTGGCATCTGCTCCTCACCTGGGGCGTGTTTTCCGGCGTCAGCTCGGGCGCCGTCGCCACCGTGCTCGGCGCGACCATCGTCAACCGCTGGTTCAAGACCAATCGCGGCCTGGTGATGGGACTGATGTCGGCGTCCAGTGCCACCGGGCTGCTGGTCTTCCTGCCGCTGCTCGCCTCGCTCGCCCAGTCGGGCGGCTGGAGGCCGATTGTCATCGCGGTCTCGGTTGCCACCGCCTGCCTGCTGCCGCTGGTCTGGCTGCTGGTGCCGGAGCGGCCGGCCTCCATCGGCATGGTGCGCTATGGCGCCGAGCTCGACGACGTGCCGCCGTCACCACCTGCCGCGCAAGGCAATTTCCTCGCGCATACGATGAGCACGCTGCGCCGCGCCGCCGGCACGCGCGTCTTTTGGTATCTGTTCGCCACCTTCTTCGTTTGCGGCTTCACCACCAACGGGTTGGTTGGCACGCACCTGATCGCCTTTTGCGGCGATATGGGCATCGGCGAAGTGCAGGCTGCAGGCCTGCTCTCGATGATGGGCATCTTCGATCTTATCGGCACAACGCTGTCGGGCTGGCTCACCGACCGTTTCGACCCGCGCAAGCTGCTCGGCGTCTATTACGGTATTCGCGGCCTGTCGCTGATCTATTTGCCCTATTCCGGCTTCTCGGCGACCAGCCTGATCATCTTCGCCGTGTTTTACGGACTGGACTGGATCGCGACGGTGCCGCCGACGCTCAGGCTTTCCAACGAGGCGTTCGGCGACCGCAGCGGGCCGATCGTCTTCGGCTGGATCGTCGCCGGCCATCAGGTGGGTGCGGCAACCGCCGCTGCCTTCGGTGGCACCATGCGTGAGCTTCAGGGCAACTATCAGCTTGCCTTCCTGATCGCCGGCATGACGGCAATAGCCGCCGCCTGCATCTCGCTGCTGATCAACACCAGCCGCCCGGCGTTTGATCCGGAACCGCAGGCGGCGTAGGGCGCAATCGGCCGTGCTAATCTCCCCCCTTGAGGGAGATGGCCGCGAAGCGGCCAGAGGGGGTCGGTCCGACTGGGCTCGGCCCCTTATCGCCGATGCAAGAGGTCGGTGCTCCATGCGAGACGACCCCCTTCTGTCGCCTTCGGCGACATCTCCCCCTCAAGGAGGGAGATTCGCCAGCCTGTTCACTGTTATCAAACCTTCATCGTTTCGAAATTTGCCTGAAACATTGAAGCTGGAGCTTGGCGGCGACGTTCAATGCCATCCAGGAGACAGCCATGAACAAGATTTCGATGACGCGACGCGCTTTCGTCACGTCGGCCAGCGCCGTTGGCCTGGTCGGCGCCTCGGGCCTCGCCCTTCCCTATTACTCGCGCGCCAATCAGCGCCCGGCTTTCACCCATGGCATCCAGTCCGGCGACGTCGACGCCACCAGCGGCATGGTCTGGACACGCACCGACCGGCCGTCGCGCGTCATGTTCGAGGTGTCGCCGACCGAAAGCTTCACCAATGCCGTCCGCCTGGCGCCGCTCGATACCTCGCCGGCCAGCGATTATACGGTGAAGCGGCTGCTTACCGATCTCGCCTCCGACCAGGACATCTTCTACCGCATGGTCGCGGCCGATCTTGCCGACATCAACGCCGTTTCCGAGCCGGTCGTCGGCCGCTTCCGCACGGCACCTGCCTCGAAGCGCGACATTCGCTTTGCCTGGTCGGGCGACACCGCCGGCCAAGGCTGGGGCATCGACGAGACCGGCATGAAGACCTACGCCACCATTGCCAAGCACACGCCCGACTTCTTCCTGCATTCGGGCGATACGATCTATGCCGATGGTGCGATGAAGGACGAGGTCGACCTGCCCAACGGCGGCAAGTGGAAAAACAAAGTGCTGATCGACGAGAAGCGCAAGGTTGCCGAGACGCTGAACGAATACCGGGCGCAGTGGAAATACAACATGATGGACAGGCATTTGCTGGCGCTCAGCGCCATCTGTCCGACCTTCTATCAGTGGGATGACCACGAGGTGCTGAACAACTGGTCGGAATCGAAGGACCTGAGCGCCGACGATCGCTACACTGAAAAATCCATCCATGTGCTGGCGGCACGTGCGGCGCGCGCCTTCCACGAAATGACGACGATCCGTTACGAGCCGTCGGAGCCGGGCCGCGTCTACCGCAAGATCGCCTATGGTCCGCTGCTCGACGTGTTCTTCCTCGACATGCGTTCCTACCGCGGCCCCAACGGTCCGGATATGCAGGAGACGATGACGCCGCAATCGCGCATCCTCGGTGAACAGCAGATCAAGTGGCTGAAGCGTGAACTGGCGAATTCCAACGCAACCTGGAAAATCATCGCCGCCGACATGCCGCTCGGCCTCGTCGTCTGGAACGACGGCACCAAGAAGGTAGGGGCCGAGGCGGTCAGCAATGGCGACAATGGCCCGGCCAAAGGGCGTGAGCTGGAAATTGCCGACCTTCTTCGCTATATAAAGAATGCGGGTATCAGCAACACTGTCTGGCTCACCGCAGACGTGCATTACACAGCCGCGCATTACTACAATCCGGACAAGGCGCAGTTCCAGGACTTCAATCCGTTTTGGGAATTCGTTTCGGGTCCGATCCATTCCGGCACGTTCGGGCCTAATGGTTTCGATATGACATTCGGCCCGGAGCTGAAGTTCATAAAGGCACCAACTGCCGAACAGGGTCAAAACCTGGCGCCTTCGGCCGGCCTGCAGTTCTTCGGGCTCGTCGAAATCGATGGCGCCACCGAGCAGTTGACGGTGCGGCTGATGGATCGCGACGACAGCGAACTCTACAAGGTCACGCTCGATCCGGTGCGGTCGGCGTGAGCGACGGCGCCACTACCCTCGGGCCAGCCCGAGGGTAGGACGTATATCAATCGGGATAGCAGACGACGGGAATGTTGGGCCAGACGGCGCTGTCGCATCCGGCATTTTGCTGCCGCTGCTTGAAGGCGGCGCTGACCGGCCCGGTCACCACCGGATCGACGCCATCGGGAGCATCGGCAAAAAGCTGCTCCGCCGACGGCTTGTCGGACGGCAAAGCAGACCGCGTCTCCTTGAACGACGCCGCCGACTGCGCCGCGCCGGCCGCGAGGAGGACGGCGAGCGCGGTACATGCCAAAATCGGCCGGAGTTTGATGCCTATCTCGATCATGAAATTCGAACTGTCCGGACCATGAAAGGTTCCGCCTTGGTTAATAATTCCACTTCACACCAAGACATTTAAGATTTGGTGACTTTATTTGGTGGCTCGCCTCCTCTTTCGCAATTGCGAAAAACCCTGTATGAGCCGCCCAACCGAAAGAGGCAGCGCCTTTTGGCCTGCTGCCTGCAACGCTCCCGAGACCGAAACATGAAAATCCGCAATATCGCGATCATCGCGCACGTCGACCATGGAAAAACCACCCTCGTCGACCAGCTTCTGAAACAGTCTGGCTCGTTCCGCGACAACCAGCGCGTCGCCGAGCGCGCCATGGATTCGAACGACCTCGAAAAGGAACGCGGCATCACCATCCTGGCCAAGGCGACCTCGGTCGACTGGAAGGACACCCGCATCAACATCGTCGACACGCCCGGCCACGCCGACTTCGGCGGCGAGGTCGAGCGCATTCTGTCGATGGTGGATTCGGCCATCGTGCTGGTCGACGCCGCCGAGGGGCCGATGCCGCAGACCAAATTCGTGGTCGGCAAGGCACTCAAGGTTGGACTGAAGCCGATCGTCGTCATCAACAAGATCGACCGGCCAGATGCCCGCCACGTCGAAGTGGTCAACGAGGTGTTCGATCTTTTTGCAGCACTTGACGCTACCGACGAGCAGCTCGACTTCCCTATCCTTTACGGTTCAGGCCGCGACGGCTGGGTCTCGGAAAACCCCGAAGGTCCGAAGGACCAGGCTCTGGCGCCGCTGTTCGACCTCGTCATCAAGCACGTGCCAGCGCCGACCGTTCATCCCGGCCCGTTCCGCATGATCGGCACCATCCTGGAAGCCAATCCGTTCCTCGGCCGCATCATCACCGGCCGTATCGAATCCGGCACGCTGAAATCCAACCAGGCGGTCAAGGTGCTGCACCATGACGGCACCCAGGTCGAAACCGGCCGAATCTCGAAGATCCTCGCTTTCCGCGGGCTCGAGCGCCAGCCCATCGACGAGGCGCAGGCGGGCGACATCGTCGCTATTGCCGGTCTGTCGAAGGGCACCGTCGCCGACACGTTCTGCGACCCGTCGGTGACGGAACCGCTGCATGCGCAGCCGATCGATCCGCCGACCGTGACGATGTCGTTCCTGGTCAATGATTCCCCGCTGGCCGGCACCGAAGGCGACAAGGTGACCAGCCGCGTCATCCGCGACCGCCTGCTGCGCGAGGCCGAAGGCAATGTCGCGCTGAAGATCGAGGAATCGCCGGACAAGGATTCGTTCTTCGTCTCCGGCCGCGGCGAATTGCAGCTGGCCGTGCTGATCGAGACGATGCGCCGCGAAGGTTTTGAGATCGCCGTGTCGCGGCCGCGCGTCGTCATGCAGAAGGGCGACAGCGGCGAATTGCTGGAGCCGGTCGAGGAAGTCGTCATCGACGTCGACGAGGAGCATGCCGGCGTCGTCGTGCAGAAGATGTCGGAGCGCAAGGCCGAGATGGTCGAGCTTCGCCCTTCGGGCGGCAATCGCCAGCGCATCGTCTTTCACGCACCGACGCGCGGCCTGATCGGCTACCAGTCGGAACTGTTGACCGACACGCGCGGCACCGCTGTGATGAACCGGCTGTTCCATGCCTATGAACCTTACAAGGGTGAGCTGCCGGGCCGTACCAACGGCGTGCTGATCTCCAATGAACAGGGTGAATCGGTGGCGTACGCCATGTGGAACCTGGAAGACCGCGGCCCGATGGTCATCGACCCCGGCGTCAAGGTCTATCAGGGCATGATCATCGGCATCCATTCCAGGGACAACGACCTCGAAGTCAACGTGCTCAAGGGCAAGAAGCTGACCAACATCCGCGCCGCCGGCAAGGACGAGGCGGTGAAGCTGACACCGCCGATCCGCATGACGCTGGAACGCGCGCTGGCCTGGATCCAGGACGACGAGCTGGTCGAAGTGACGCCGAAGACCATCCGCCTGCGCAAGCTCTATCTCGATCCGAACGAGCGCAAGCGTTTTGAGAAGTCGGCGAAAGTGGTCGGCGCGGCATAAAGGGCAATACCGCGCAATGAGCGGTAAACTCGTCACGGCTGGCATATACGACAATCGACCCGAGGCCGAAGTTTGCGTGTCGATGCTCGACGCGTATGGAATTTATGCTCTCGCGAATTATCTTCTCGACACGGGCAGGCTTGGCTTGATCCATGTGCAAGTCGCCGACAGCGATCTCGATGCGGCCAAGGGTTTGATTGGCTCGGCCTCCAAAGAGGGCGACTGACCCTGGCCGTAACTGTCTCTGATTACGGATTCCCTTGCCGTCGCCTCATCCACCGGCAGCCGAGATGATGGCTTCCCGGTCGGGCTCGCCGACGAGATAGACGCGGATCGTCGTTCCCGCTCGAGCCGGCTTGCGCAAGGCTTTGCCCCCGTCCGGACCAATGACCAGCAATCGTTTCTCTTCCCAAACCTGAAGCCGCGATCGCGAGACACCGAGTTCGTTGGCGAGCAACCGGTCGAGCCGCAGCGTTGTCGGCATTTCGAGCCAGAGCTGAAGTTCGAGAGCGCTGGTATTTTCCGGCCTGTCCCCGAGCACCTGCTTATGAACGACGGCTTCAGGAAACGCCTCGACGCGCCCGATCCTGCTTCGCAATGCGGCAACATCGAAAGCATGGCGCCGCGCCAGGACCGGATCATTGCTTTCGAGCGCCTGCAATATTGCCGGTTCGATATCGCGGCGGCTTGAGCGCTCCAGAATGCCGAAATTCCAGGAATTGTCGCAGTCGATGCAGCGGTAGATCAACCAGGCGTCAATGCGCTTGCCGTTGGCATTGACCCGGAATTTGCCGCTGCAGCGATAGGCTTTCAGGCCGCCGCAGCGATTGCAGTTGAGGTGAGGTCGAGGTGCGGTCTTGGATGTGATCGCCCAGCGGATACGCAATATCGAAGGCATGCCGAAAAGCCCTTCCCGTCGGGAAGTTCGTCAGATCGGCGATATCGAGAACCCTTGCGGGCACGGCGTGGCGAGAGACTGCGGCAGTTGGAAATCAGGTGTCGCGGGTGGTTATGCGCGACAGCGGTTCAGCAGTGCCAAACCGGTCTCGAACCGCCACCCGAGGAACACATGATGTGAAAACAGGCATCGCGACTGCGACGCCCTGCTCTGTGTTGGGGGAGTTGACGAGACCGGCGGTTACGTAGGCAAAGTGAAGCTCGGAAAGGATTTCGGAACGACATCTCTAGCCGTGAGGTGCCTGGCCGACAAGCCTTCTTTCGGTAGACGCTACCGTCGCCGGAACAGTTGGGTTATGTTGAACGACCCAAACATGTCAAACGAGACCGCGTCATGCATTTCACGTCGCTGCTGATTTTTGCCGGCGCCCTGCTTGTTGCAGCCGGCTCGCCCGGCCCATCGATCGCCGCTCTTGTGGCGCGGGTCATCTCGAAAGGGTTTCGCGACGTGTTTCCGTTCCTGCTTGCGATGTGGATCGGCGAAGCGATCTGGCTGTCCCTGGCGGTGTTTGGCCTCGCCGTGGTGGCGCAGACGTTCCATTTTGCCTTTGTCGTCGTGAAATGGGTTGGCGTTGCTTATCTCGCCTGGCTGGCCTGGAAGATGTGGACGGCGCCGGTCGAGGCAAAAGAAGGTTCGCTGCCGCGCGAAGATTCGCCCGTCAAGCTGTTCTTTGCCGGCATGGCGGTGACGCTCGGCAACCCGAAGATCATGATGTTCTACCTGGCGCTGCTGCCGACCATCATCGACCTCGGTTCGGTCAGCATGATCGGCTGGGTCGAGCTGACCGCGACCATGGCCGTTGTCCTGGTCGCTATCGATTTGACCTGGGTGCTCGCCGCATCACAGGCGCGCAAGCTGCTCAAAAGCAAGCGGGCGATGAAGATCGCCAACCGCGTCAGCGCCGGAACCATGGCCGGCGCTGCGGCGGCTATCGCGGCGCGGTCCTGAGCCGGCGCGTCAACCCATTTCGATTATCGGCGCAATCTCGACGCTGAAACCCGGGTCCGTCAGGATAGGACAATCCTTGGCTTTGCCGACGGCATCGTCGATGTCTTTCGCTTCGATGATGGTGTAACCGGCGGTCGGATTGCTACCGCCATTGTTCTCGACCTTGCCGCCGGGCAGCAGGGTCTTCGACATGCCGACTGGATTGCCACCGTCGACCACGGCTGAGCCAAGCTTGCCGTACCAGCCGTTCCAGGCATCCATCGCTGCCTTCCGTTCGGCCTCCTCGGTCGGCATCTTGCCCGAGCCGTGATAGACGTAGAGAAATTTCGCCATGTTCTCCTCCTTTGATCGGCGGCATCGAACCGGCATGCGGTCATGCCGCATGCCGATCATCGGACCAAACCGGCAAACAAGCAACGAGAATGCGAAGTAGCTAATATAATGTGTGGTTGGCTCGCAACGGCGGTGCCTATCGCGCCATCGCATGGTATTCATCGTTCGGCCGCATGTCGATTGCCGATGCCAGCCGGTTCGACATGTTGAAGAACGCCGCGGTCGAGGCGACGTCCCAGATGTCGCGGTCGGAAAAGCCGACTTGCCGCAGCGCCGCCCGGTCCGCTTCGACGATCTTTGCCGGCTGCCCGGTCAGCTTCACCGCGAATTCGAGCATGGCGCGTTGCCTGTCCGACAGCTCGGCGGCGCGAAAATTCATCACCATCATCTCGCCGAAGGCCGGGTCGCCGGAAAGCTGGCGCACCGCCGCGCCATGCGCGACCAGGCAATAGTAGCAATGGTTGATCGACGAGACGGCCACCGCGATCATCTCGCGCTCGAGTTTCGACAGGCCGGATTCACCCAGCATCAAATCATTGTACATGTCGGTGAAAGCGCGCAGCTTCTTCTCGTCGAAGGCATAGGCGAGCAGCACATTGGGAACGAGGCCGAGCTTCTCCCGGCACTTGGCGAAATAGGCCTTGGTCGCGTCGCTCAGCTCCGCCGGTGCCAGGTCAAGCGCGGTAATTTTCTCCGTCAAGGCGGATTTCTCCTCGTTTTCGCCAGGCTGCCGGTGAATTTCGACATTTCGTCGCAAGCCGTCAAACCTTTGTCGCCAAATACCCGTCATCTGTTAGCATAGCCGCAAAAACATGTGACGGGAGGGACTCATGGCCAGCGTAAAGTCAGCGAGCCGGTTGAAAAAAGCCGGCGTGACGAGGGGTGAAGCCGCGGGTGGCGAAAAGCCCGGCAGGCTTGCCGACTACTTGCTGGCCCGAGCTCCGGCCGAAGATGTCGCCGCCTACGACGTCATCGATCTCGAACGCGCTGCCGAACTCGCCGGCCGCGCAGTGGCCAGGCACAAGAAGGACGACTGCGTCGTTGCTATAGACGTTGATTCCGGTGTCGTCCGCCAGCGCCGGCCGATGACGGTGATCACCGTCGTCAACGACAACATGCCGTTCCTGTTCGATTCCGTCCTCGGCGAGATTACAGAAAGCGCCGGCGAGCCGCTGCTGGTTACCCATCCGGTCATAGTCGTCAGGCACGGCAAGAACGGCGTCGAGGAAATCCTCGGCGATGGCGGTTATGCCAAGGGCGACCACAGCCATGACCGACTGAGCGTCATCCATGTCCATATCGGCCGCCTTTCGGCCGAGCAGGCCGAAGGCCTGGCCGCACGCCTGACGAAGCTGCTCGGCCAGGTGCGAGCCGCCGTCACCGACTGGAAGCCGATGCTTGCCCGCCTCGACCAGGCGATCTCGGAATTCCGCTACTCGCCAGTGCCGCTCGACAAGGCCCATGTCACCGAGGCGATCGCCTTCCTCGAATGGCTGCGCGACGACAATTTCACCTTTCTCGGCATGCGCGAATTCAACTACACCGGCGGCGAGACGAGCGGCATGCTCGAGCGCGCCGAAAAGCCCGGCCTCGGCATCCTTTCCGATCCCGACGTGCTGGTGCTCAGGCGCGGCACCGAAGCGGTGAGCACGACGCCGGAAATCCGTGCCTTCCTGCATGGGCCGGAACCGCTGATCGTCACCAAGGCCAACGCCAAGTCATCGGTGCACCGCCGCATCTACCTCGACTACATTGGCGTCAAGACCTACACCGGCAAAGGCGTGCTTTCAGGCGAGCTCCGTATCGTCGGCCTGTTCACCTCGACTGCCTATACGCGCTCGGTGATGAAGATCCCCTACCTGCGCTCGAAGGCGGAAACCGTCATTGCCAAATCCGGCTTCAATCCAAGCGACCATTCCGGCAAAGCTTTGATCAACGTGCTGGAGAGCTATCCGCGCGACGAGCTGTTCCAGGTTCCGGTGCCGATCCTGCGCAAGCATGCCGAAGCCATACTGGGCTTGATCGAGCGACCGCGCGTCAGGGCATTGGTGCGTGTCGACCAGTTCGACCGCTTCGTCTCCGTGCTCGTCTTCGTGCCGCGCGACCGCTACGACAGCGTCGTGCGCGAGAAGATCGGCACCTATCTGAAGACCGTCTTCGAAGGCCGGCTGTCGGCCTATTATCCGGCCTTCCCGGAAGGCGGGCTGGCGCGCGTCCATTTCATCATCGGCCGCTCCGGCGGCAAGACGCCGAAGGTCGAGCAGGCGACGATCGAGGCGGCGATCCGCGACATCGTACGGACCTGGGACGATGCACTGCGCGAGACCGCGACAGAGACCGGCGCCGATGCGAGACTCACGGCCATCGCCTCGCGTTTTTCGGAAAGTTATCGCGACAGTTTTCCGCCGGCCGTGGCGCTTGCCGACGCCAGGCGCATCGCCAAGCTCGATGCGTCAAATCCGATCGCCATCGACTATTACCGTCACACCGTCCAGAAGCCGCATCAGGCGGCGCTGAAGATCTATCACCATGGCAGCCCGGTGGCGCTGTCGCGGCGCGTGCCCGTGCTGGAAAACATCGGTTTCCGCGTCATCAGCGAGCGCACTTTCGAGGTCGGCGACATTCAATCCGGCATGATCAATAGTGATCAGCCCGGCATGGTCTTCATCCACGACATGGAACTCGAGAACAGCTACGGCAGGCCGATCGACCTCGGCAATGGCGGCGCGCTGTTCGAGGATGCGTTCCTTTCCGTCTGGCGCGGCGATGTCGACAATGACGGCTATAACGGCCTTGCCCAGACCGCCGGCCTGTGGTCGGGCGAGATCACCGTCCTGCGCGCCTATGGCCGCTATCTGCAGCAGGCCGGCATCCCGCAGAGCCAGGATTTCATCGCCGCCGCACTCAACCGTTATCCCGAGATCGCCCGCGGCCTGCATGCGCTGTTTGTCGCCCGCCTCAGCCCGACGGCCGAGACGGAAGGCGTCGTTCAGGCCAAACATCTGAAAGCCAAGATCACGGATGCGCTGGAAGACGTTCCCAACATTGACGACGACACCATCATCCGCCGTTATCTGAACCTGATCGAAGCCTCGCTGCGCACCAATCATTTCGTTTCCGATACGAAACAGAAAGGCCAATCGCTGGCGATCAAGCTCGATTCGCAATCGGTCGACGGGCTGCCGGCGCCGCGGCCATGGCGGGAGATCTTCGTCTACGGCTCCGAGGTCGAGGGTGTGCATCTGCGCTTCGGCCCGGTCGCGCGTGGCGGCCTGCGCTGGTCGGACCGTGCGCAGGACTATCGCACCGAGGTGCTCGGCCTGGTCAAGGCACAGCAGGTCAAGAATGCGGTGATCGTGCCGGTTGGCGCCAAGGGCGGCTTCTACCCGAAAAAGCTGCCGATGAGCGCCGGGCGCGACGCAATTTTCGAGGCCGGCACGGCCGCCTACAAGAATTACGTTTCCAGCCTGTTGTCGATCACCGACAATATCGGGCTGGACGGCGTCATCCCGCCAGCCGGCGTCGTGCGGCGCGATCAGGATGATCCGTATTTCGTCGTCGCCGCGGACAAGGGCACGGCGACCTTCTCGGACATCGCCAACGCCATCAGCGAAAGGCACGGCTTCTGGCTCGACGACGCTTTCGCCAGCGGCGGTTCGGCCGGCTACGACCACAAGAAGATGGGCATCACCGCCAAGGGCGCCTGGGAAGCGGTCAAGCGGCATTTCCGCGAGATGAACCGCGACATCCAAACCACGCCGTTCACCGCCATCGGCGTTGGCGACATGTCAGGTGACGTGTTCGGCAACGGCATGCTGCTGTCGGAGCAGACCCGGCTGATCGCCGCCTTCGATCATCGCGACATCTTCATCGATCCCGATCCCGACATGGCGGCTTCGATGGCCGAGCGCCGGCGTATGTTCGCTCTCGCCCGCTCAAGCTGGCAGGATTACGACAAGACGAAGCTGTCCGAAGGCGGCATCATCGTCTCGCGCAGCCAGAAGTCGATCACCTTGCCGGCCGCCGCGGCTGCAGCTATCGGCCTCGGCAAGACAACGGCCACGCCGGTCGAGATCATGAGTGCCATCCTCAAGGCGCCGGCAGATCTTTTGTGGTTCGGCGGCATCGGCACCTATGTCAGGGCATCGGGCGAGACCAACCAGGACGTCGGCGACCGTGCCAATGACGCGATCCGCATCACCGCGCTCGACCTGCGTGCCAAGGTCATCGGTGAAGGCGCCAATCTCGGCGTCACGCAGCGGGCGCGCATCGAATTCGGATTGAATGGCGGCCGCTGCAACTCAGATGCGATCGACAATTCGGGCGGCGTGAACTGCTCAGACGTCGAGGTCAACATCAAGATCGCGCTGGCTTCCGCCATGCGAAAGGGATCGCTGACGCGGCCGTCGCGCAACAAATTGCTGGCCGAGATGACCGACGAGGTCAGCGCCCTGGTGCTGTCCAACAATTACCAGCAGACGCTGGCGCTGTCCCTTGCTCGCAAGCGCGGCCTTGCCGACATTGCCCATCAGAGCCGCTTCATGGAGGCGCTCGAGGCGCGCGGGCTGCTCGACCGTGCCGTTGAGACGCTGCCGTCGCCGGCGGCTGTTGCCGAGCGCGAAGCGCGCGGCGAGCCGCTCACCCGGGCCGAGCTCGGCGTGCTGCTTGCCTATGCCAAGATCGTGCTGTTTTCCGATATCGTCGCCAGCGACGTGCCGGACGATCCGCATTTCGACCGCGACCTGATGGGTTACTTTCCCGACGGCATGGCAAAGAAATATGCGGCGGAAATCCACGGCCATCGCCTGCGCCGCGAGATCATCGCCCGTGTCGTCGCCAATGATCTGGTCAATCGCGGCGGCCCGTCCTTCGTCAACAGGCTGCAGGAAGCGACCGGGCGCAGTGCCGCCGATGTCGTGCGCACCTTCGCCGTGGTGCGGGATGGCTTTGCACTGCCGGCGCTCTATCGCCAGATCGACGCGCTCGACAACCAGATCGACGGACAGATCCAGCTCGACCTCTATCAGGCGGTCAGCCGGCTGATCTATGTGACCAGCGGCTGGTACCTGAAGAACGATGCCGACACTGCACTGCTCGGGCAGCGGATTGCCGAGTTGCAGGATGCGCGCAAGGCGCTGGAGCCGAAGCTCGTTTCGCTGCTGCCGGCCTTCTCGCGCGAGCGGATCGAGGAGCGGCGGCACAGCCTGTCGAAGGGCGGCGCGCCCGAGAGCCTTGCCGAGCAACTGGCGTTGACCGATGTGGCGGAACTCATCCCCGACATAGCGCTGACGGCGCGGACGGCAAATGCCGGCATCGTCGCTGCCGCCAAGGCGTTTTTTGCAGTCAGCGATGTCTTCCGCATCCCGCGCGTCGAAGATGCGGCGCGCTCGATCACGCCCTCGGATTATTACGATCAACTGGCGCTTTCCCGCGCCACCGACACGATCGGCGCGGCCAGGCGCGGCATCGCGGTGGCGGCGCTGACCGGCCATGCCGAGGCGGCGGATCCGGTGACGGCATGGTTGGAGGCCGGCGGCGAACGGGTCGGACGCATCCGCGAGCGGTTGCAGGCTCTGACCGAGGGCGGCGACATCACCGTGTCGCGGCTGTCGGTGGCATCCGGCCTGATGAGTGATCTGACGCAGCTGTGAGACGTCTTCCATATCGCGCGGGATTGCCGGCAAGAACCGCGCTATAGAGCAAACGGCGCGCTGCTTTGGGGGGCGCCGGACCATGATCCCAAAAAGTGACGATCGGCTTTTGGACAAGATCGTGCTCAACAAGAAGACGGAGCATCATTCCGATTCGATCGGCATGGAGCAAGCTCCAGCGGAGGGACATGGCTGAGATGGCAGTGCAGCGGGCATCGGGACGCGGCATCTGGGGATGGATGCTGTTCGACTGGGCGGCACAGCCGTTTTTCACGGTCGTTACCACCTTCATCTTCGGTCCTTATTTCGTCTCGCGTATGGCCAGCAATCCGGAGACCGGGCAAGCGGCCTGGGGCTACGGCATTGCCGCCGCCGGCCTCGTCATTGCCGTTTTGTCGCCGGTCCTCGGCTCGATCGCCGATCAGACCGGACCACGCAAACCGTGGATAGCCTTCTTCGCCGCGGTCAAGATCACCTGCCTCACCCTGCTGTGGTTTGCCGCGCCCGGCTCTGATCTTTTTCTGGTCGTGGCGTTGTTCTCGCTGGCGTCGGTCGCGGCGGAATTCTCGACCGTGTTCAATGATTCGATGATGCCCCGCCTGGTGCCGAAGAGCGACATCGGCAGGATCTCGAACATGGCCTGGGGACTCGGCTATCTCGGCGGCATGATCGCACTGATCTTCGTCGTTACCGTCATGGCCGGCTCGCCTGAAACCGGCAAGACCGTCGTTGGGCTCGACCCGATCTTCGGCCTCGACCCCAGGCTCGGCGAGGACGCGCGCGCTACCGGGCCGTTGTCGGCGGGCTGGTATTTCCTGTTCATCCTGCCGATGTTCTTCTTCACGCCTGATGCGATCAAAGGCATTCCAATCGGGCCGGCGGTGCGCGAAGGCCTGTCGGAACTGAAGTCGACGCTGGCCGAAGTGCGCAAGCGCAGCGGCATTTTTCGCTTTCTCGTCGCCCGTATGATCTATCAGGACGGCGTCAATGCACTGCTGGCGCTGGGCGGAACGTTTGCGGCGGCAATGTTCCATTGGTCGATTACCGAGATCGGCCTGTTCGGCATCATCCTCAACGTCGTTGCCATCGTCGGCTGCCTGGTTGCCGCACGCCTCGACACAGCGCTGGGTTCCAAGACCATAGTGATGATTTCGCTGGTCATGCTGAGCATTGCCACGATCGGCATCGTTTCGACCGGACCGGGCTATACGCTGTTCGGCGCCTGGGTGATGCCCGGACTGGATGGTGGCGGATTGTTCGGCACGGCGGCGGAAAAAGCCTACATTTTCTACGGCCTGCTGATCGGGCTTGCTTTCGGCCCGGTGCAGGCATCGTCGCGCTCCTACATGGCGCGCAGCGTCTCCGCTGCCGAATCGGGCCGCTATTTCGGCATCTATGCGCTGGCCGGCCGGGCAACCAGTTTTGCCGCACCCTTCATGGTGGCCACGATCACCCTGGCCAGCGGCTCGGCGCGGCTCGGCATGGCGGCGATCGTGCTGTTCCTTGGCGCCGGCATGGCGATCCTGATCGGCACGCCCTATCCGGCAGATCGGCCGGCGGAGTGAGCTGCTCTTGCCTTCTCCCACAGCGGGAGGGTAACGCGTTCAATGCCGGAAATGCCTCACTCCGGTGAAGACCATGGCAATGCCGTGAGCGTCGGCGGCGGCGATGACATCGTCGTCGCGCATCGAGCCGCCGGGCTGGATGACGGCGGTGGCGCCGGCTTCGATTGCCGACAAAAGCCCGTCCGCGAACGGGAAAAAGGCATCCGAGGCGACGACCGAGCCCCTGGTCAAAGGCTCCGTCAGGCCGGCAGCCTCGGCCGCGTCGAGCGCCTTGCGCGCCGCGATGCGCGAGGAATCGACCCGGCTCATCTGGCCGGCGCCGATGCCGACTGTAGCGCCATCCCTGGCATAGACGATGGCGTTCGACTTGACGTGCTTTGCCACGCGAAAAGCGAATTTCAGATCGGCCAATTCGGCCGGCGTCGGAGCGCGCCTGGTCACCACTTTCAGCTCGAGGTCATCCACCACCGCGTTGTCGCGGCCCTGGACCAGCAAACCGCCGGCAACCGATTTCAAGCCAAGGCCCGCCGCGCGCGGGTCGGGCAGGCCGCCGGTGACCAGCAGGCGTAGGTTCTTCTTGGCGGCAATGATGCGGACTGCTTCTTCGGACGCCTCCGGTGCGATGATCACTTCGGTAAAGGTCTTGACGATCTCTTCGGCGGTTCCGGCATCGAGGATGCGGTTCATGGCGACGATGCCGCCGAAGGCCGAGACCGGGTCGCAGGCCAGCGCCTTGGCATAGGCCGCCTGCAGCGAAGCGTCCTCAGCGACGCCGCACGGGTTGGCGTGCTTGATGATGGCAATTGCTGCGGAGCGCGACGGGTCGAACTCGCCGACCAGCTCGAAGGCAGCGTCGGTGTCGTTGATGTTGTTGTAGGAAAGCTGCTTGCCCTGAAGCTGGCGCGCCGTGGCGACGCCCGGCCGCCTGTCGCCGTTGACATAGAAGCCGGCGCCCTGATGCGGGTTTTCGCCATAGCGCATCACCGACTGCAGCTTGCCGCCGAAGGCGCGCCATGTCGGATGCTCGATCTCAAGCGCCTCGGCGAACCATCCCGAGATTGCCGCATCGTAGGTGGCGGTGCGGGCAAAGGCCTTGGCTGCCAGCTTCTTGCGGAAATCCAGCGACAACGACCCGAAATTCATCTCCAGCGCGTTGAGCACCGAGGCATAGTCATCGGGATCGGTGACGATGCCGACATAGGCGTGGTTCTTGGCCGAGGCACGGATCATCGCCGGGCCGCCGATGTCGATGTTCTCGACGATCGCCGCGTAGTCGGCGCCGGAGCGACGCACCTCTTCGAACGGATAGAGATTGGAGATGACGAGATCGATCGGCTCGATGCCGTGGTCGCGCATCGCTGCGGCGTGCTCGGGATCGTCGCGCACGCCAAGCAGTGCGCCATGCACCGACGGGTGCAGCGTCTTGACGCGGCCGTCCATGATCTCGGGAAAGCCGGTGAGCTCGGACACGTCGCGCACCGCCATGCCCGCCTCGGCAAGGGCCCTTGCGGTGCCGCCGGTCGAGACTAGCTCGACGCCGGCCGAAGCCAGCGCCCTGGCGAAATCGATCAGGCCGGTCTTATCAAAGACGGAAAGGAGCGCGCGACGGATGGGTACAAGGTCGGGCGCGGGAATGTTCTTGGCGGCGACGGCCATGGGCTGGCGGCCTTTCCAGTTCTGGTTGGGAGCGTCCGCGGGCCGTAGCATATGAGGCCCGGAAATCAAGCCGCAAGACTTGATCAGTGTCTGCCGTTGCCACCGGCTTCAGCTTTTTCCGGACGGCCGGCGATGATGGTGCGCGTCAATTGCCAGTGGACCTCGGAAATTTCCGAGGCCTTGAACGCAAGCACGATCTGGCGGCTGCGGCGCGGGCCGCCAAGCCCTGCGAAATAGATCGATTCCTCGACCTCGGGCACCACTTCGGTAGAGGTAAACACCCAGGTGTCGGCATGGTCGGCGGCCAGCACCAGACGGTCATGCTCATCCTGGAGCAGGCTTATATCGGGATGGACATGGAAACGCACCGTGACGAAGTCACGGCCATTGTTGCGGATAGAAGCGCCGCCCGGGCGCAGGAAACGGTCCCTGCCGGCAAGCACATTGCCGTCGGTCGATAATTTCAGCTCGCGCTCATGCAGGAAGCCGAAGCGCGCCACATAGCCGTCATGGCGGGCGATGAAGCCCTGGCTGCCCTTCTGGTCGGTGCGCTTGCAAGGCACATGCTGCGGCCCGCCGATCAAAGGCGTGCCGAGCAGGTCGTTGACGCGCAAGGAGTGATTGAAGCGCGCCGACGACGTGTCGTTGATGGTGGCGGTCGAGTGGGCGGCGGTGGCGCGGGCAAGCGGCCGGAACTCGGCGGCGCCATAAGTGTCTATTCCGGCGTTGACGATATAGTGCTGGCGGCCCGACGACAATTCGAAGGCGAGGCATCCGGCGTGAGCGGCATTGGATACGTCGACGAGGGGCGGCGGGCCGGTATCGGCGATCACAGTGACACCGCCCATCGACAGGCGCTCATAACCCGAATGCGGCGCGTGCAGCAACGGTGCGCCGGCGGTGTCGTCGTGATGCAGGATGCTGGCGATACGGTCGTGAATGGTGGCGCCCATGCCGTTGAAGCGGGCAAGGCTGCCGTCCTGATGGCGAAAGAAGCGCAGTGCCGGCAGCATCCGGTCGATGGCGCCGATCAGGGCGGCCGGCGGCGTCTCGGCCTGATTGGCGTATGTCTGGCGCAACGGCAGAAGGTCGGCGAGGATTTCAAGCACGGTCATCGGATTACGCGAGATATGGCCGCCGTCAGGCAGGATCTGGCGGTCGAGCTCCTCGGCGAGATTGCGGGTAGCACCGCGTAGCGCCGAGGCCGGCGCCGGCAGCGACAAAGCGGCAAAGGCCAGCGCAATGCGGGCGCGCAGCCTGTCCTTGCCGTCCGGCATCTCGCGCACCATGGCGCGCAGATAGCGGATCTGGACGGCGAGCGATTTCAAGAACGCGCGGTAGAACGGAAATTCGGCGCCCTGCAACACGATCGAGGAATGCTGCAGCCAGGCAATGACACGCTTGGCCGTCGTGCCGGGCTCCCAGGCGACGCCGGAAATATGGCTGCCATGGATTGCAATCCAGTCGGAAACCAACGCCCGCGCGTTGGCGGCGGCGAGC
Organism: Mesorhizobium sp. M0159; assembly: GCF_040322295.1. NCBI lineage: Bacteria > Pseudomonadati > Pseudomonadota > Alphaproteobacteria > Hyphomicrobiales > Phyllobacteriaceae > Mesorhizobium > Mesorhizobium sp. M0159. The sequence goes on from NZ_JAMYTF010000001.1 coordinate 108,786, forward strand.
TCGGTACCGGCGGCACGCATATGGCGCAGCCAGCGAAAGCCATGCAGCGTTTTTTGCCAGCCGGGATTGGGCACGTCGATCTGGAAGGGCGATTTGCCGCCGGTCTCGACCAGATGCCCCGAAAGCGGATAGCGGCCGTAATAGATCTCGAGCGCGATCTGAGGATCGGCGAGCCGCAGGTCCGGTGGGGCGATCAGGACGCGCTCCGGCGTGCGGCCTGAGTAGCGCCAGCGATAGAGTGGCCCGGCGCGCAAGCGCCGGCGCGTCTTGCGCCAGAACTCCCTCGCGACAAGCGTCCACAGACGCGTCGTGTTACCGGCAGCGATTGCCAAAACCCCTCCTGATCGTCCTCACCCAAGCACAAGTTTATATGATTCAAGAACTTGTGCGAAGGCGAATTCCGCGGCAGTGGGGCCGTTCAGCCTGTTTTCCATGCCTCCTCGCCCCAAGAAGCCGGACGGCGCTTCAAGATCGGCCCTTAGCCGGCTCTGCGCATGCGGGCGGCGAAGAAGCCGTCCAGCCCGGAGCGGCCCGGCGAGCCTAGCTCCAGATCGGCAGGCGTGGTGCGCAACGTGCCTTGCGGCGTCAGAAACGGGTCGATGCCGGCGATCTCACCCGGCCGAAGCGGGTCGTCGACAATCTCCGCATTGCCGGCGAGAAAGTCGCGATAGAGCTCTTCGCCTTCCATCGGATCGAGCGAACAGTTGGAAAAGACGATGCGTCCACCAGGCTTGACCAGGGTGACGGCGCGGGCAAGCAGCCGGCGTTGCAGGTCGGCCAGTTTTTCGACGTCGGCCGCCGTCTTCGTCCAGGGAACGTCGGGATGCCGCCGCACCGTGCCGGTCGAAGAGCAAGGTGGGTCGAGGAGGACGGCGTCGAAGAGGTCCTTCGGCTCGTATTTGAGCAGATCGGTCTGGACGATCTCGGCGGCCAGACCGAGCCGTTCGAGGTTCTGCGTCAGCCGTGCCAGCCGCGTTTTGGACATGTCGAGCGCGGTGACGTGGGCGCCGGCGAGGATCAGCTGGGCGGTCTTGCCGCCCGGCGCGGCACAGAGGTCGGCGATTCGCAAACCATTGATGTCGCCGAACAGCCGGGCCGGCAGGCTGGCCGCTGCATCCTGAACCCACCAGGCGCCTTCCCCAAAGCCGGGCAGTTCGGTCACGGAAGCGCTGAGCTTTTCCACCCGCACCGTGCCGGTCGGCAAGACAAAGCCGCCGAGCCGTTCGGCCCACAGCGCCGGGTCCGACTTGACCGAGAAATCGACCGGTGCCTCATGGCGATGGGCGAGCAGTATCTGCCTGGCCTTGTCGAGGCCGTAGACCGTTTTCAAACGGTCGGAAAACCATTTTGGCGCCTCGTCGGTAGCGGCAAGTGCTGCCGCGAGCTCGTCCTGCTTGGCCCGCGCCAGCGTGCGCAGCACGCCATTGACGAGGCCGGAAAAGCGCGCCGTGCGCGGATCGGACTTGGCGTGTGTCACGGCGAGGTCGACGGCGGCGCTGTCGGGAACATCGAGGAACAGGATCTGCGCTGCCGCCACATGCAAAATGTGCGAAAGCGCCGTGGCGTTGGGCGGCAGCGGCTTTTCCAGGCGACGGGCCAAAAGGCCTGATATGGTCATGCGGTAGCGCAGGGCGGTGACCAGAATGGCGCGCACCAAGGCGCGGTCGCGCAGGTCGAGCGCCTTGTATTGTGGATGGCCGTTTTCATGGTCGGTCAGCCCGTCGAGCGGCGTTTTCGCGTCAATGACGGCGGCAAGCAGGCGCGCAGCTGCCTTGCGCGCGGCGAGACCGCGAGCTTCTGAAGCCTCACTGTGAGTTGGCCTCATTGTGTCGGCGATCGGTTGACTAGTTTAAATATGGCGCTGACAAAATCTTCTTTGCTTCCTAGGGGGGAGATCACCTGAATGTAGTCTTTCTCAACCGTGCCGACATAGTCCGCGACTTGCTTTGGAGATGCACCATCCCCGACAAGTCGGACGATGTGGCGAAGATAGGTGTCATATTCATCTTCAGGAAGTGGGCGAAAGCCCAGGTCACTTGATGTTGCTATGCTCGCCATCGGTATTCCGATAGGGTTCCAGTGCCTTGCACAAAGATCGCGCATTTCCGCCAGCGAGATCCCGCCTTTTTTGTCTGTCGCGCTCGTCACGACCACGGACCTTTGGGTCCGGTCGGATTGCGTCCCCAGGGATTGGGTCTCGGCTTGGCCGGCTCAGGCGGCCTCTCGGGCCGCACGGCCCTGTCCCACGGACCAGACGGCTGCTGCCCGGTCCCTTCCGGCGCCGGCCTTGGCGTCGCGGCCTCTTCGGGTGCGCCGGCCATTTCGCTCGCCATCCTCTGCAACGCGGCGATGCGGTTTTCTGTGCTCGGGTGAGTGGAAAACAAACTGTCCATGCGCTCGCCGGAAAGAGGATTGATGATGAAGAGATGGGCGGTTGCCGGATTGCGCTCGGCATCCGGGTTGCGGATGCGTTCGGCGCCCCGCGCGATCTTGTCAAGTGCCGAGGCGAGCCACAGCGGGTGTCCACAGATTTCGGCACCGCGCCGGTCGGCCTCATATTCGCGGGTGCGGCTCACCGCCATCTGCACGATCATGGCGGCCAGGGGCGCGACTATCATCGCCACCAGCACGCCGACGATGCCAAAGGAATTGTTATTGTCGCGGTTGCCGCCGAAAAAGAAGGCGAAATTGCCGAGCATCGAAATTGCGCCGGCAAAGGTGGCGACGATCGTCATGGTCAGCGTATCGCGGTGCTGCACATGGGCGAGCTCGTGTGCCATCACCGCCGCGACTTCTTCATGCGATAGCCGCTCGAGCAGGCCGGTGCTGGCGGCGACAGCGGCATTTTGCGGATTGCGGCCGGTGGCGAAGGCATTGGGCTGCGGATTGTCGATGAGATAGGTTCTCGGCATCGGCAGGCCGGCACGTTGCGCGAGACCCTTCACGATGGCGTAATATTCAGGCGCGTTGCGTTCGTCGACTTCGATCGCACGGTGCATCGACAGCACCATCTTGTCGGCGTTCCAATAGCTGAACAAATTGGTGCCGGCGGCGATCAGCAAGGCAATCATCATGCCGCCGGATCCGCCGATGAGATAGCCGACGCCCATGAACAGGGCCGTCATTGCGGCCAAAAGCATGGCGGTGCGAAGGGTGTTCATCGTCTGCTCCATTTTGGCCCAACAAAGGGGTCGATCCTTGTGGGCCCATCGCTATATGATGGGAAACAGCGGTTCCCGTTTCAATCGGGGCCTGTTTCAATCTAGCGGAAGATCGCATGATCGACAAAACCAGCCAAACGCATGCTAACGGCTCGCCGCAAAAGCCGCTGACCCCGGCAGCCAGGCGCGCCTTGGTCGAGGCCGAGGCCCGGCGGGAGAAATATCGCGAGCAGGAAGCCACGCTGCCGAGGGAGATCGGCGGGCGCGGCGGCAAGGAGCCTGGCCGCTATGGCGACTGGGAGGTCAAGGGCCTGACCAGCGACTTTTAGCGCAAGCAGGGTGCTAGTTAAGCAGGCTGTGCGGTCCGTTCCGCTTCGATGGCAATCCAGCCGTTGTCATCGACGGCGATGCCGATCGCGCCATAGCCGGTGATGGCGGCATGCGGCGTCTCCAACGGATGCCGGTGCGTGGCGCTGATCACCACGATTGCAGCGCCCGCGGCTTCGGCCGCCGCTATGCCGGCCGGCGCGTCCTCGAAGACGAGGCAGTCGCCCACATCGACGCCGAGCCGTTCGGCCGCCAGCCGGAAGCAGTCGGGCGCCGGCTTGCCGCGCGATACATCCTCCGCCGCAACAATCACGGCGGGAGCCGGAATACCCGCGGCCTGCAGGCGCAGCAGGGCGAGCTCGCGCGGTGCCGAAGTGGCGATCGCCCAGCTTCCAGGCGGCAGCGACGCCAGGAAGGCCGCGGCGCCGGCAATCGGGCGAATGCCCTCGACATCGGCCGCCTCGGCCTGCAAAAGCGAATCGGCTTCGCGGGCAGGATCGACGCCTGGGAGCGCCAGCCGGCCGATGGTCTCGATCGCCCGCACGCCGTGGATGGTCGGCAGGAATGCGGCGACATCAAGACCTTGCCGATGCGCCCACGCTGCCCAGACCCTTTCCGCCGCGGCGATCGAATTGAGAATCGTGCCGTCCATATCGAACAGGAAGGCCGCGAATTTTCTGCCTGCAAACATCGGTTTCCCGGGGTTATCTTGGAGGGATTATTTCGAAAGACGCGTGTCAATCGACCGTAACGTTGCCGCGTCCGTATGGGAAGCCGCGAGGCGTCGTTTTTGACGACCACAAGGAACCGCCACGCACTGTCCCGCGTTGATCGGCACTATCTTCCATGACGATCGTAGGGGAGGGCGATGCTGATTCGGCTCGGCTATGAAATTGCCATTGAATGCGTTGCAGCAACGCCGGTCGTTTCATTGCTCGATATCCACAGGGATCGCCAGGCCGACATCAAGCGGCAGACGCGCGTGCTGACCTCGCCGTCGGTCCCGACCAGGGTCTACCACGACCTTTTCGGCAATAGCTGCCGCCGCTTCACGGCGCCGGCCGGAAGCTTTCGCATCCTCTATGACGCGGTGGTCGAGGACAGCGGCGAGACGGACGAAGTCAACACGCTGGCGAGAGAAGTCCCGGTTGCCGAATTGCCGGACGAGGTGCTCGGCTATCTGCTCGGCAGCCGTTACTGCGAGACCGACCATCTCGGCGACCTGGCCTGGCAACTTTTCGGCCAGCTTCCGCCGGGCTGGGCGCGGGTGCAGGCCATCGTCGACTATGTCCACAACCGCCTGTCCTTTGGCTACGGCTATGCGCGCTCGACCCGCACGGCGGCGCAGGCGCATGAGGAACGCGTCGGCGTCTGCCGCGACTTTGCCCATCTGGCGATCACGCTCTGCCGCTGCATGAACATCCCGGCCCGCTACGTGAACGGCTATCTCGGCGATATCGGCGTGCCCGCCGATCCGGCGCCGATGGATTTCTCGGCGTGGGTGGAAGTGTTCCTCGACGGCAGGTGGTACACTTTCGATCCTCGCCACAATGTGCCGAGGATCGGCCGCGTCGTCATCGCCCGCGGCCGCGACGCCACCGACGTGCCGCTGCTGCACAGTTTTGGCCCGCATCGGCTCACCCTGTTCAAGGTCTGGACGCACGAGCAGGAAGGTAATCTGTTCAAGCCGCCTTGTCGTGGCGTCGACAAGACGGTCAGCGCACGGATGCTGGCCTAGTCTTTCGGGACACATTCACAGTCCGTGTTTCCATTTCCCGCCACCGCGATCGTGCTGAACCGGTTCGATACATCTCGTCTGTACCGGATTGGGACGCAGTCCAGTCGTCCTGAATTGCGAGCCTGTTCGTGGTAAGCGCTTTGTCAACAAAGCCGTGCCGGCGCAGCTTTCGTTTACCCGCTGTTTACCCTGCCGCCGCTCGAAACCGTTTGGAAACAATGACCTGATCGCGGGCCGGTCGCTTTCCCGGGCCTGGCGGCGCGATCCGGCCGGATTCCTGCAATGCACGTTCGGACAGCTGCAGGCTGTAGCGAATGGAGGCGGAAGGAATGCGGCGTTTCGGGGGTCTTGTTCAGACGATCGGCGGCTTTGCCGGGGATCGCAGCGGAAATTTCGCGGTCCTGTTTGGGATAATCGGCTCAGTGCTGGCACTGAGTGTCGGCTTTGCGGTCAACGTGCCCCAACTCTACAATGTAAAATCGAGCCTGCAAGGCGTGGTCGATGCAGCGGTCACCTCGACGGCCCGCGACCTGACAACCGGCGTCATCAGCGAGGCCGACGCCAGCAAATCGGTGCAGGCCTTTCTCGATGCCAACAGCACGGCGGGTATCCTCCAGGACAACCAGATCGTCCTCGACAATCTGGTTGTCGACAGGACAGCCAAGACTGTCCAGGCGGACGTCCATGTCAACGTCAACTACTATTTCCCGCTTTTCAGCACGGTTGGCATGCAACGCGTCCCCGCATCGACGACGGCGCTCTATTCGGACAAGCAGATCGAAGTCGCGATGATGCTGGACGTGACCGGGTCGATGGCCGGCCAGAAAATCATCGATCTACGGGCGGCCGCGGCGAATGCTGTCGACAGCTTCCTGGGCGGCCAGGACCCCTCCAAGCCACGTGTGCGGGTTGCCATCGTGCCTTATGCCAATTCGGTGAATGCAGGTACACTTGCCGCCAGCAGCGTCTATGTGGAAACCACCGCCAGTCAACGCAAACAGGCGCCGGCCAATGACGCCGTGCAGTATGTCTCGGGCTTTATCCGTCCCGATAATTGCGCCACCGAGCGCAAGGGGATCTATCAATATTCGGACGCAGGCCCCGACGCCAGCATGGTCAACCGCGACTACCTGCTGTCGTCCTTCGCCTGGCAGACCGGCACCGCCGCCTGCCCGATCGCCGCGCTGATGCCGCTGACAGCGGATGCGACGGCGCTCAAGACGGTCATCAAGAATTTCGTCGCCTCCGGCGGCACCGCCGGCCATATCGGCGTGCAGTGGACCTGGTACATGCTTTCGGAAAACTGGGGCAGTGTGATGAAAGCCTCGGAACGGCCGGCCAAGATGGATCCAAAGAAGGTTGCCAAGATCGCGATCCTGATGACCGATGGCGAATTCAACCTGTCCTACTTCGATGCGAGCACGGTCAGCGACGTCTACAATGACGCCGGCAAGGAGCCGACCCGCACGGCCGCCAAGAAACTTTGCGCTGCCATGCGCGACAAGGGCATCGAGGTCTTCACCATTGGGTTTGACCTAAACGAAACGAATGCCAAGGCGACGCTCCAGGATTGCGCGAGCCCGGACACCGCCAAGATCAAGCACTTTTATCAGGCGGCCAATGGAACGGAACTCAACCAGGCTTTCCAGGATATAGCGCGCAACGTCGAGATGTTAACCGTAACCAAATAGGGACAACAGCCCAAAAAGGAAAAGGCCGCCGCTTCTCGCGAAGCCGGCGGCCTTCCGTGTTTCCGTCCATGGCGCGGCTCCTGGCGGCGACCCTGGTCGCCAGCCGCGCATCTCGCGCCTTAGCGGGAAGACTGCTTCCCGAAAGTGCGATCCGCTGAGGCCACGTTCTGGAAAACGAAATCACTCGACATCGGATCACCTCCTTTCGATTTGTTGAACACTCCCTCATGATGGGGTGTCATCCGGCAAATGGCAAGGCGCGGCACCCGAAAATCCTGAACAAGCCTGCTTGTGCACTCGGGCGGCTTGCGGCCGGCCGATCGGGCAGGCAAGATCGAGCCGCTATTGTTCCGGGCCACTATTTTGCCGGGTAAGGGAGGACGGGGATGGAGGCAGCCGAGAGAGCGGCCCGGATTGTTCGGACGGTCATCGAGACGCTGAAGCCGGGTTTTGCGGTGAGGCTGTGGACAGGCGAGCGGATCGGCCCGGCTGCCGGCCCGGTGCTCACCATCAACGACCAGGACATCGTCTGGCAGATCGTACGTCGGCCCTCTTTATCGACGCTGATCGAGATGTGGATTGCCAAGGCGGTCGACGTCGAAGACGGATCGCTGTTCGATTTCTACGCCTTGCCCACGCACGGCAAGCTCAGGACGAAGCTCAAGACATTGCCGAAGCTGGCGATCCTGCGCGACCTGCCGGCGGTGCTGTTTTCGCGAAAACAGATGACGACGCGAACCGATCTTTCCGGCCGCAATCCTTTCGTCAGCGGTTCGAGCAAGGAGGCGATCCAGCATCATTACGACATTTCCAACGCATTCTACCGGCTCTTCCTCGACGAGCGCATGGTCTATAGCTGCGGCTACTTCAAGGATTTCGCCAACGATATCGATCAGGCCCAGAGAGACAAGCTCGACCATATCTGCCGCAAGCTTCGGCTGAAGCCCGGCGATAGATTGCTCGACATCGGCTGCGGCTGGGGAGCGATGCTCATCCATGCGGTGAAGAATTATGGCGTCGTCGGCCACGGCGTTTCGCTATCGGAAGCACAGACCGAGCTCGCCCGTGAACGCATCCGCGCCGAGGGGCTGGAGGACCGCATCACCATCGAGATAAAGTCCTATGCCGAGCTGTCCGGCTCCTTCGACAAGATCTCGTCGATCGGCATGTTCGAGCATCTGGGGCTTGCCAACCATGCGGCCTATTTCTCGAGGATCCATCGCCTGCTCAAGCCGGGCGGCATCTATCTGCACCACGCCATCACCCGGCGCGACAAGGGCAGCTTGAAGAAGACGCTGCGCAAGGGGCCGGAATTCAAGGCGCTGATCAAATACATTTTTCCGGGCGGCGAACTCGATACGATCGGCATGACGCTCGGCAATCTCGAGGCGCACGGCTTCCTCGTCTACGACGTCGAAAATTTGCGCGAGCACTATGCGCGCACCTGCAGGCTATGGGCCGAGCGCCTCCACGCACGCTTCGACGAAGCTATCGCCGAGGTCGGCGAAGCCAAGGCGCGGCTCTGGCTGCTTTATCTCACCGGCTGCTCGATTACCTTCGAACGCGCCTCGGCGCAGGTTTTCCAGACCGTCGCCACAAGGCGCGCGCGTGGGCCGAGCGGCCTGCCGCCGACGCGGGCGGATTTGTACCGATAGCTACAGGAGGCGCATCGTGGCGCCGATCTCGACGCGGGCCGGTCGATCGACGGTGCAGTAGACGCCGAGGTTATGGGCGTTGTGGCGGACCAGGCTGCGCAGGATTGCCGGGTCGTGGTCGAACCCGTCCTGGCCAATGATGGTGAAGCCGCAGCGGCGGCACGGCTCGGAGATGGTCAGGAGCAGGTCGCCGATCGCCAGCTTGCGCCCGATCCATTCCGTCTCGGGGAACGACCCCTCGACCTCCGGCACATCGACGACGATGTTGGGGCGGAAGCGGCGCGCGTCGGCGGTGCCCTTTGGATGCAGCACTTTCAAACGCGCCAGTGAGGCGGTGGTCAGCAGATGAATAGGGGCTTTGACGTAGCGTTCCGTCAGCAGAGGGCCGGCGTAATCCGGAGCCGCATTTTCCCGACGGAACGGCCGGATGGAAGCCGCAAAGCCGAGATAGGCGCAAATGGCGCGATCACTTTGCGCGCCAGGTGCCGAAAGCCAGCGTCCGTCGGGGATGGCGACCTCCAGCCTGCCGGCCTGCGACAGCCGGGTGCGGATGCGGGGCACCTTGTGCCATTTCGCTTCGCGGTCGGGCCGTGCGATTTCATCGGTCGAGGTATCGACAAGACCAAACAGGCGGTCGCCTTCGACGGTATGCCAGTCGACGGAGATCGCCTGCTGAAACTCGCCGGCGAGCGAGCTCGCGGGATAGCGCCAAAGCTCGGTGACGGCGCCCAATGCGGGTTGCATCAGCCCTTCTTGTTTTGCCGGTTGGCGATAAGGTCGTCGACGACCGCCGGATCGGCCAGCGTCGAGGTATCGCCGAGCGCGGCAAAATCATCCTCGGCGATCTTGCGCAGGATGCGTCGCATGATCTTGCCGGAACGGGTCTTCGGCAGGCCGGGCGCGAACTGGATCTTGTCGGGCGAAGCGATGGCGCCGATCTCCTTGCGGACATGGGCGACGAGTTCCTGGCGCAATTCCTCGCTTGGCGTTTCGCCGGCCATCAGCGTGACATAGCAGTAGATGCCCTGGCCCTTGATATCGTGCGGGTAGCCGACGACGGCGGCCTCCGAGACCTTCTCATGCGAAACCAGCGCCGATTCGACCTCGGCGGTGCCCATGCGGTGGCCGGAGACGTTGATGACGTCGTCGACGCGGCCGGTGATCCAGTAGTAGCCGTCAGCATCGCGGCGGCAGCCGTCGCCGGTGAAGTATCTGCCCTTGTAGGTCGAGAAATAGGTCTGCACGAAGCGGTCGTGATCGCCATAGACGGTGCGCGTCTGGCCCGGCCATGAGTCGGCAATACAAAGATTGCCGCTGGCTTCGCCTTCGAGCACCTTGCCGTCGGTATCGACCAGCTGCGGCTTGACGCCAAAGAAGGGCCGCGTCGCTGAACCCGCCTTGAGGTGGGTGGCGCCCGGAACCGGCGTGATCATGATGCCGCCGGTCTCGGTCTGCCACCAGGTATCGACGATCGGCACCTTGCCGTTGCCTACGACTTTGAAATACCACTCCCAGGCTTCCGGATTGATCGGCTCACCGACGGTGCCGAGCACGCGCAGCGACTTGCGCGACGTTTTGGTGACATGGGCATCGCCGGCGCCCATCAGCGCGCGCAACGCCGTCGGCGCCGTGTAGAAGATGTTGACCTTGTGCTTGTCGATCACGTCCCAGAAACGCGACTGCGACGGGTAGTTCGGCACGCCTTCGAACATCAGCGTGGTGGCGCCGTTGGCGAGCGGCCCGTAGACGATGTAGCTGTGGCCGGTGACCCAGCCGACATCGGCGGTGCACCAGTAGATATCGCCGTCATGATAGTCGAAGACATATTGGTGGGTCATCGAGACATAGACGAGATAGCCGGCGGTGGTGTGCAGCACACCTTTCGGCTTGCCGGTCGAGCCGGATGTGTAGAGGATGAACAACGGGTCCTCGGCGTTCATCTTCTCGGGCTTGCATTCGGCCTTAACCGTCGCGACCTCGTCATGGTACCAGACGTCGCGCCCGGCGGCCCAGCCGGTCTTGCCGCCAGTGCGGCGCACTACCAAGACCTTTTCGACTTTCGTTCCGGCCTTGGCGGCGATCTCGATCGCCTTGTCCGTGTTCTCCTTTAGCGGGATCGGCTTGCCGCCGCGCAGGCCTTCGTCGGCGGTGATGACGAAGGTCGACTTGCAGTCATCGATGCGTCCGGCCAGCGCATCCGGCGAAAAGCCGCCGAAGACGACCGAATGAATGGCGCCGATGCGCGTGCAGGCGAGCATCGCATAAGCGGCCTCCGGGATCATCGGCATGTAGATGGTTACGCGGTCGCCCTTCTTGACGCCGTGCTTTTTCATCACATTGGCGAGGCGGCAGACATGCGCGTAAAGCTCGTTATAGGTGATCTTCCTGTCGTCGTAGGGATTGTCGCCTTCCCAGATGATGGCGGTCTGTTCGCCGCGCTTCTTCAGATGCCGGTCGATGCAGTTCCAGGAAACGTTGGTCTGGCCATCCTCGAACCATTTGATTGAGACCTGGCCGTCGAAGGACGTGTTCTTGACCTTGCTGTACGGCTTGAACCAGTCGATGCGCTTGCCGTGCTTGCCCCAGAACTTGTCCGGGTTCTTGACGCTGTCGGCGTACCATTTCAGGTAGGTGTCATTGTCAATCAGCGCGTTCTTCTTCCACGCCGGCTGGACGCGATGGACATGAACATCGGACATTTCTTCGCCTTCCTCCCCAAAACCAAACCGCCGGCTTGACCGCCGGCAGGATCGCAGCGATGCGGCCGCGAATTCGCGCGCATTATTAACAGTTCGGCCGCGACGGCAACATTAGACGTTGGATTCGCGCGGCGGGATGCCGCAGGCGCCTTACCAGGCGGTGTCAGCACTCTCGTGAGTCGGCTGCTAAGCGCATGTTTTTGCGGAAGTAATCTGGTTCGATCATAGAAATATCAATAGACGATTAAGCAAATGGGGTGCACAATTTCAGCCTGGGAGGAAGGAGAATCAACCAGGGGACCGCAATGCGCGACCATTCCGAAATGGACCTGATGCTCAAGGGCTATGGCTTGACCACGGCCAAGATTCTTTATCACTTTCCAGATCATCCGCATCTGCTGCAGAGCTTCATCTGGCAGGATTACGACATCGCCCCGAAATTTCCCGTGCTGATCCGTTTCATCGAGTTCTGGAAGGCCAAGCTCGAAGGCCCGCTGCATTCGGTCAGCTACACGCACCAGAAGCTGATCGCGCCGAACGAATGGCGCAAGGTCGACGGCGAGTTCGTTCTGCATTAGCCGGGCGGGCGGCAGCCTGGGAGCCGCCGCCCAGCTTTTGGAGCGTCAGACTGCGGGCGGGTTCAGCCGGGCAAAACCCTCCTGCCGGCGATAGGGAAAATACGGATAGGGTGCGGTGACCTCACTTGCCGTGTCGAGCTTCTTCATCTGCTCGGCTGTCAACGACCAGCCGACGGCGCCGAGATTCTGGCGCAACTGCTCCTCGTTGCGCGCGCCGACGATGACGGAGGCGACGGTCGGCCGCTGCAGCAGCCAATTGATGGCGATCTGCGGTATGGTCTTGCCGGTTTCCTCGGCGACAACATCAAGCGCGTCGACGACCCGATAGAGATGCTCATCCTCGACGGGCGGTCCGAAGCTTGCCGTGTCGTGCAGCCGGCTTTTCTCAGGCAGCTTCTGGCCACGGCGGATCTTGCCGGTCAGGCGGCCCCAGCCGAGCGGGCTCCACACCAGCGCACCGACACCCTGGTCGAGGCCGAGCGGCATCAACTCCCATTCATAGTCGCGTCCGACCAGCGAGTAATAGACCTGATGGGCGACGTATCGGGGATAGCCGTATCTGCCCGCCAGGCCGAGCGATTTCATCACTTGCCAGCCGGAAAAATTGGAGACGCCGACATAACGCAGTTTGCCGGCGCGCACGAGACTGTCCAGTGTCGACAGCACCTCCTCGATCGGTGTTGCTGCGTCGAAGGCGTGCAGTTGCAGCAGGTCGATGTAGTCGGTGCCAAGGCGCCCCAGCGCGTCTTCGACGGCCTTGATCAGGCGTGAACGTGACGATCCGGCATCGTTGGGACCGTCGCCCATCGGCAGCGAGGTCTTGGTCGAGATCAGCACGGCGTCGCGGCGGCCCTTGATGGCAGCGCCGAGCACTTGTTCGGAAGCGCCATTCGAATAGACGTCGGCGGTGTCGAACAGGTTGACGCCGGCCTCAAGGCAGATGTCGACCAGCCGCCGTGCTTCCGTCGCATCGCTGTTGCCCCAGGCGCCGAACAGCGGGCCTGAACCGCCGAAGGTTCCAGCGCCGAACGAGAGCGCCGGGACCTTCAGGCCTGATGCGCCAAGATTTCGATAATCCATGGGTTTGCTCCTTGTGGAAGGATGGCTGTTTCAAAGATTGGTTGAGGTTTGCCGTTCTATGACCGCGCGATTTCCGGTGTGGCGAGGACAGGATCTCGGTCGAGGCGCAGCGCAAACGCCGCCACGGCAAGCGCTGAAAGCGGCAACAGGGCCGCGACCCAGGTGACGGCATCGAGGCCGGGACCATGGGCGATGACCACGCCGCCGAGCCAGGCGCCGGCAGCATTGCCGAGGTTGAAGGCGGCGATGTTGAAGGATGAGGCGAGGCTCTGGCCGGCGCCTTGTGCCTTCTGCAACACCCATAACTGTAGCGGCGCGACGGTGGCGAAGGCGGCGGCGCCGAGCAGGCCGACATAGATAACGGCCATGACCTGGCTGTGCAGGGCGAAGGTCATGGTGCCGAGCACCATCGCCAGGACGACGAGACTGCCGAGAACGGACGGTACCAACCAGCGGTCGGCGAACTTGCCGCCGGCGAGGTTGCCGGCAATGAGGCCGCCGCCGAAGACCAGCAGGATCGGCGACACCGCTGCTTCATCAAAACCGGTGATCTCGGTCAGCAACGGGGCGATGTAGGTGAAGACGGCGAAGACGCCGGCATAGCCAAGCACGGTGGTAGCAAAGCCAAGCAGGACCGGCGTGCGGCCGAGCACGGCGAGATCGGCGCGCAAATTGCTCTTCTCAGGCTCTGTTCGGCTGCCCGGCACCAGCAGCAGAATGATGGTAAAGGCGGCGATGCCGACCAGGGTCACCGCCCAGAAGGTCGCGCGCCAGCCGAAGGCTTGGCCGAGCCATGTGCCGAAGGGCACGCCGAGGATGTTGGCGATGGTCAGGCCGGTGAACATCAGGGCGATCGCCGAGGCTTTCTTGTTGGGCGCCACCAGTCCGGTCGCCACGACCGAGCCGACGCCGAAGAAGGTGCCGTGGGCGAAGGCGGTCAGTACGCGCGCACCCATCAGCGTCCAGTAGTCTGGGGCAAGCGCACAAGCGAGGTTGCCCAGCGTGAAGATCGCCATCAGCGCCAGAAGCACGGTTTTGCGCGGCCAACGGCCGGTTGCGATCGTCAGCAGCGGCGCGCCGATGACAACGCCCAGCGCATAGCCGGAAATCAGCTGGCCGGCAGCCGAGATCGAGACGTCGAGATCGGTGCTGACGTCGAGCAGCAGGCCCATGATGACGAATTCGGTGACGCCGATGCCGAACGCACCGGCGGCAAGAGCGTAAAGAGCAAGGGGCATGGCGGTTCCCACTTCGATGACGACCAGTTTTGACGACGGGCGCCGTGTCCTCCCACGCCCCGATCCGGAAGATCGTGCCGCGATGTGCTGTGAACCAGCCTTGCATCGGGCACATCGTCTGTGAAATAGATTCACCAATGGCCAGGCCCGACATCAATCGCTCCGGCGAGATCGAAGTGTTCGTCCGCGTCGTCGAGGCGGGCAGCTTTTCAGCCGCTGCCCGCGCGTTGCGGATGACGCCGTCGGCGGTGAGCAAGCTGATCGCGCGGCTGGAGGCGCGGCTTGGTGCGCGGCTGGTCAGCCGTTCGACGCGCAAGCTGCAACTGACGCCGGAGGGGGCGGCGTTCTTCGACAGCGGCGTGCGCGTCCTGGCCGACATGGCGGCGGCCGAGCGCGAGGCAGCGGCGGGTGCCGCGCCGCGTGGCCGGCTGCGGATCAACAGCTACGTGCCTTTCGGGCAGCATCGGCTGATCCCGCTTTTGCCGCGTTTCCTAGAACGCTACCCCGAAATCTCGGTCGATCTGGTGTTGACCGACGATGTCATCGACCTGATGGAGGAGCGCGCTGACGTCGCCATCCGCGCCGGACCGCTCGGCGAATCACGGCTGGTGGCGCGCAAGCTCGGGCAGAGCCGGGTGGTCGTCGTTGCGGCGCCATCGTATCTCGAAGCGCGTGGCACGCCCAAGACGCCCGCCGATCTCGATCGTCACAACCGGATGGGCTTCCGTTTCGTACGTCACCTCGAGGGCTGGCCTTTTATCGACGCGGCCGGCAAGCCGATCACCCTGTCGATCATCGGAAATACGCTAGTCAGCGACGGCGAGGCGATGCGGCTGATGGCGCTCTCGGGGGCGGGCCTCGCCCGGCTGGCACGCTGGCATGTGGAGGCCGACATTGCCGCCGGCCGGCTTCTGCCGCTGCTGGAAGAGTTCAACCCCGGCGACGAGGAACTCACCCACGCCGTCTATGTCGGCCAAGGCAAGCATTTGCCGGCGCGGGTGCGGGCGTTTTTGGACTTTTTGGTCGAGACGGTCCGGCTGACCTGAGCCCAAAAAAGATCGGGAGCCTGCCGGCTCCCGAAGCATCGAATCGAAGGTGAGATTGAGTTACGTTTTCGGCACAACGGGCGCCGGACGCCGGCCGGCAGCCTGACGTTCCAGCATCCAGCCGGGGTATTCGGCGGGCAGGGCACTGACTTCGTCGAGGCGAACGAGATCATCGGCATCGAGCTTCAACTCGGTGGCTGCAAGGTTCTGTTCCAGCTGCTCCATGCGGCTGGCGCCGATGATGACGCTCATCACGAATGGCTTGGCCAGGACATAGCCGAGCGCCACCGTGGCGACGCTGACGCCGTGCTTGACGGCGATCTCGCGCATGACGGCGACTGCTGCCCAGGCACGGTCCTCATTGACCGGCGGGAAATTGAAGCTGGCGCGGCGGCCCTCGCCATTGCCGGGGGCGCCCGGTCCGTATTTGCCGGAGAGCAGGCCGCCAGCCATCGGCGACCAGACCATCAGCCCGAGCTTCTCCTCGTTGAGCAGCGGCACGATTTCGCGCTCGAGATCGCGGCCGGCGATCGAGTAGTACGACTGCACGGTCTCGAAGCGGGCAAATCCCTTGCGCTCGGCAATACCCAGCGCCTTGGCAACGCGCCAGGCCTGCCAGTTCGAGACGCCGACATAGCGGACCGTGCCGGCGGCAACGAGGTCGTCGAGCGCCCGCAGTGTCTCGTCGATCGGCGTCACCGTGTCGGTGCCGTGCAGCTGGTAGAGATCGATGTGATCGAGCTGCAGCCGCTCGAGGCTGCCTTCGACCGAATCCATGATGTGGCCGCGCGAGGAACCACGCTGGTTCGGGCCCCCGCCCATGGCGCCATGGACCTTGGTGGCGATGATCACGTCCTGTCGGTTGACGCCAAGATTCCTGAGCGACTGGCCGAGAAGCCGTTCCGAGGCGCCGAAGGAATAGACATCCGCCGTGTCGAAGAAATTGACGCCGGCGGCGAGCGAGCGGGCAACGATCTCGTCGACGCCCTTCTGGTCGAGGCTGGCGATCAGGCCCCATTGGGCATTCTCGCCGGCCGCGCCGAACGTCATCGTGCCGAGGCAAAGTTCGGAGACGAACATCCCCGTATTTCCAAGTTGATTGTAACGCATGGGTGGCTCCAGACGGGTTGAGAATAACTCGACCCATATAGGAACGAAACGTTCCGTTTCTATACGCTGGCGCAGTCAATGTCAGCCTGTGGCCTAAGGTCGGCTGCGCCTCATCTGGCGCCGAAAATTGCCGATCCAACCCTGACACTGGTCGCGCCGAAGGCGATCGCGGTTTCGTAGTCGCCGGACATGCCCATGGAGAGCTTGTCGACGCCGGCCTCAAGCCCAAGCTTTTCCAGCAGCGCGAAATGCGGACCGGGGTTCTCGTCGGCCGGCGGAATGCACATCAGCCCTTCGATGGCGAGGGCGTGAACCGAGCGGCAGCGGGCCACGAAGGCGACAGCCTCGCGCGGCTCGATGCCGGCCTTTTGCGGCTCGGAGCCGGTGTTGACCTGGACATAGAGCCTTGGTGACCGGCCTTGCCTGGCGATCTCCTTGGCCAGCTCTGCGGCGATCTTTTCACGGTCGACGGTTTCGATGACATCGAACAATGCCACCGCTTCCTTGGCCTTGTTCGATTGCAGCGGACCGATCAGATGCAGCTCGATGTCGGAAAATGCCTCCTTCAGCACCGGCCATTTCGCTTGTGCTTCCTGGACGCGGTTTTCGCCGAAGACGCGCTGGCCGGCCTCGATAATCGGGCGGATATCGGCGGCGTCGAAGGTTTTCGAGACTGCGACCAGCGTCACCGCTCCGGCCTCACGGCCTGCCTCGCGCTCGGCGGCAGCGATCCTTGCCTTGACCGTGAAAAGCTGTTCGACGGCGCTCGCCATGCCTATATCCTGCCTGTGTTTGGCTTTTCGCCGGATCGCCGCAGTTGACGGGTCCGGCAATCCATGGTGAACACCGCGACGACATTTCCTGAGCCGCCCGGGCATTGTCCGGCGGCTCGCGCATGCTTTTAAGTGAAAAACACCCGATGGCAACCGAACGATACAATCCGCGCGCGTCAGAGCCCAAATGGCAGAACGCCTGGGACGCCAAGAAGCTGTTCGAAGCCGACAATGACGACCCGCGCCCGAAATACTACGTGCTGGAGATGTTCCCGTATCCGTCGGGGCGCATCCATATCGGCCATACCCGCAACTATACGATGGGCGACGTGGTGGCGCGCTACAAGCGGGCCAAGGGTTTCAACGTGCTGCACCCGATGGGCTGGGACGCCTTTGGCATGCCAGCCGAAAACGCGGCGATGCAGAACAAGGTCCATCCCAAGGACTGGACCTATCAGAACATCGCCGCCATGCGCGAGCAGCTCAAGGTCATGGGCCTGTCGCTCGATTGGGCCCGCGAGTTCGCCACCTGCGACGTCGACTACTATCACCGCCAGCAGATGCTGTTCCTCGATTTCGTCGAGAAGGGGCTGGTGACGCGCAAATCCTCCAAGGTCAACTGGGATCCGGAGGACATGACGGTGCTTGCCAACGAGCAGGTCATCGACGGACGCGGCTGGCGCTCAGGCGCGCTGGTGGAACAGCGCGAGCTGACGCAGTGGTTCTTCAAGATCACCGATTACGCGCAGGATCTGCTGGATTCGCTCGACCAACTCGACGACTGGCCGGAAAAAGTGAAGCTGATGCAGGCGAACTGGATCGGCCGTTCGGAAGGGCTGCTGATCCGCTGGCCGCTGGCCAAGCCAGTCGCCGGCGAGCATGAGCTCGAAGTCTATACGACCAGGCCCGACACCATCTTCGGCGCGTCCTTCATGGCGATTGCGGCCGACCATCCGCTGGCCAAAAAGGCCGCCGAGGACAATCCGGCGCTGGCAAAGTTCATCGACGAAGTCCGCCATATGGGCACTTCGGCGGCGGCATTGGAGACGGCCGAGAAGAAGGGTTTCGATACCGGCATTCGCGTTGTCCATCCGTTCGACGAGAGGTGGACGCTGCCCGTCTACGTCGCCAATTTCGTGCTGATGGACTATGGCACCGGCGCCATCTTCGGCTGCCCGGCACATGACCAGCGCGACCTCGACTTCGCCAACAGATACGGCCTTCCGGTCATTCCGGTGGTGATGCCGGAAGGCGAGAATCAAGGAAGCTTCCAGGTCATCGACGAGGCTTATGTCGATGATGGCGCGATGATCAATTCGCGCTTCCTCGACGGCATGAAGCCGGATCAGGCATTCGACGAGGTGGCGAAGCTGCTGGAACAAAGGACCATCGGCAACCGGCCGATGGCCGAGCGCAAGGTGAATTTCCGCCTGCGCGACTGGGGCATTTCGCGCCAGCGCTATTGGGGCTGCCCGATCCCGATGATCCATTGCGAGGATTGCGGCGTGGTGCCGGTGCCGAAGGCCGACCTGCCGGTCAAGCTGCCGGACGACATCGAGTTCGACCGGCCGGGCAATCCGCTCGATCGCCATCCGACATGGCGGCACGTCAAATGCCCGCGTTGCGGCAAGGATGCGCGGCGCGAAACCGACACGATGGACACATTTGTCGATTCTTCTTGGTATTTCGCTCGCTTCACCGCGCCGTGGGCAAACGATCCGACCGATCCCAAGGCCGCGACTGAATGGCTGCCGGTCGACCAGTATATTGGCGGCATTGAGCATGCGATCCTGCATTTGCTCTATTCGCGCTTTTTCACCCGCGCCATGCGCGAGACCGGCCATGTCGATCTCGCCGAGCCGTTCAGGGGCCTGTTCACGCAAGGCATGGTGGTGCACGAGACCTATCGGGTTGGCGGCGCCTCGAACGGCCGCTGGCTTGCGCCTAGCGAGGTCAGGCTGGAAGACGCCGACGGCAAGCGCCGCGCCTTCGAAATCGCCACCGGCGAAGAGGCGGTGATCGGTCCGCTCGAAAAAATGTCGAAGTCGAAGAAGAATACGGTGAGTCCGGAAGAGATCACCGACGGCTACGGCGCCGATACGGCGCGCTGGTTCATGCTGTCGGACTCGCCGCCCGAGCGCGATGTCGAATGGACCGACGAGGGTGCGGCCGGCGCGCATCGCTTCATCCAGCGCATCTGGCGCCTGGTGTCGACGGCTGCCGAATCGCTCGCCGGAGTCCGGCCAGAGGCGGCGAAGGACGGCGAGGCCGGGACAGTGTCCAAGGCCGCGCACAAGATCTTGAAGTCGGTCGGCGAGGATATCGAAAAGCTCGCCTTCAACCGCGCCATCGCCCGCATCTACGAGCTCGCCAATGCCTTGACCGTACCGCTCAACGAGGCGGCAGAGGGCAGGGCCGGTCCGGCGCTGCAAGCGGCCTGCCGTGAGGCCGTCGAGATCCTGGTGCACCTGATCGCGCCGGTCATGCCGCATCTGGCCGAGGAGTGCTGGCAGACGCTCGGCGGCACCGACCTTGTCGCCGGACGGCCCTGGCCGGATTACGATCGCTCGCTTGTCGTCGACGCCGAGATCGTGCTGCCGGTCCAGGTCAACGGCAAGAAACGCGGCGATTTGACAATTGCCCGTGACGCGGATCAAGGTGCGGTCGAAAAGGCGGTTCTGGCTCTCGACTTCGTGCAGAAAGCGCTCGAAGGTAAGGCGCCGCGCAAGGTGATCATAGTGCCGCAGAGGATCGTCAATGTCGTTGCCTGATCCGCGAAAGACAGAGTTGACGCTGCGCCGTATCGTGCTTTACGGGCTGCTCGCCTCGGTGGCGCTGGTTTCCGCCTGCACGGTGCGGCCGCTCTATTCGAGCGCGCCGCTGATCGCCGGCTCGCAGGTCGGCGCTGCTGCCGAACTGGCATCGATCTCGGTCAAGCCGGTCAAGACCCGCTACGCCCAGCAGGTCCGCAACAATTTGATCTTCGCGCTCGGCCAGGGCGCCGGCGAGCCGGCTTCGCCGGTCTATTCGCTTGATCTCGGCGTCTCCGAACTCGTCGAATCGGCGGCAATCGAGCAGGTCACGACCGACGAAGACGAGCCGACCGCCGGCACTGTGACGCTGACTGCCAACTATGTGCTCAGCGATGCCAAGACGGGCACGGTCATAGCGAGGGGCAAGCGCTCGATTCCGTCGTCATACGACAGGCCGCGCCAGGAATTCGCGTCATACCGGGCCCAGATCGACGCCGAGAACCGTGCGGCGCGCGAGCTGGCAGATGTGCTGCGGCTGTCGATTGCCCAGGATCTGATCAAGCACGGCAAGCCGGCGGCAAGCTAGGTCTTTCCAGAGTGCGCAATCTGCAAAAAAGGCCGATTGCTCGGCTTTTTTTGTTCGTAGGATAGTCGCTTCAGCCGATCTTCTGCCCGGTCTTTGCCCAGTCGGCGAGGAACAGTTCCAGGCCCTTGTCGGTCAGCGGGTGCTTGACCAGCGCCTTGAGCGTCGCCGGCGGCGCGGTGATGACATCGGCACCGATCAGCGCCGCCTGCTTGACATGGTTCACGGTACGCACCGAAGCGGTCAGGATTTCAGTCTGGAAGTCATAATTGTCGTAGATGGTGCGGATATCGGCAATCAGCTCCATGCCGTCCCAGCCGCTATCGTCGATGCGGCCGACGAAGGGCGAGATGAAGGAGGCGCCGGCCTTGGCGGCGAGCAGCGCCTGGGTGGCCGAGAAGCACAGCGTGACGTTGACCATGCGGCCGTCCGACCGGATGTCCTTGCAGGCTCTCAGGCCGTCGAGCGTCAGCGGCACCTTGATGCAGACATTGTCGGCGATCCTGGCCAGGATCTTGGCCTCCGCCATCATGTCCTTGTATTCGGTGGCGACGACTTCGGCCGAGACTGGGCCCTTGACGATCTCGCAGATCTCTCTTGTGACGTCGGCGATCTTGCCGCCGGATTTCAGGATCAGCGACGGATTGGTGGTTACGCCGTCGAGCAGCCCCAAATCGTTCAGCTCGCGGATTTCCTTGACATCGGCGGTGTCGACAAAAAATTTCATGGCGGTCTCCTGAAGATTTTTCATGTGCACGTCATGCACATTTGGGGTCGGACTTTGATCTAGACCAAAGTCGGGGCAAGGTCACGCCTCATGATCGAAGATTCGCCCTTTGTCGCGGCCGCACCGGTGCTGGTGCCGATGCCCGCCGAGCGCCCCTACACCTATGCCGTGCCGGCTGGCATGCGCGTGGTGCCGGGCTCGATCGTGCGCGTTCCGCTTGGGCCCCGCCAGGTCGCCGGCATCGTCTGGGACGGCGCCGTCGAAAAGGTCGACGCGAAGAAATTGCGGCCGATCGAGCAGGTTTTCGACTGCCCGCCGATCGACCGCGCGATGCGGCGTTTTGTCGATTGGGTGGCGCAGTACACGCTGTCGCCGCCCGGCATGGTGGCGCGCATGCTGCTCAGGGCGCCGGAGGCGTTCGACCCGGAGCCGTGGATCGAAGGGCTGCAGCGCACGTTCGCCAAGCCCGACCGGATGACGGAGGCGAGGACGCGCGTGCTGGAGACGGCCGAAGGCGGACTTGCCTGGACGCGATCCGGCCTGGCGCATGCGGCAGGCGTGTCGTCGACGGTGGTGGACGGGCTGCGGGTGCAGGGCGTATTCCAGACGGTGATGATCCCGCCGCGGCCGGTGGTCGCAGCACCCGATCCCGGCTACGCCGTGCCTTCACTGATGCCCGACCAGAGCGATGCCGCCGAGACGCTGCGCGCCAATGTCGCGACCGGTACATTCGGCGTCACCCTGCTCGACGGTGTAACCGGATCCGGCAAGACGGAGGTCTATTTCGAGGCGGTCGCGGCCGCGCTCGATCGCGGCAAGCAGGTGCTGATCCTGCTGCCGGAAATCGCGCTGACCCACGCCTTCCTCGAACGCTTCCAGGAGCGGTTCGGCGCCAAGCCGGCGGAGTGGCACTCGGACCTGCCGCCAAGGATGCGCGAAAAGGTCTGGCGGCAGGTAGCGGAAGGCGGCGTGCGGGTCGTCGCAGGCGCGCGCTCGGCGCTGTTCCTGCCATTCAGGGAGCTTGGACTGATCGTCGTCGACGAAGAGCACGATCCCGCCTACAAGCAGGAGGATCGCGTCTTTTACAACGCGCGCGACATGGCCGTGGTGCGCAGCCATATCGGCGGCTTTCCGGTCGTGCTCGCCTCGGCGACACCGTCGGTCGAAAGCCGGGTCAATGCCAGCCAGGGCCGCTACAGCAGGGCGGTGCTTTCGGCGCGCTTTGCCGAGGCGGCACTTCCCGATCTCAAGACGATCGACATGCGCCGCGCGCCGCCGGCACGCGGCGGCTTCCTGTCGCCTGTACTGCTCGGCCATATACGGCAGACGCTGGAAAGAAAGGAACAGTCGCTGCTGTTCCTCAACCGGCGCGGCTATGCGCCGCTGACGCTCTGCCGGGTCTGCGGCCACCGCTTCGGCTGTCCGGTCTGCTCGGCCTGGCTGGTCGAGCACCGCTTTCGCGGCCAGCTCGTCTGCCACCACTGCGGGCACAATGAACGCCGGCCCGAAGCCTGTCCGGAATGCGGCACGCTCGATCATCTGGTCGCCTGCGGGCCAGGCGTCGAGCGCATCGCCGAGGAGGTCGTCGCGCATTTCCCCGATGCCCGCACCATCGTCTTGTCGTCCGACCTGATGGGCGGCGTGCGGCGGCTGCGGCTCGAGCTTGAAGCCATCGCCAATGGCGAGGCCGACATCGTCATCGGCACACAACTCGTCGCCAAGGGCCATAATTTCCCCAACATGACGCTGGTCGGTGTGGTCGATGCCGATCTCGGCCTTGCCAATGGCGACCCGCGCGCCGCCGAGCGCACCTTCCAACTGCTCAGCCAGGTGACCGGCCGCGCCGGCCGCACCGGCAAGAAAAGCCTCGGCCTGCTGCAGACCTTCCAACCCGACCACCCGGTGATGCGCGCGATCGTCTCAGGCGATGCCGAGGCCTTCTACGAGCGCGAGATCGCCGAGCGTGAGCGGGCGGGGCTGCCGCCCTTCGGCAGGCTCGCCGGCGTCATCGTCAGCGCGGCGACACGGGCCGAAGCCGAAGGGCACGCCCGTGCCCTGCGTCGCGCCGCGCCGCAGGCCAGCGACCTGTTCGTGCTCGGCCCGGCCGAGGCGCCGCTGTCGTTGATCGGCGGCCGCCATCGCTTTCGCCTGCTGATCCAGGGCGAACGGCGCGCCGACATGCAAGGGTTCATTCGCACCATGCTGGCCGAGGGACCGAAGATAAGGGGCTCGGTGCGAGTCCAGGTCGACATCGACCCGCAGAGCTTTTTGTGAAGGGGCTCAGAGGACAGGCTTCCGTAAATTGCCGATGCCCATCTGGCGTATGTCTCTTGCTTCGTTAGAATGCCCGAAATTTTGAATATCCATTTACGAGGGGACAACATGGAATTTGCGTTTCCGTGGCCGATGAGCCAGGGCGAGTGGCTGGCATGGTCGAGCGCCGTGGTGACCTTGCTGTTCGGCCTGCTGCTGTTCCTGGCGCCAGGATTGGCCTTCCGGATCCTGCGGCTGCAGGTCAGACCGGAGAAGGCAGCGGCGATCGCCGAGGGGCGCGGCCGGATGTCGGGCTTCTATCTCGGCCTCAGCCTGTGCTGCATCCTCCTGGCGCAGCCGCTGCTCTATATGGCGCTCGGCTTCTCCTGGCTGTTCACCGCCTTCGGCCGGCTGCTGTCGATGATGTCGGACGGCGCCAACACGCCGTTCAACTGGGCATCCATCGTCGTCGAGCTGGTGCTGGCGGCGCTGCCTCTGGCCTTCGCCTTCGGCTTTTTGCCCTGAATCAGGGATCAATCCGGGGTTGGTTGCTGAACTCGGCCGGCGGATGCGACAATAGTGCCTGAAAACCATGCCGGACGACGCATTGCGGTCTGAAAATGCCTGTGCTAGACGGCAATCGACTT
Organism: Mesorhizobium sp. M0159; assembly: GCF_040322295.1. NCBI lineage: Bacteria > Pseudomonadati > Pseudomonadota > Alphaproteobacteria > Hyphomicrobiales > Phyllobacteriaceae > Mesorhizobium > Mesorhizobium sp. M0159. The sequence goes on from NZ_JAMYTF010000001.1 coordinate 132,845, forward strand.
TCGACCGGGGATAGCGGAAGCCGCGCCTCCGTGCTTGGAAAAATGCAGTAAGGTCAAAGATTTAGCCAGAGTTTTTGCTCGCGCCAACAATCTGCGGCCTGTCAGACAAGAGAAAAGACGGTCCGTGGCCCAATCGTCATCGCCAATCTCAGGTGTCGCAGAACGCTATGCGGGTTCGCTGTTCGAACTCGCGCTGCAGGCCAATTCGGTCGCCAGCGTCGAGGCCGACCTCAATAGGTTCGAAACGATGCTCGAAGGCAGCGCTGACCTTTCGCGGCTGATCAGGAGCCCTGTCTTCTCCAGCGAGGACCAGGCCAAGGCGATCGCCGCGATCGCCGACAAAGCGGGGATCACCGGCCTCACCGGCAATTTCCTGCGCGTCGTTGCCCAGAATCGCCGGCTATTTGCCGTGCCCGGCATGATCAAGGCGTTCCGCCAGATCGCCGCCGAACACCGCGGCGAGACCGCCGCCGAGGTTACCTCGGCGCATGCGCTGACGCCTGCCCAGGAAACCGAGCTGAAGGCAGCGCTGAAAAGTGTCGCCGGCAAGGATGTGGCGATCACGGTCACCGTCGATCCGTCGCTGCTCGGCGGACTGGTGGTCAAGATCGGCTCGCGCCAGATCGATACGTCGCTCAAAACCAAACTCAATTCGCTCAAGCTTGCACTGAAAGAGGTCGGCTGATGGACATCCGCGCCGCGGAAATTTCCGCAATTCTGAAAGACCAGATCAAGAATTTCGGCAAGGAGGCCGAGGTCTCCGAAGTCGGCCAGGTGCTGTCCGTCGGTGACGGTATCGCCCGCGTCTACGGCCTCGACAATGTCCAGGCCGGCGAGATGGTCGAGTTCCCCGGCGGCATCCGCGGCATGGCGCTCAACCTCGAAGCCGACAATGTCGGCGTTGTCATCTTCGGCGCCGACCGCGACATCAAGGAAGGCGACACCGTCAAGCGCACCGGCGCCATCGTCGATGCGCCCGTCGGCATGGGCCTGCTCGGCCGCGTCGTCGACGCGCTCGGCAACCCGATTGATGGCAAAGGCCCGATCCAGGCCACCGAACGCAAGCGCGTCGACGTCAAAGCGCCCGGCATCATCCCGCGCAAATCGGTGAACGAGCCGATGTCGACCGGCCTCAAGGCCATCGACGCGCTGATCCCGGTCGGCCGCGGCCAGCGCGAACTGGTCATCGGCGACCGCCAGACCGGCAAGACCGCGATCATCCTCGACACCATGCTCAACCAGAAATCGGTGCACGACAACGGCCCTGAGAAGGAAAAGCTGTACTGCGTCTATGTCGCCGTCGGCCAGAAGCGCTCGACGGTGGCGCAGTTCGTCAAGGTCCTGGAAGAGCGCGGCGCGCTCGACTATTCGATCATCGTCGCCGCGACCGCCTCCGATCCGGCGCCAATGCAGTTCCTGGCGCCGTTCACCGCCTGCACCATGGGCGAATATTTCCGTGACAACGGCATGCACGCGCTGATCAGCTACGACGACCTGTCGAAGCAGGCCGTCGCCTATCGCCAGATGTCGCTGCTGCTGCGCCGTCCGCCGGGCCGCGAAGCCTATCCCGGCGACGTTTTCTACCTGCACTCGCGCCTGCTCGAGCGCGCCGCCAAGCTCAATGACGAAAACGGCGGTGGGTCGCTGACGGCGCTGCCGATCATCGAAACGCAGGCCAACGACGTGTCGGCCTATATCCCGACCAACGTCATCTCGATCACCGACGGCCAGATCTTCCTGGAAACCAATCTGTTCTTCCAGGGCGTGCGCCCGGCGGTCAATGTCGGCCTTTCGGTGTCGCGCGTCGGCTCCTCGGCGCAGATCAAGGCGATGAAGCAGGTTGCCGGGTCGATCAAGGGCGAGCTCGCGCAGTACCGCGAAATGGCTGCTTTCGCGCAGTTCGGCTCCGATCTCGACGCCGCCACGCAACGCCTGCTCAACCGCGGCTCGCGTCTGACCGAGCTGTTGAAGCAGCCGCAATTCTCGCCGCTCAAAGTCGAGGAGCAGGTCGCGGTGATCTTCGCCGGCGTCAACGGCTATCTCGACAAGCTGGCGGTCAACCAGGTCGGCAAGTTCGAGCATGGTCTGCTGTCGCATATGCGCTCGGCCGGCAAGGACGTGCTCGACGGCATCCGCAAGGAGAAGGCGCTGTCCGACGATCTGCGCGCCAGGCTGAAGGCAGAAATCGACGCCTTCGCCAAGACCTTTGCTTGAGCAGGACGGACGGGATCAGGTTTGAAGCATGCCTTCGTTAAAAGACCTTCGTAACCGTATCGCCTCGGTCAAGGCGACGCAGAAGATCACCAAGGCGATGCAGATGGTCGCCGCGGCGAAGCTGCGTCGCGCGCAGGAAGCGGCGGAAGCGGCGCGTCCCTATTCGGAGCGCATGGGCGCGGTGCTGGCCAATATCACCCAGGCGATCGGCGGCGGCGGCGATGCCCCGGCGCTGATGACCGGCACCGGCAAGGACGACGTGCATCTGCTTGTCGTCTGCACGGCCGAACGCGGTCTGTGCGGCGGTTTCAATTCGCAGATCGCCCGCTTTGCCCGCGACCACATCCGCAAGCTTCTGGCCGACGGCAAGCAGGTCAAGATCATCTGCGTCGGCAAGAAGGGGTTCGACATATTGCGCCGCGACTACGGGGCGCTGATCATCGAGCGTGTCGACCTGCGCGAGGTCAAGACGCTGGGCTTCGTCAATGCCGATGCCATCGCCAAGAAGGTGATCCACCTGTTCAACGAAGGCGGCTTCGACATCTGCACGCTGTTCTATTCGCAGTTCAAGTCGGTGATCAGCCAGATCCCGACGGCGCAGCAAATTGTCCCGGCGGGCGCGCCTGCGGCTGGCGCGGAAGTGAAGGACGGCGGCAGCGCCGTCTACGAATACGAGCCGGAGCCGGGCGAGATCCTCTCCGATCTCATCCCACGCAACATTTCCGTGCAGGTTTTTCGCGCGCTGCTCGAGAATGCTGCCGGCGAGATGGGCGCCAAGATGAGCGCCATGGACAATGCGACGCGCAACGCCGGCGACATGATCAACAAATTGTCGATCACCTACAACCGCCAGCGGCAGGCGCAGATCACCAAGGAATTGATCGAAATCATTTCGGGCGCCGAGGCGCTCTAGGCACGCCCACAAGGAGGTCATCGACCTCAAGCGTGTGAGAAACAAAGAGACGAAAAGGGTAAAGACGATGGCGAAAGCAGCGACCCCGAAGACGGCAGCCCCTAAGGCCGCGGCACCAGCGAAGGCTCCGGCAGCAGCAAAGGCCGCTCCGGCCAAGAAGGCGGCAGCAACCAAGGCCGCCGCTGTGAATACGCCGGCCGCCACCATCAAGAAAACCGGCCTGGCAGGCAAGGTTCGCCAGGTCATCGGCGCCGTTGTCGACGTCCAGTTTGGCGAACATCTGCCGGCGATCCTGAACGCGCTTGAGACGATCAACGTCGGCAATCGCCTGGTGCTAGAGGTGGCCCAGCATCTCGGCGAAAACACCGTGCGCTGCATCGCCATGGACTCGACCGAAGGTCTGGTCCGCGGCCAGGACGTCTATGACACCGGTGCACCGATTACCGTGCCGGTCGGCCCGGGCATGCTCGGCCGCATCATCAACGTCATCGGCGAGCCGGTCGACGAGGCAGGCCCGGTCGACGGCATCGAGATGCGCTCGATCCACCAGCCGGCGCCGACCTATGTCGAGCAGTCGACGGAAGCGCAGATCCTGGTCACCGGCATCAAGGTGCTCGACCTGCTGGCCCCCTATGCCCGCGGCGGCAAGATCGGCCTGTTCGGCGGCGCCGGCGTCGGCAAAACGGTGCTGATCCAGGAACTGATCAACAACGTCGCCAAGGCGCATGGCGGCTTCTCGGTGTTCGCCGGCGTCGGCGAGCGCACCCGCGAAGGCAACGACCTCTATCACGAGTTCATCGAGTCCGGCGTCAACAAGAAGGGCGGCGGCGAAGGCTCCAAGGCCGCGCTCGTCTATGGCCAGATGAACGAGCCGCCGGGCGCCCGCGCCCGCGTCGGCCTGACCGGCTTGACGGTTGCCGAATATTTCCGCGACCAGGGCCAGGACGTGCTGTTCTTCGTAGACAACATCTTCCGCTTCACGCAGGCGGGCTCGGAAGTGTCGGCGCTGCTCGGCCGCATTCCTTCGGCCGTGGGCTACCAGCCGACGCTGGCTACCGACATGGGCGCGCTGCAGGAGCGTATCACCACGACGACCAAGGGTTCGATCACCTCGGTGCAGGCGATCTATGTGCCGGCCGACGACCTGACCGACCCGGCACCGGCGACCTCGTTCGCCCACCTCGACGCGACGACCGTGCTCAACCGCGCGATTTCGGAAAAGGGCATCTATCCGGCCGTCGATCCGCTCGATTCGACCTCGCGCATGCTCGACCCGATGGTTGTCGGCGAAGAGCATTACCAGGTCGCCCGCCAGGTGCAGTCGATCCTTCAGCGTTACAAGTCGCTGCAGGACATCATCGCCATCCTGGGCATGGACGAGCTGTCGGAAGAGGATAAGCAGACCGTGGCCCGCGCCCGCAAGATCGAGCGCTTCCTGTCGCAACCCTTCTTCGTCGCCGAAGTGTTCACCGGCGCACCGGGCAAGCTGGTCGACCTCGCCGACACCATCAAGGGCTTCAAGGGCCTTTGCAACGGCGATTACGACCATCTGCCGGAGGCCGCCTTCTACATGGTCGGCGGCATCGAGGAAGCGGTCGAGAAGGCACAGCGCCTGGCCGCCGAAGCGGCCTGATGGTGAATGGTCAATAGTGAATTGTGAATGGGGAGTAGCGGATAGGAAATCGGGGCTGAGTGAAGGTCATTCTTTCTGACCGTTCACCATTCACCATTCACCAGTCGCTAAACTGATCATGCCTGAAGCTTTCAAATTCGAACTGGTCTCGCCGGAGCGCCTCTTGGTTTCCGAGCAGGTCGAATCCGTCGTCATTCCGGGCGCCGAAGGCGAGATGACTGTCATGGCGCATCACGCGCCGGTCATGACCACAATCAAGCCGGGCGTCGTTACGCTGAAGACCGCGCAAGGCAAGGAAGAGCGCTATGTGGTGTTCGGCGGCTTTGCCGACATCGTTCCGGCCGGCTGCACGCTTCTGGCGGAATCGGCGGTAGCCGTCGGCGACATCGACCGCGCCGACCTTGCCCGCCGCATCCAGGAGGCCAGGGAAGACGCCGCCGACGCCAAGGACGACCAGACCCGCAGCAAGGCCGAGCAGTTCCTCAACCAGCTTACGACGCTTGAAGGTGCGCTGTTGCCGGCGTGAGTTCCGGTCAAATGACTAACTGAAAAAGCGGGCTTGCCCCGCTTTTTTGTTTGGTGGACAGTCTGGCTGCCTTGGCGTGGGGGTGGCCGATGACAGAACAAGCAGTGCAACAAGAAACTATCTCGCGATCCAGATGGTCGACGGCCCTGGTTTCGGCCTATGGCGGCCCGTTTGGCGGGTTCCTCTGGATCGGCAGCGGCAAACTGGCGGTCGCCAGCCTGGTGGTGATCAGCGTCGTCGTTTTCGCGCTTATTTACATTGGCTTTCCGGTATTGCCTGGCGTCGATCTTGCTTGGTGGGCCAATTTTTCAGGGATCGGTTTGATGGCCCTGTGGGCAGCGATCGTTGTTCCCTTCGCGCACCGGTTCAAGCCGGACAGATGGTACGCGCGTGGGCTTTCGGTGCTGGTGCTCGTCTTTCTGACCTCGTATCCGGCTGCATTCGCAATACGCGCGTTCCTGCTCCAGCCTTTTTCGATTCCCTCCAGCAGCATGGTGCCGACGTTGCAGGAAGGCGACTATCTCTTCGTCTCCAAAATGGCATACGGCTACAGCCGCTACAGCGTGCCGTTCAACTTGCTTCCCGTTGATGGACGTATATTCGGCGCGGAACCCAAAAGGGGAGATGTGGTTGTCTTCAAGTTCCCGCCCGATCCGAGCGTGGACTACATCCAGCGGATTGTCGGCCTTCCCGGCGAGAAGATCCAGATCATCGACGGGGTGCTTCACATCAACGATGTCGCGGTGGGACTCGACGATATTGGTACTTTTTCGTCCGACGAGTTCTCGAGAGCCAAGCTCCAAAGCGAAACCTTGCCGGGGGGTGTCACCCATTCCGTTCTCAACCTCACCGACAACTCGATCGGCGACAATACGCGCGTGTTTGAGGTGCCCGCAGGCCACTACTTCGTGCTTGGCGACAACCGCGACAATGCCTCCGACAGCCGGTTCAGTGTCGCGTTTGTTCCCTATGAAAATCTGGTCGGCAAGGCCCTGCGGCTGTTCTGGAATTCCAAAGGTACCGATTATTCGTCTCGACAGACGCTGAACGGCCAGGCGAGCAAGTAGCTCAAACTGTCAGTGCCTCTACTGCGCGCATGACGCCGCGCAGTTCGGCGAGGCCCTTCAGGCGGCCGATGCAGGAATAGCCGGGGTTCACCTTCTTGCCGATGTCGTCGATGATGGCGTGGCCATGGTCGGGACGCATCGGCATCTGCCAGTCCGCCCTGCCGGCTGCCTTGCGTCGCCGTTCTTCGCCAATCAGCGCCGACACGACCGCCACCATGTCGGTGTCGCCGTCGAGGTGCTCGGCTTCGTGGAAAGAGCCGTCTGGCTCCTTGGTGACGTTGCGCAGATGGGCGAAATGGATGTTTTCGGCGAAGGCCTTGGCCATCGTCGGCAGATCGTTCTGCGCGCCCGCACCGTAGGAGCCGGTGCACAGCGTCAGCCCGTTAGCCGGCGAAGCGACCGCGTCGAGCAGCGCGCGGGCATCGGCTGCCTTGGAAACGATGCGCGGCAGGCCAAACAACGAAAAAGGCGGATCGTCGGGGTGGATCGCCATTCTGACTCCGGCCTCTTCGGCGATCGGCACGATCTCGCGCAGGAAAGCAAACAGGTTTTCGCGCAGTCCTTCGGTGGAGACGTCCTTGTAGAGGTCGAGGGCGCGGCGAAAGCTTGCCCGATCGAAGATGAATTCGCGCGCCGGCACCCAGCCGATCAGGTTGCGCTCCAGCCTTGCCTTGTCGCTGTCGCTCATCCCTTGCAGCCGCGCACGCGCGGCCTCGATACGGGCCGGTGGGTGATCGGCCTCCGCCCCTTCTCGCTCAAGGATGAAGACGTCATAGGCGCAGAGCTCGACGACATCGAAGCGCAGCGCCGTGCCGCCATGCGGCATCGGGTAATCGAGGTCCGTCCGCGTCCAGTCGGTGATCGCCATGAAATTATAGCAGACGGTGTTGATACCGGCGGCGGCGACGGCGCGGATCGAGGCCTTGTAATTGTCGATCAGGCTGCGCCAGTCGCCGCTGCGGGTCTTGATGTCCTCGTGCACGACGATGCTTTCGACCACGTCCCAGGTCAGCCCTGCTGCCTCGATCTCGGCCTTGCGCCTGGCGATCTCGTCTGCCGGCCAGGCGCGGCCGTCGTTGAGGTGGTGCAGCGCGCTGACGATGCCGACGGCGCCGGCCTGACGGACATGGGCAAGCGTCACCGGATCGTCCGGCCCGAACCAGCGCCAGGTCTGTCTCATGGCTTCTCACTCCCTATGCCAAGCGCCGCCAAAGCTGCGGCAGTGCCGCCCCGCCGCAGGCGCTCGAGATGGGCTGCCGTCAGATCGATCAGTGTCATGCGGTGGGAATGGTCCTTGGCGAAGCCGGCGAGATCGAATATCGCTGTCACCGTCTCATCAGCCGGCCGGCTGCCGAGCGCCGTAAGCCGAGCGTCGATCGGGTCGGCAAAATGGGCTTCCGGCAAGGTTTTGCCGCGCGCCTCGCAAGCGGCGATCCAGGCCGCCACCACCAGCATGAGATGCGCGGGCGGGTCACCGGCGCCCAGTCGATCGAGGGCCGAGGCGACGATGCGCTGCGGCAGCTTCTGGCTGCCGTCATTGGCGATCTGCGCCGTGCGATGGGCGAGCGCCGTGTTCGAATAGCGTTCGGCGAGCTGGGCCGTGTAGCCGGCCGTATCGAGCCCGGCGTCCTGCGGCAGCGTCGGGATCGCCTCGGCCCATAGTCCGTCGACGAATTGCCGGATCGCCGGATCGGCAAAGGCGCGGTCGACCGTGTCGTCGCCGCTGAGCAGGCCGAGATAGGCGATTGCCGAATGCGAGCCGTTGAGCAGCCGCAGCTTCATGTCCTCGAAGGGCCCGACGTCGCCGACCATGGTGACGCCGAACTTTTCCCAGGCCGGCCTGCCAGCCGGGAAATCGTCTTCGACCACCCATTGGCAGAACGGCTCGGTCATCACCGGCCAGGCATCCTCGACGCCGAGCTCGACGGCGATACGCGCTCGGTCGGCGTCGGTGGTCGCCGGCACGATACGGTCGACCATGCTCGACGGAAACGCGACGCCGTCGGCAATGTGTGCGGCGAGCCTGGCATCGCCTGAAGCGGCGAGCCTGGCATCGCCTGAAGTGGCGAGCCTGGAATCGCGCAGCGCGGCGAATTCGACCAGCAGGCGGTGCAGCGTGGCGCCATTGGCCGGAAGGTTGTCGCAGCAGAGCACGGTGAAAGGCTGGATGCCGGCGGCACGGCGGCGCGACAGCGCCTCGGTCAGGAAACCATGCGCCGTCCGTGGCATTTGCGGGTTGGCCAGATCATGGACGATGTCGGGGTGGGTATTGTCGAGGCCGCCGCCGGCTGCCCTCAAATAGGCCTTTTCGGTGATCGTCAGCGTGACGATGCGGGTGCGCGGATCGGTCAGGGCGGCGAGCACCGCAGCCGGATCTTCCGGCGCCACCAGCAGCGACAGGATCGAGCCGACGACGCGCAGCTCTTCGCCGATGCTGCTCCTGATCGCCAGCGTGTAGAGGCCATCCTGCGGCTCCAGTGCGTCGCGCGTGTCAGGACTGCGCAAGGACACGCCGACAATGCCCCAGTCCGCCTCTCCCGCCGCCAGGCAGTCGTCGACATAGGCCGCCTGGTGGGCGCGATGGAAGGCACCGACACCGAGATGGACGATGCCCGGTGCGCCGCCGCCGCGGGCGTAGCGCGGAACCGTGACCGAAGCCGGCAGTGCCTTCAGCGTGCTGTTGGAAAGGCGTCTATTGGTCATTGCGCCACGTGTCTGATCGAGATTGTTGGGTCACTGCTGTCAGGCGGCGTAACACCCGATGCCGTCACGCACAATGGGCAATGGCCGACGAAAAGTCATCATACAACAACCCAGTTTTTGTATGTTGACATTATTTCTTTCCAACCCTACCGATGTCCGGATTGGGAGGATTTGCGTGGCCGCATTGACGGATCCGGATTTGCTGTTTGCCGCCGAGGCGCGCCCGCGTTCGCTGGCCCGTGATCTCTACGCCGCGGTCAAGGACCTGCCGATCGTCAGCCCGCACGGCCACACCGATCCGCGCTGGTATGCGCTCAACGAGGCGTTTCCCGATCCGGCGCAGTTGCTGATCGTGCCGGACCACTACATTTTCCGCATGCTGTTCAGCCAGGGCGTTCGGCTTGAGGAGCTTGGGGTGCCGACGCTTGACGGCTCGCCGGTGGAAACCGACGGCAGAACGATCTGGCGGCGCTTCGCCGAGCATTATTACCTGTTCCGGGGTACGCCGACCCGGCTGTGGTTCGACCATGTGCTTGCCCATCTGTTCGGCATCGACGAGCCGCTGACGGCCGCAACCGCCGACCGCCATTACGATATGATCTCGACCTTGCTGCAGTGGGAGAATTTTCGCCCGCGAGCGCTGTTCGAGCGCTTCAACATTGAAGTCATCGCAACGACCGAAGGCGCGCTCGACGATCTCAGATGGCACCAGATGATCCGCGACAGCGGCTGGGAGGGCCGCGTCATCACCGCCTATCGGCCGGATGCGATCGTCGATCCCGACTTCGAAGGGTTCTCGGCCAATCTCGACCGGCTTGGCGAGATCACCGGGTGCGATACCGGCAATTGGACAGGCTATCTCGAGGCGCACCGCCAGCGGCGCGCCTTCTTCAAGAGTTTCGGTGCGACTTCCTCCGATCACGGCCATCCGACGGCCGAAACCGCCAATCTCTCGGATGCCGCCGCGCAGGAGCTGTTCAACCGCATCCGCCGGGGCTCGGACGACGAGCGCGAGCGAAAGCTGTTCCGCGCCCAGATGCTGACCGAGATGGCCAAGATGAGCCGCGACGACGGGCTGGTCCTGCAGATCCATCCCGGCTCCTGGCGCAATCATTCGCCGGCTATCTTTCACAAGTTCGGCAGGGACAAAGGCTTCGATATTCCGACCCGAACCGACTATGTGACGGCGCTGAAGCCGCTGCTCGACTGCGTCGGGCTGGAGCGCGACCTCACCATCATCCTCTTCACGCTCGACGAGACCAGCTATGCGCGCGAGCTGGCGCCGCTCGCCGGCGTCTACCCGGCATTGAAGCTCGGCCCGGCCTGGTGGTTCCACGACAGCCCCGAAGGCATGCGCCGGTTCCGTGAGATGACCACCGAAACGGCCGGTTTCTACAACACCGTCGGTTTCAACGACGACACCCGCGCCTTTCCATCCATACCGGCCCGCCATGATGTGGCGCGCCGGGTCGATTGCGCATATCTGGCGCGTCTCGTCGCCGAGCATCGGCTCGGCGAGGACGAGGCGCACGAGCTGGCGCAGGAACTTGCCTATACGCTCGCGAAAAAGGCGTACCGGCTCTAACGGCGCTTGCCGCCATCGTTCAAACGGGAGGAAACCAATGCTGCATTTTTCAAGACTGGCGGGAGCTACGCTACTTGCCGCCGCACTGCTGGCCGGATCGGCAAGCGCCCAGACGGTCCTGCGCTCGTCCGACACGCACCCGGACGGCTATCCGACGGTCGAGGCGGTCAAATATTTCGGCGAGCTGGTGAAGGAGCGCACGGCCGGCCGCTATGTGGTCGAGATCTATCCTTCCGCGCAACTCGGCGAGGAAAAGGACACGATCGAGCAGGTGCGTACCGGCGTGATCGATCTCAACCGCGTCTCGATGGCGCCGTTCAACGGGCTCATCCCGGAGACCACCGTGCCCTCGCTGCCCTACATCTTCCGTTCGGAAGAGCATATGCACAAGGTCATGGACGGGGCGATCGGCGACCAGATCGCGGCGGCGTTCGACCAGGTCGGGCTGGTGCTGCTCGCCTTTTACGACGGCGGCTCGCGCTCCTTCTACAATTCGAAGAAGCCGATCAACACCGTGGCCGACATGGCCGGGATGAAGTTCCGCGTCATCCAGTCCGACATCTTCGTCGACATGGTGGCGGCACTCGGCGCCAACGCGACGCCGATGCCGTATGGCGAGGTGTATTCGGCGATCGAGACCGGAGTCATCGACGGCGCGGAGAACAATTTTCCGAGCTACGACACCGCCAAGCATGCGGAAGTCGCCAAGTACTATTCGCTCGACGAGCACACGATGGTGCCGGAAGCCTTCGTCATGGCGAAGTCGAGCTGGGACAAGCTGACGCCGGAAGACCAGGCGATCTTCAAGGCGGCCGCCAAGGAAAGCGTCGCCAAGCAGCGCGAGCTGTGGACCGCCAAGGTCAAGGAATCGCGCGCCAAGGTCGAGGCGGCCGGTTCGCAGATCACGACGCCGGACAAGCAGCCCTTCATCGACGCGATGGGGCCGGTCTACGAGAAGCACGTCAAGGACGACAAGCTGAAGGCCATGGTCGAAGCCATCAAGGCCGTGCAGTGATCAAGCGGCGGCGCGGACATTCGGTGCCGCCATCCTCCTGGGGAGAAAACCGGTGACTTCCAGCCCAAGACCAACACCGCTCCTGTCCGGCGTCGCGCAAGTGATGTCGCGCGTCAGCACGGCGGCGCTGTCGATCGCCGGCATCGGGCTGGTGCTGATGACCGCCTTCGTCGCCTGGCAGGTGTTCGGCCGCTATGTTCTGAACCGCTCGCCGAGCTGGACCGAGCCGGGCTCGGTGATGCTGATGAGCTGGTTCATTTTCCTCGGCGCTGCCGTCGGTGTGCGCGAGAACTACCATCTTGGCTTCGACGTACTGCTCTACGTGCTGCCGAAAGGCGGCAAGCGCTGGCTGCGGATGATTTCGGATCTTGTCGCGCTCGCCTTCGGCATCGGCATGATCTGGTATGGCAGCCAGCTGGTCGCATTGACCTGGGGCTCCGTCTTGCCGTCACTCGGCATATCGGGGGGCTGGGACTACGTCCCGCTTGTCGCGGGAGGCGCGCTCATCGTGCTCTTCACGCTGGAGCGCATCGTGCTTCGCCTCTCCGGCGCGCCGATCGACGATGCCCTCGATGAACTGCCGCCGGCCGAAGTCGCGGCCGAACTCGACACCGCCAACGTGAAGGTCTGACGCCATGGAACTGTGGATTCTCTTCGGCGTCTTCACCCTGCTGATGCTTATCGGCACGCCGATCGCTTTCTGCTTGGGCGTCGCAAGCCTCGCCACCGTCCTCTATATGGGCCTGCCGCCGCTCATCGTGTTCCAGCGCCTGAATTCCGGCATGAGCGTCTTTTCGCTGCTGGCCATTCCGTTTTTCATCTACGCCGGCGACTTGATGGTGCGCGGCGGCATCGCCAGCAAGATCGTTGCCTTCGCCGGCTCGCTCGTCGGCCATTTGCGCGGCGGCCTCGGCCAGGTCAACATTGCAACCGCTACACTGTTCGGCGGCATTTCCGGCTCAGCGGTTGCGGAGGCAGCGGCGGTAGGCGGCCTGATGATCCCGCAGATGAAGGCGCGCGGCTATGGAGCGGACTACGCCGTCAACGTCACGTCGATGGCGGCACTGATCGCGCTGCTGCTGCCGCCGTCGCACAACATGATCATCTACTCGATCTCGGCAGGCGGAAAGATCTCCATCGCCGATCTGTTCACGGCCGGTATCATCCCGGGCCTGCTGCTGGCCCTGTCGCTGATGGTCACCGCCTATATCGTGGCGCGCTCCCGCGGCTATCCGACCGAGGCGTTTCCGGGCTTCACCGCGGTCGCGCATCTTTTCGCCGTCGCCGTGCCCGGCCTGCTGCTGATCGCGATCATCTTCGGCGGCGTGCGATCGGGCGTCTTCACCGCCACCGAGAGTTCCTGTATCGCCGTCATCTATGCGCTGCTCGTGACCGTCTTCGTTTACCGGCAGATGACCTGGGAAGGGTTCGTTCATGCCACCCATGGCGCCGTGCGCACCACGGCCATGGTGCTGCTCATCATCGGCATGGCGGCGGCGTTCTCCTGGCTGATGGCCTTCCTGAAAGTGCCGGCAGCGCTCATCGCCTCCATGAATGCGATCTCGGACGATCCGCTGGTCGTGCTTCTGCTGCTCAACCTCTTGATGCTGTTCCTCGGCACGTTCATGGACATGGGGCCGACGATCATCATTTGCACGCCGATCTTCCTGCCCGTGGCGCAGGCCTACGGTGTCGATCCGGTGCATTTCGGCGTCATCATGATCCTCAATTTCGGCATCGGGCTGAACACGCCGCCGGTGGGCGCAGTTCAGTTCGTGGCGTGTGCCGTGGGCAAGATATCCGTCTGGGAATCGATGCGCTCGATCTGGCCATTCTATGGCGCAGGCCTCGTGGTGCTGGCGCTCGTCACTTACATTCCGGCCATTTCGCTATGGCTGCCGAGCGTCTTCAAATAGGGGGTGCGACATGGCATCGGACACTGCCGTCGGGCTCCGCGTCGAACGAAGACCGAAGCTTTCGGAAACCGTCGTCGCGGCGATCCGCAAGCAGCTGCAGGCGGGCGAGATCCAGCCTGGGCAAAAGCTGCCGACCGAGGGCCAGCTGACGGAAACCTTCGGGGTCAGCCGCACCGTGATACGCGAGGCGCTGGCCAAGCTTGCCGCGGACGGCCTGGTCGAGCCGCGCCAAGGCGCCGGCGTTTTCGTCACCGAACATATCTCGACAGCGTTTGGTGCTCTGGCAGCGGAGATGGGCAGCAAGGATTCGATTGCCCTCAACGTGCTCGAAGTCAGGTTGGCGATCGAGATCGAATCCGCCGGGCTCGCCGCCATCCGGCGCAACGCCGCGCAGGAAGCGGCAATCCAGGAAGCCTTCTTCGAGTTCGAACGGCTGCTCCTCAACAGCGAGCCAACTGGACCGGCCGACCTTGCCTTCCACCGCGCAATCGCCAGCGCCACCAACAATCCGTTCTATGTCGAGATGCTCGACGTGCTCGGCCGGCGCGCCATTCCTTGCGATGTGACCTCGCCCTGGTCGACCGAGTTCGCGCAGTCCGACGCCTACCAGCGCGGCCTGCAGCGCGAACACCTGATGATCCTCAACGCCATCTCGGCAGGCGATGCCGAGGCGGCGCGGGAGGCGATGCGCGGGCATCTCGGTGCCAGCCAGCAGCGCTATCGCGAGCGCCTGCACGCGCGCCAGGTTTTTTATGCCGACTCGGTCAAGGCCGCGGCAACTGAATAAGCAATTGAGGCAGCCCCATGGGACAGCAATGAATCACACTGACAATCATACGGATTTCACCTCCCGCTTCGCCATCGATCCTGTTTCTGCCGCAGCCATGGGAACGGACGAGCTGCGACACAATTTCCTGATCGAGGACTTGTTCCAGCCCGGCCGCATCGGCCTGACCTACACCCATTACGACCGCATGATCGTCGGCGGCGCTATGCCCGCCGGTACACCGCTGCCGCTGCAGGCGATCAAGCCGACCGGGACCAAGAATTTTCTCGACCGCCGTGAGATGATCATCGTCAACATCGCCGGTGCAGGCGTCGTCAAAGCCGGCGGCCAATCCTACGAGCTGCAGGCACGCGACATGCTCTATCTCGGCATGGGCACCGATGAGGTGTCGTTCGCTGCGACCAATCCGGCTGAGCCGGCTAAGTTCTACCTGCTCAGCGCGCCGGCGCATCAGAGCCATCCCAACCGGCTGATCCGCATCGGCGATGCCAAGCGGCTCGATCTCGGCAGCCAGGCAACCTCCAACGAGCGCTCGATCTTCCAGTTCATCCATGCCGATGGGGTAAAGACCTGTCAGCTTGTCGTCGGCATGACGCAGCTTGCCCCCGGTTCCGTCTGGAACACCATGCCATGCCATGTGCATGACCGGCGCATGGAGGCCTATCTCTATTTCGACCTGCCGGAGGCGGCGCGGGTGTTTCACTTCATGGGCGAACCGGACGAAACGCGCCATCTCGTCATGCGCAACGAGGAGGCGGTGCTGTCGCCGGGATGGTCGATCCATTCGGGCGCCGGCACCTCGAACTACGCCTTCATCTGGGCGATGGCCGGCGACAATGTCGACTATACCGATGTCGACCTGGTGGCGATGGAGGAGCTCAAGTGAGCGACCTCTCTGCGTTCAGCCTTGCCGGCAAGCGCATCCTCGTTACCGGCGCCAATACCGGCATCGGCCAGGGCATCGCCGTGTCGATCGCGCGCGCCGGTGGCGCGGTGGTCGGCGTCGGCCGGTCGGCGATGGACGAGACGGCGGAGAGGATTGAAGCGGCCGGCGGGCGCTTCGAGGCGGTCCGCTGCGACCTTGGCGACGATGCCGCCGCCCAGGCGATGCTTGACCGCGTCTGGGACGACACCGGGCCGCTCGACGGCCTGGTCAACAATGCGGGCATCATCCGGCGTGCCGATGCGGTCGACCTCACCGAAGCCGACTGGGATGACGTCATCGGCGTCAATCTGAAGACGGTGTTCTTCCTCAGCCAGAGTTTTGCCAGGCGCGTGCTTGCCGAATCTGGACGGCGCGGCAAGATCGTCAACATAGCTTCGGTGCTGAGTTTCCAGGGCGGCATCCGCGTCGCCTCCTACACCGCCTCCAAACATGGCGTGCTCGGCATCACACGGCTGCTGGCGTGCGAATGGGCGGCAAAGGGGATCAACGTCAACGGCATTGCGCCCGGCTATATCGAGACCAACAACACCGAGGCGCTGCGCACCGATCCCGACCGCAGCGCTTCGATCCTGGCGCGCATTCCGGCCGGCCGCTGGGGCGCGCCGGAAGACATCGGCGACGCAGCCGTCTTCCTGCTGGCGCCAGCGTCCAACTACATGCACGGCGCGGTGGTGCCGGTGGACGGCGGCTGGCTGGCACGATGAACAACAAAAGGTGAGAGTTTGGCGATGACCGGAACCAAAATCTTCTCGCATGCCGGCGAGGCTGCGTGGACGCCGACGCCGGATGGCAACCGCAGGCGCGTGCTCCTGCACACGGATGAACTGATGATGGTCGAATTCGGTTTCGACAAGGGTGGTGTCGGTGCATTGCACTCGCACCCGCATGTCCAGGCGAGCTACGTCGCCGAAGGTCGCTTCGAAGTCACCATCGACGGCAGGACCGAGGTCCTGGAAACCGGCAGCAGCTTCATCGTTCCTTCCAACCTTGTCCATGGCGTCAAGGCGCTGCAGGCGGGACGGCTGGTCGACAGCTTCACGCCACACCGCGCCGATTTCCTCGACTGAGCTGCGGGCCCGAAGATCAGGCAGCCGGTTCTCAGAAAAAAACCCGCGCCTCCGGAGAGACGCGGGCGTGTTGCCTGGGCGCTTGTGGCGCCGCGGTACTCAAAACATCACCGCAGAACCTGAACCTGCCGAATGATAGTGAAGATAGGATTAACCGCTCCGAGGCGGTGCGATATTCACAGCCAAAGCGAATAGGGGCTGGAACGACGGCCTCATATCGGCCAATGAGAGAGAAGTTCGCCTCAGGCGGTGCCGCGGACAGGACCAGAGGGGTCGATAAATGTTCGAATCTGCTGTCCAGGCAATCACCTGGCGATTCGCCGGGGAATTTCGGCAGGTCGTATCCCCGAAAGTTCTGTAATGCAGGTAGCAGCGAGCATCCCGGCAGAGGATTCCAAGCGGCGCGTCCTGAAGGATGTATTCGGCTTCGATGATTTTCGTCTCGGCCAGGCGGCCGTGATGGAGGCGCTGCTGGCCGGGCATCATGTGCTGGCTGTCATGCCGACCGGCGCCGGCAAATCGCTCTGCTACCAGGTCCCGGCGCTGGTGCTGGGCGGGCTCACCATTGTCGTTTCGCCGCTGGTGGCCCTGATGCAGGATCAGGTCGCCGCATTGCGCCTTGCCGGCGTGGCGGCCGATACGATCAATTCCTCGCTCGACCGCGACGCCAATGTCGCTGCATGGCGCCGTGTCGCGGCAGGCCAGACGCGCCTGCTCTATCTTGCACCGGAGCGGCTAATGACGGTGCGAATGCTCGAGGCGTTGACCAAGCTCGATGTCCGGCTGATCGCCATCGACGAGGCACATTGCATCTCCCAATGGGGACCGGCGTTCCGGCGCGAATACGAAGAATTGTCGAGACTACGTGATATCTTCCCGAAAGTGCCGATCATTGCGTTGACGGCGACGGCGGACGAGACGACGCGCACCGACATTGCCGCGCAACTGTTCGACGGGCGCGTCGATACCGTGGTGCTCGGCTTCGACCGGCCGAACATCAAGCTAAGCATTGAGCCCAAGCAGGACAGCAAGCGCCAACTGCTCGGCTTCGTGCAGCGCCATGCGGGCCGCAGCGGGATCGTCTATTGCCTGTCACGCAAAAAGACCGAAGAGATGGCGGCGTTCCTCGAGCGGAACGGCGTACGCGCGCTCGCCTATCATGCCGGCATGAGCAAGGACGCGCGTGAAGCGAATCAAAACGCTTTCATGACCTTGTCCGGCGTGGTGATGGTGGCGACCATCGCCTTCGGCATGGGGATCGACAAGCCGGATGTCGCCTATGTCTTCCACACCGACCTGCCGGGCAGCTTGGAGGCCTATTATCAGGAAATCGGGCGGGCGGGCCGCGACGGGCGGGCGGCCGAGGCACATATGCTGTTCGGTCTCGGCGATATCCGCATGCGGCGGCTTTTCATCGAAGACGAGGATGCGCCGGCTGAGCACAAAAGGCGCGCGCATGGCCGACTCGATACGCTGATCGGTTATTGCGAGACGACGCAGTGCCGCCGTCAGATCCTGCTTGGCTATTTCGGCGAAAGTGCTTCGCCTTGCGGCAATTGCGACAACTGCCTCGACCAGGCGCCGCATGCGGATGGCGAGGCGGAGGCGCGGATCATCCTGGCGGCGATCGCACAGACCGGCGAGCGCTTCGGCGTCGCCCATGTCGTCGATGTGCTGCTCGGCCATGAGACCGAGAAGGTCCTGGACAGGAACCACCACAGGCTTGCCAGCTTCGGCACCGGTGTGGCGCATAAAAGGAGTTTCTTGCTGTCGCTGCTCCGCCAACTCGTCGCGGGAGGGTTCCTGACATTGGACTCAGCCGGCCATGGCGGCCTCGCCATTGCCGAGAAGGGCCGTGCGCTGGCTCGGGGCGAGGCTTCATTCCGGTATCGCGTGGACGCGCGCCAGTCATCGCGAGGCAAGATACGTCCTGAGGATACCGCAGCAGGCACGGAAGGTCTGGATTCGGCGCTGCTGGCCGCGCTCAAGGCTGTACGGCTGCGTCTTGCCCGGGAACGCCAGGTGCCGGCCTTCGTGATCTTTTCGGATCGTACACTGATCGATATGGCCGAACGCTGCCCGCGTGATCTGGACGCCTTCGCCGCGGTCAACGGCGTCGGCGCCGCCAAGCTCAAGGATTTCGGCGAGATATTCCTCGGCGCGATCGCTGCGCATCAATCCGCTGGATCGGCGTGAGGGTAGCCAAAAATCAAACTCGCAATTGCGCGACACTGCAACAGGTTAGTTTGCCAGGCAGCATTTCTTTGCTTTCTTGCCGCTTCCACAGGGACACGGATCATTGCGTCCGACATGGCGCCAAGGATTTGTGACCGGCGCTGTCAATCTCGACAACTCGTCGAGCCAAGTTTGTTCCGGCAAGGGCGATTGCCAATCTTCCTCGCCAAAATACTCAAGGTGGCTGGTCCATTCCAACGCTTCAAGCACGTCGTCGATATAGCCGAGAGCGGCGCGC
The DNA here is from genome assembly GCF_040322295.1 of Mesorhizobium sp. M0159. Taxonomy (NCBI): domain Bacteria; kingdom Pseudomonadati; phylum Pseudomonadota; class Alphaproteobacteria; order Hyphomicrobiales; family Phyllobacteriaceae; genus Mesorhizobium; species Mesorhizobium sp. M0159. The sequence goes on from NZ_JAMYTF010000001.1 coordinate 151,690, forward strand.
TCGAATCGATCCATGTCGTTTGGGCTTTGCTCGGCGGCCAGGAGATCGTCTTCGAAATCGCGGCGGTCGATTACCCCTTCGGGGATGCGGCCGTCGTCCCATGCGCTGTGAACAAGTGACGCCAGATCGCGCAAGCCAAGCAGGGCGATCGCCCCCAGCCAGGCGATCCAGGCGAAATCGTCGTCATCGGCCAGCCTCTCGGTGTGGAATCGCTCGAGAAAATCTCGCATTCGGTCACGCTCGATGCGGCCTTCCCAGGTCAGGAAGGTCGCTGCGCCCAAAACTGCATCGCGGACGAATTCATCGACGGAGCGGTCGCTGATCAAACTGAACAAAGCGTCGGCGTCGCCATCAAATACGCCGGCGACGATACGCGCCATGCTCTCGGTCACCACGTCGCCGAGCAGGTCATCGAGGTCGCGTCCCGGCCGGCGCAGCAGGCGCAACAAGGGCCCGAACGTTCTAGTGTCGCGAGCGCCGCCCAGAATGTAGATGCCTCGCAAGAGCAGCATCTGATCATCCCGCGACAGAGCCTCTCCTTCGGCCGCTCTTGTGACGACGGCACGCAGCGCGGGAGCCGATTCTTCAATCCTCGCTATGCAGTGAATGATTGCGACATCCGGCAATTGCTGCTCGTTTGCCACGGCATGTAGTTGATCTTCTATCGGACCGAGATCGAAGCCGGGCTTGCCCCGGCCAAGGACGGAGTCCAGTGCTTCTTTCTTCATGGCATCCTCGCTGCCGTTCGCGCTTGCCAAATCTACGACAGGCCGGCTGCCTTTCAACAGTTCATCCGCACAAACGGCAAATTCCTGTGCAGAAAGTACCAGACGGGGCGAGTTCGATCTCGACACAGCTCTATCCTGAACTGACCTGTGGGGGACGAGGATCGGCCAGCAGCCAAGCAACCATGAGCGAATATCAATACTACGAGTTTCGGGCGGTCGACCGCCCACTCAGCGAAGCGGATCGCCGGGACTTGCGCGATGTGTCGACGCGGGCGCGGATTACGGCCACGAGCTTCACGAATTTCTACGAGTGGGGCGACTTTAAAGGCGATCCGGTCGCGTTGATGCGGCGTTGGTTCGATCTTCATCTCTATTTGGCGAATTGGGGCACCCACCGGCTGATGATCCGGTTTCCAGCGCGATTAATCGACCGGCAGCGTCTCGAGGGATTCCTGCATGCGGTCGATTGCCTCGAGATCAGCACGTCCGGCGAGAACCTGATCGTCGACATCCTGTGCGAAGAACTGGAACCTGCGGACGATTGGGATAATTGGGACGACGACTCGCACTGGCTCGAAGCACTGGCGCCGCTGCGCGCCGACGTGCTCGGCGGCGATCTGAGGCTTTTCTACCTGCTGTGGCTGAAGGCGGCCGAGATCGGTTCCGTCAAGCCGGACGAGGCGGAGCCTTTGCCGGGGATCGGCCCGATGACGCCCGCGCTCGACGCTTTCGCGCGCTTCTTTCAGCTCGACGCCGACCTCGTCGCTGAGGCGGCCGAGCGTCCCGCCGGCACGACAACGGAATTGTCGCCGGATATGGTCCGGCGTTCAGTCGGCGCCTTGTCCGATCATGAAAAGACGACGCTGCTCGTTCGTCTCGTCGACGGCGATCGGCATGTTGAAAACGAGCTTCGGGCGTTCGTCCGGAATCGCTCGATGTTGAAAGTCTCTGTTGGAAGCCCCATGGCCACTGTTCCGCGCTCGGCCGGCGAACTGCGAGCCCGTGCCGAGGCGATCCGTCAGGCCCGCGAGCGCGCGCAGGAGGAGCAACGAGAGGCTGAAAGAAAACGGCAGGCGGCGGAAGAGGCGCGCGCTCGCCGTATTCGGCTCGATGCGCTCTCGCGACGCGGCGAAAGCGTCTGGCGTGAGGTGGAGAGCGAGATCGAACGCCGCAACCCTCCCGGCTACGATGAGGCCGCCAGCCTTCTGCTCGACCTCAAGGCAATCGCCGAGGAATGTGGCACGACCCACGATTTTGCTCGCAGGCTGCAGGCGATCCGCGATCGGCATATCCATAAGAGGCGTTTTATCGAACGGCTAAGAGACGATTAGCACCGGCTTCGTCTCGCCGCGGCAATCGCAGCCTCCTGCTGCCGCAAGCGCTCGATCTTCGCACTCTGGCGGGCAGCCACGGTCGAGGCGACACGCTGCCCTCCCAGCAGCCAGCCCGGAATGTTGGTGTGGACGACTTTGCCACGAGCGATGGCTGTCGCCGACATTTCGTCGGCGACAGCGCCGATCGCCACGTTGAGCTCGACGCAACTCATCTTGTCGTATTTCGCAGCATCAAAGGATGCCGGCAAAGGCGATGCGCAACTTCCGACAAACATGAGGCTGCATATCAGAGGCGTGGACGTGGAGATCGCCTTCATTCCCTTATCAAGCACATTGATGCCGGACGGGCGGATTTTCGGAGGGTTCTCGATCTAGGGCCGCGAAGCACTCGCGAGGTTCCGCGTAACTGAAGCATGTGACCTCTACAATACTCTGTGCTGACCGACCTGTTTGTCTTCAAAGAATTCCGAGAGAGCCGCTGCCGTCTTGTCGGGGTGCTCTTCCGGGAAAAAGTGCCCGCCTTGGACAGCGCATCCTGCCACTCTGTCGGCCCATTTCCTCCAGATGGCCAGCGGCCCGCCTTCTTGCGCATACCAGTTCTCCAGGGCGCCTTCGCCACTCCATAGCGCCAGTAGCGGACAGTCGATGCGACGACCGTTTGCGCGGTCCAGCGCGTCATGTTCACGATCGATCGTCGCAGCGGCGCGATACTCTTCGCAGATGGCATGAATATGCGCGGGATCGCGAAGCGCATCAACATAGGCGTTCCTGACCTCTTTGGAGACCATTTTCGCCGACGATCCCCAGTGCGTAATTGCATCGTCGACGACAGCATCGGGAGCCGCGCCGATCAGACGCTCCGGCAGGGGCTCCGGCTGCGCAAGAAGGCTCCAGGGCCAGAAGCCGAGCGCCAGTCTGGCATCCGCCCGATCCCACGTTGCGGCGGTGGGGATGATGTCGAGGACGGCGATTTTGAGCACTTTGTCGGGATGGTCGAGCGCCAGGCGATAGGTAACCCGCCCGCCGCGATCATGCCCGGCAACCATGAACCGCTCAAACCCCAGCTGCTTCATGGCCTGAACCATGTCGCCGGCCATGGCGCGTTTGGCGTATGGGCTATGATCGGCAGAGGAAATCGGACATCCGCTTTGCCCATAGCCTCGAAGGTCGGCGGCGACCACCGTGAAGCGGAGCGCCAAGGCTGCGGCGATATCCCTCCACATCAGATGCGTTTCTGGAAAACCGTGAAGAAGCAGCAGCGGCGGACCGGTGCCTCCGACCCTTGCGAAAATCGTCGTATCGTCCAGTCGTAGGCTGGTGGCTCTGAACCCTGCAAACACCGTCAGCTTCCTCCGCGCCCTTAGGAAAGCTCCCTAAGGGCGCTAACGGCCGCCTGGGGCGAAAACCCCGGCCGCGATGGCCAGGGTTCAAGCCGGCCAGTTGCTAGAATCGAAACCAGACCCAGACGCGCCTGCGGAAGCACCGCCTGCGCCGATAGCCGTTTCGCCAGTAAACGCGACAGACCCTTCTCCAAGCGCGCCGGCGGCGCCGGCGCGGCCGGTGCCACCGGCGATGATAGACTGGTTGCAACTCTGCTTGAGTTTCATCGTCGTCGAAGGTCTCGACATCCGGCGCCTCGAGTTCATCGAGAATGCCGCTTCTGGCAGTTGGAACGCCGGCCACTGCGTTGATTGGCCGAACTGTGCTTGCAAGGGCCGCGGCCCCGGCAATGCCAAACATTCCTGTCAAAAATAGTCGCCGATCCATGGAAACCTCCCAGTCTTCAACCAGCGATAGAACAAGCTAACGATGGTGAGATAGCGCAGTCGGTGCAAACGCCTAGTGCCGCACGGCGATTGGCGGTGGTCCGGTCGGCCGGAGGGTGTTGCCTCGTCCTCGAAGTGGGATGGCTACCTCGATCGACAAACACCGGAGCTGTCTGAATGGATGGCGGGCCGAGATCAATTAAGATCGAATGACGTCTACGCCATAGCCACGCAATTTCACGCTACTCGCGTTGCAAGGAGGCTTGACTGCCATCCTACCAGAAGGTAGGTAAAAGCATGAGCAACTTGTCTACCACCTCTGATGACATCCTGGCTTGTGCACGTTCACTGATCGTCGCTGGCGGCTACAACGGTTTCAGTTATGCCGACATTGCTGATGTGGTCGGGATCCGTAAGGCGAGCATCCATCACCATTTCCCAAGCAAGGTCGATCTGGTTCGGACGCTGGTTGCGCGGTATCGCGAAGAAACTGAAGCTGGGATGGCAAATGTCGAACTTCACGAATCCGATCCGCTCGAACAGTTGCGGATCTATGCCGGGTATTGGGAAGCCTGCATCGCGAACGCCAGCGCCCCGTTTTGTATCTGCGCGCTGTTGGCAAGCGAGCTCCCCGTGCTGCCCGAGGAAGTTGGCCTTGAGGTCCGGGCGCATTTCCGCTCGCTGTCGGCTTGGCTGACATCGGTGATGGAGCGCGGTGCGCGGCACGGCCAATTTCGACTGATGAGCACCCCTCGTGCCGAGGCTGAAGCGTTCATGGCGACCGTTCACGGCGCGATGCTTTCAGCACGGGCCTATGGCGATCCGAAGATATTCGCCGTCGTGACGGGCCCGCTCCTGGAGCGGCTCCGCGCTTCCCCCCGGATGCGGGCCTAGATCTCAACTAACCATACTAGCAATCACTCTGCGACGTTCGTCGAGAGTCCCTACCTACTAGTCGAAAGGACAATCCAATGACGGTTTACAGTGGCGATCTTTCCCGCTCCAGCCAAGAACAATGGCTCAAGCTCTATTACTTCGCTCGGACGGCGTTCTCGGCTGTCTGGGTGGCGGCTGCCTTTACGGTGGGACAGCATTCCGGGGTGGTCGCGGCGGTGTTACTCGTGGCTTATCCTGCATGGGATGCCTTGGCCAATTTTGTCGACGCATCGCGCAGCGGAGGATTGGGACAGAATCGCACCCAGACCATCAACGTCGTGGTCAGTGTGGCGACAACGCTCGCGGTCATTGTTGCGCTGAAGATGAGCATGAATTGGGTGCTCGGCGTGTTCGGCCTATGGGCGATCCTGTCCGGCCGCTTCAACTCGGCACCGCCGTCCGCCGTTGGAAGAGCTCTGGTGCGCAGTGGGCGATGATCCTGAGCGGAGGGCAATCAGCACTGGCAGGCACGTTTTTCATCGTGCAGACGCGGATGCCGATGCCGCCATCGATCTCCAACGTGGCCGGCTATGCCGCAGTAGGCGCCCTCTACTTCCTGGTTTCGGCGGTGTGGCTGAGCGTGAGCCAATTGCGGCGGAAGGCTGCATAGGCCCGCGATCTTAAGCCATTACCGGCGCGATGAGAGATGCTGTTACCTATGGGTCCGGAATGGACCATTCCGAAGTGGCGGAGAGGGAGGGATTCGAACCCCCGATGGGCTTGCACCCATGCCGCATTTCGAGTGCGGTGCATTCGACCACTCTGCCACCTCTCCGCGGTCATGGTCCGCCGTTGCCGGCGCGGCGCACTAGATAACGGCTGGACAGGCAGGTTACAAGGGCCAATCTGCCCCGGCGCCGCAGCTTCTGTCCGTGCTTCCTTCGAGGCTCCGGTAGCCGCTGCTCGATATTTGCAAGGACTGGGCTCAACCCGTTTGCAGCTTGCCCGCGGCGCTTGCCTTGACTCAAGCCGAACCTTCGGTTAGGGACAGCGCGCAATCGGCGTGGAGGGATCTTCCGCGCCGCTTGTTTTTTGAACCCGCAGACTGACAAAAAGACGGCCGAACCGCCTGAGGCGGTTCATCAAGGCCGACCGAACAGCGAAAGGCAAAAAATGTTCGCAGTCATCAAAACGGGCGGCAAGCAGTATCGCGTTGCCGCCAACGATCTCCTGAAGATCGAAAAACTCGAAGCCAATGTCGGCGACATCGTCGAGATCGGTAGCGTGCTCGCGCATGGCGAAGGCGAGAACGTCACGTTCGGCGCGCCGTTCGTCGATGGTGCGATGGTCACCGCCGAAGTCGTCGAGCAGGGCAAGAACCGTACCGTCATCGCCTTCAAGAAGCGCCGTCGGCAGAATTCGCGCCGCAAGATCGGCCATCGCCAGCTTTTGACCACCGTCAGGATTGCCGAGATCCTGCTGGGTGGCGCCAAGCCGGCGAAGAAGGCCGCCGCCAAGACCGAAGCGAAGGCCGAAGTTGCAGCCAAGACCGAGGCGAAGGCTGAAGCCGCGCCGAAGGCAGCAGCGAAGGCAGAGGCTGCGCCGAAGAAGGAAGCCAAGGCCGAGACGACCGAGGACAAGGCTGCCGAAGCCGCCGCGCCGTTGTTCAAGGCGCCGAAGGGCGAGCCGGACGACCTGACCGTGATCAAGGGCATCGGCCCGGTCGCCGCCGGCCAGCTCAACGAACAGGGCATCACCACCTTTGCCCAGATCGCCAAGCTGTCCGACAAGGACGTCGCCAAGATCGACGAGCACATGCCGTTCAGCGCCGACCAGATCAAGGACTGGCGCGAGCAGGCCAAGGAATTGGCGAAGAAGTAGAACGAACCGGCGCAATCGGCGCCGGATCGGACTTGAAACGGAACGCGAACGCGTTCATAAGATCGTTTAGGCGCCTCGCGGCGCATCGGAGTAGTTAGATGGCACACAAGAAAGCTGGCGGATCGTCGCGCAATGGTCGCGACTCCCATTCCAAGCGGCTCGGCGTGAAGAAGTTCGGTGGCGAAGCCGTGATTCCGGGCAACATCATCATTCGTCAGCGTGGCACGACGTGGCATCCCGGCACCAATGTCGGCATTGGCACGGACCACACGCTGTTTGCGCTCGAAGCTGGCGCAGTCACCTTCAACAAAAAAGCCAATGGCCGAACCTACGTATCGGTGAACCCGATGACGAAGGCAGCGGAGTAGCCGGTTCCGCACGAGAACACCGGCACCCATCTCGGGACCGGTGTCTGGCCAAGCCAGGAAATGGATCAGGGGAGATGGGTTTCCATCTCCCCTTTTTCTTGTGCCTGGAGGACTTTGATATGGTTGCCGAAGCGGAAGCGACAGACGACGAAAGTTACACGATAGATTGCCCGGTGCTCGCGACCGAGCGGCTGGTCATGCGGCCCCCGGGTGAGAGCGACATCGAGCAATTGGTGGCGCTCGCCGACAACCGCCACGTCGCGGAAATGCTGGCTCGCATGCCGCATCCCTATGGCGAGGCGGAGGCACGCGCTTTCCTGGCCATGACGGCATCGCGCCGGGCCGGAATCGCCTATGCGTTGACGCTGGCCGGCACCGAGACCTTCGTCGGCTGTGCCGGGCTCAACACTACGGATCGTGGGCTGGAGCTCGGCTACTGGATCGGCGAGCCGTACTGGAAACGCGGCTACGCGACGGAAGCAGCGCACGCACTGGTCGACCTTGCCTTCCAGAGAACCACGATCCAGGTGCTGCACGCCTCGACGCGGGTTATCAATCCGGCCTCGCGCCGGGTCATCCACAAATGCGGCTTCCAGTATGCCGGCCAGGGCATGCTGAACTCGATCGTTGCAGGCCAGGTGCCGGTCGAGCGCTACCGCCTCGATCGCAAGACCTGGACCAGCCTGCGGAACTGGGTGCATTTTTGATGGATGCGGCTCACGTCATCTCGAGCCAGACCGGCAAGTGATCCGAACCGGCCGCTTGCCGGTCGACCCACAGGCGCCTCAGCGATTTGGCAAGCGAGGCGCTGGTGAAGATGTAGTCGATGCGCTTGTAGCGGCTGGTATCGCCCGGCCGCTTGGGGTCGACCCAGGTGACGAGATCGGCGCCGGCGGCGCCGAGGCGCGTGGCGGCATCGACGGCGAGGTCGGCGGTCACCGGCATGCCGAATTCATGGTCAGCCTGGCCGGCGAGTTCGACATGTTCCGGCGATCCGGCCAGCATGTTGAAGTCGCCCATGACGACGAAGGCTTCGGGACAAGGCAGCTCCGGCAAGCCGATCTCGGCGACGCCGGAGAGCCCGCCGCCCTCGAGCGAGTATTTCAACAGACGCTGGCGCAGAAAGCGGATCTGGCTCAGCCGTTCAACCGGGCTGCGATGGTCGAGATGGGTGGAATAGAAGCGGATCGGACCAAGCGGCGTTTCGATCAGCGCCTCCAGCGCGCCGCGCTGGAAGTTCATCGCCTCGACACTGCGGCTGCGCGGCAAAAGGAGATTGCGCGACAGATGGATCGGCGTCCTCGACAGCACCATGTTGCCGAGCTGGAAGGTGGTCGTGATGGCGCGGCCGTTCTCCAGGCGCGAGCCGGCGTCGGCTTCGAAATTGCTGCCGTAGACGGCAAAATAGTCGGGCAGCGCCTTGCCGAGGTCGGCCACCATGTCGCGGCCGCCATTCTTCGGGTTGGCGCGGGTGACCTCCTGCAGCGCGATCACGTCGGCGCCGCGCACGGCATCGGCGATACGGCCGACATCGTACCGGCCGTCGAGACCGACGCCGTAGTGGATATTGTAAGTTACCAGCTTCATTCCGACATCTCGCGCTTGGAAAGCCGAAGATCGATTTTCGGCAAGGGTCAACCAAATGGTACGCGTCCAGAGCTACGCGCGACGTTACAGTAGCAAAAACGGCCCTCGCCCTTCGACCCGCCTTGGTTTAGAGCAATCCCGCAAAGCCAATAGCAGAAACCATACAATCCGATGAAATTTCTCGATCAAGCCAAGGTCTACATCCGCTCCGGCGACGGCGGCGCCGGTTCGGTGTCGTTCCGGCGCGAAAAGTTCATCGAGTTCGGCGGCCCGGACGGCGGCGACGGCGGTCGCGGCGGCGATGTATGGGTCGAGGCGGTCGATGGGCTGAACACGCTGATCGACTATCGTTACCAGCAGCATTTCAAGGCCAAGACCGGGACGCACGGCATGGGCCGCAACATGACCGGCGCCAAGGGTGCCGACGTAACGCTGAAAGTGCCGGCTGGAACACAGGTCTTTGCCGAGGACAATGAGACGCTGATCTGCGATCTGACGGTCGTCGGCCAGCGCTTTCTGTTGGCCAAGGGCGGCAATGGCGGTTTCGGCAACCAGCACTTCAAGACCTCGACCAACCAGGCGCCGCGCCGCGCCAATCCCGGACTGCCGGGCGAAGAGCTCAACATCTGGCTCAGGCTGAAGCTGATCGCCGATGCCGGCCTTGTCGGGCTGCCCAACGCCGGCAAGTCGACCTTCCTGGCGGCGGTCACCGCGGCCAAGCCGAAGATCGCCGACTATCCCTTCACCACGCTGCATCCGGGCCTTGGCGTGGCCCGCATCGACGGTCGCGAATTCGTCATTGCCGATATTCCGGGCCTGATCGAAGGCGCGCATGAAGGTGTCGGCATCGGCGACCGCTTCCTTGGCCATGTCGAGCGCACGCGTGTCCTTCTGCATCTTGTCTCGGCGCAGGAAGAAAATCCGGCCAATGCCTACAAGACCGTGCGTGCCGAGCTCGAAGCCTACGGCAATGGGCTGACCGACAAGGTCGAAATCGTCGCGCTTTCCCAGGTCGACATACTCGATGCCGACGCACGCAAGAAAAAGACCGCCTCGCTGAAACGTGCCGCCGGCCGCGCGCCGATGCTGCTTTCGGCGGTCACCGGCGAAGGCGTCGAGGCGGTGTTGCGCGCGCTGATCGCTGTGGTGGCCGATGCACGCGAGGCTGCCGCTGCGCCGGTCGAGACGCGCTGGAACACATAGCCATGGCCGCGCAATCGCTGAAAAATTATCGGCGCATTGCCGTCAAGATCGGCTCGGCGCTGCTTGTCGACCGCACGACGGGCCTGAAGCGCGACTGGCTGGCCTCGCTTGCCGACGACATCGCCGTGCTGGCCAATGGCGGCGCCGAAATTCTCGTCGTGTCTTCGGGCGCGATTGCACTTGGCCGCACCATTCTCGGCCTCGGCAAGCGGGCGCTGAAGCTCGAGGAGAGTCAGGCGGCGGCCGCCGTCGGGCAAATCGCGCTGGCCGGCGCCTGGTCGGATGCGCTCGGCAAGAATGGCTTGAAATCGGGCCAGATCCTGCTGACGCTCGGCGACACCGAAGAGCGCCGCCGCTATCTCAACGCGCGGGCGACGATTTCGACACTGCTCAAGATGAAGGCGGTGCCGGTCATCAACGAGAACGATACGGTGGCCACCTCCGAAATCCGCTATGGCGACAACGACCGGCTGGCGGCGCGTGTCGCCACCATGATGGGCGCCGACCTTTTGGTGCTGCTCTCCGACGTTGACGGGCTCTACACGGCACCGCCGGCGCGTGACCCGCAAGCCCGGTTCATTCAGGTCGTCGACCGCATCACCCCCGACATCGAAGCGATGGCGGGTGCCGCTGCTTCGGAATTGTCGCGCGGCGGCATGCGCACCAAGCTCGACGCCGGCAAGATCGCGACCGCCGCCGGCACCGCCATGATCATCACATCGGGCACGCGGCTGTCGCCGCTGCTGGCAATCGAGCGCGGCGAGCGTGCCACCTTCTTCCGGCCGAGCGCCAATCCGGTCAAGGGCTACAAGACCTGGATCGCCGGGCAGCTCGAACCGGCCGGCCGGCTGACCGTCGATGCCGGCGCCATCGGCGCGCTGCTCTCCGGCAAGTCGCTGCTGCCGGCCGGCGTCAAACTGGTCAGCGGCAATTTTGCGCGTGGCGACACGGTGGCGATCCTGTCGCCCGAGGGCCGCGAGATCGCGCGCGGGCTGGTTGCCTATGATGCCGCCGATGCCGTAAGGATCGCTGGGCTGAGGACGACAGAGATCGAAACCGTGCTCGGCTACGAGGCGCGTTCGGCGATGATCCACCGCGACGACCTTGTGGTGAGCCATGCCGGTGGTGAGCAAGTAGTCGGTGACCAGGTTACATAGCGGAGGATGAGCCATGCTGACGCTGCATGAAAAATCCCGGGATGATACCGTGGCGCTGATGGCCGATATCGGCCGCCGCGCGCGTGCCGCGGCCCGCCCGCTGGCCATAGCTGCGGCCGAGCGCAAGCACGCGGCGCTGATCGGCATGGCTCAGGCGATCCTTCGGCATGAGCAGGACATCCTCGACGCCAATGCCATCGACATCAGAAATGGCAGGGAGGCTGGCCTATCGGCAGCGTCGATGGATCGGCTGAAGCTCGATCCCGCCCGCATCCGCGCCATGGCAGACGGTATCAGCGAGATCGCCGGGTTACGCGATCCGGTCGGCGATGTCATTGCCGCATGGGACCGGCCGAACGGGTTGCATATCGAACGGGTGCGCACGCCGCTCGGCGTCGTCGGCGTCATCTATGAGAGCCGGCCTAACGTGACCGCCGATGCCGGCGCGCTCTGCCTCAAGGCGGGCAATCCGGTGATCCTGCGCGGCGGCTCGGATTCGGCGAATTCTTCCGCCGCTATCCATGCCTGCCTGGTCGAGGGGCTGAAGCCAGCCGGGCTGCCGGAGGATGCCATACAATTGGTGCCGACCACCGATCGCGCCGCCGTCGGCGAAATGCTGAAAGGACTTTCCGGCAATCTCGAGGTCATCATTCCGCGCGGCGGCCGCAGCCTGGTCGAGCGTGTGCAGAACGAGGCACGGGTGCCGGTCTTCGCGCATCTCGAGGGCATCTGCCATCTCTATATCGACCGATCGGCCGATCTCGACATGGCGGTCAAGATCGCGGTCAATGCCAAGATGCGGCGCACCGGGGTGTGCGGTGCTGCCGAGACGCTGCTGGTCGACCGTGCCGCCGCCGGCACGCACCTGGTGCCGATCCTCGAGGCCCTGCGGGCGGCGGGCTGCGAGATCCATGCCGATGCCGAGGCGCTGAGGCTTTATGCCGATGCCCAGCCCGCGACCGATGCAGACTGGGTGACCGAGTATCTCGATGCCATCATTGCGGTGAAGCTGGTCGACGGCATTGGCGGCGCCATCGAGCATATCGAGACGTTTTCCTCGCATCACACCGAGGCGATCATCGCCGAGGACGCCACAGCGGTCGACCGGTTCTTCAACGAGGTCGATTCGGCGATTCTTCTGCACAACGCCTCGACCCAGTTTGCCGATGGCGGCGAGTTCGGCATGGGCGCCGAGATCGGCATCGCCACCGGCAAGATGCATGCACGCGGGCCGGTCGGCGTCGAGCAACTGACCTCGTTCAAATATCGCGTGCGCGGGTCGGGACAGGTGAGGCCTTGAATCCGTCCACAGTCCGAGCCTGAGAGGCGTGCGCCCAGCCACCCCCCTCTGTCCTGCCGGACATCTCCCCCTCAAGGGGGGAGATCGGATGTCGCATAGACTTTCGCCAATCTTCGATGTCGCACTAAGGGCGCCAGGGATGAAGCTGACAATCTCCCCCCTTGAGGGGGAGATGCCCGGCGCGGCAGAGGGGGGTGCCTGACGCATGCTTGCCTTGTCCGAACATGCCATATCCTCCCGCTATCTCAAGATGCCGCATGCCGGGAAAGGCGTGGCGGTCGGGCTGTTCGGCGGTTCGTTCAACCCGCCGCATGCCGGCCATGCGCTGGTCGCCGAGATCGCACTCAGACGCCTTGCGCTCGATCAGCTGTGGTGGATGGTGACGCCCGGCAATCCGCTCAAGAATGCCGGAGACCTGGCGCCGCTGGCCGAGCGGCTGCAGCTATCCGAAAAGATCGCGAAGAACCCGAAGATCAAGGTCACCGCATTCGAGGCGGCCCACCGCGTCCGCTTCACCGCCGACACGCTGGCGCTGGTCAAGGCGCGTAACCCGGGCGTCGATTTTGTCTGGATCATGGGCGCCGACTCGCTTCGCGACTTCCACCGCTGGCAGCGCTGGCGCCGCATCGTCATGACGTTCCCGATCGCGGTGGTCGACCGGCCAGGCGCGACGCTGTCGTTCCTGTCGTCGGTGGTCGCCAAGACCTTCGACTATGCCCGCGTCGACGAGGGCGACGCACCGCGGCTCGCCCGCATGACGGCGCCGGCCTGGACCTTCATCCACGGCCCGCGTTCGTCGCTGTCGTCGAGCGCGATCCGCAAGGTGGCAAAGGGCTGAACCGGCGCGGAAGGCAAGTCCGGTGATGTCGCTTTTGCCGCTGCCTTGACCTGCTTGATGGGCGATCCTCGGTCATGACGATTCTCGAGCGCGACCAGGACAAGAACGGTCTAGGGCAGCCGGCGCCGTCGATCGCCATTGCCAGCATCCTTTTGTCGATGGCGCTGATCGCCGTCGGCAATGGGCTGATGTTCGCCTATATCCCAGTCCGGCTCGGCGCCGAGGGCTTCGATCCGACATGGGCGGGGCTGATCGTCACCGGCCTTTCGGCTGGCGGCCTCGCCGGCTGCATCCTGACCGGGCCGCTGGTGCGGCGTGTCGGCCATGCCCGCGTGTTCATGGTGCTGTCGGCGCTGATCGTGCTGTCCAACGCCGCGGTCGGCGCGGGGCCGCACCCATTGCCATGGATCGCTGCACGGGCACTCTACGGCTTTGCCATATGCGGCCTGTTCATTGTCGCGCAGAGCTGGCTGAACGATGTCGTCGCCAACGCCATCCGCGGCCGGGTCATGGCTATCTTCTACGTTGCCTACGTCGCCGGGCTCGGCGTCGGCTACTCGACGCTGGCGTTGATCGATATCCGCGCGGCCGACGCGCCGCTGATCGGCATTGCCTTCACCGCGCTGTCGATCCTTCCCGTCGGGCTGACGCGGCTTGCGCAGCCGCCGGCGCCGCAAGCGGCGTCCGTGGCGCTCGGCCGCGCCTGGCGGATCTCCCCGGTCGGCGTTGCCGGTATGCTTGCCGTCGGCGGCCTGTCGATGACGATCTCGGGTTTTGCGCCGATCCATGCCACGGCCAAGGGCTACAGCCAGGCCGACGTCGCCTTGCTGCTTTCGGCAATGCCGGTCGGCACGCTGATCCTGCAGATTCCGCTCGGCTGGATTTCCGACCGCACCGACCGGCGCTTTGTGCTGATCGCGGCGTCGGCGCTTGCCGCCGCGGCGGGCCTGTTTGCCCTCGGTTTCGACGGCGGCGCGCTGGCGGTGCTGCTCGTCATCTATGTGGTCTGGGACGGCGCCTCGGAATCGATCTATTCGCTTGCCAGCGCCCATGCCGGCGACCGCGCCGGCAAGGACGACATGGTGGCGTTGTCGAGCTCGCTTTTGTTTGCCTGGTCGCTGTCCGGCTTCGTCGTACCCGGCATTGTGACCGGACTTTCCGCCGTCTACGGCACGCAGGCCTTCATCTATGTGGCAATCGTCATTGCCACAGCCTACTGCCTGTTCGTTCTCTGGCGCGTCGTCATGGTTCGGCCGGTGCCCGCCACCGAGACCGGCAGTTTCGCGCCAATGACGGCGCAGGCGCCGTTGCCTGTCGATCTCGCCTTCGCGCCCGAAGATCAGCGCGGGCGCGGAGAGCTTTGAGGGCCATCTGCCGGCCGGGTTCAAATGCTCTATTGCTGCGTGGCTGAGGCCTCCGGCTGCGGCACTTGCGGCGCCGGCGCCGGGATTGAAAGGCCTTCGGCATCGAACGCCTGCTTGACGCTCTTGGTGAGGTCGATCTGGGCGGCGAAGAAATCGGCAGCCGCCGTCCAGTAGCGCAAGGTGATGGCGACGGTGCTGTCGCCGACAGTCGCGACAAAGGCGATCGGCGCCGGCTGCCGCCTGACGCGTCGGTCGGCGGCGGCGACACCGAGCATGGTCTTCTGCGCAAAATCGATGTCGTTCCAGGAGCCGATGCTGAGCGTGATGTCGCCGCGGCGCACACCGTTGCGGGTGAAATTGCGGACCGGCTGGTTCCACAGGGTCGAGTTGGGTGCAAGCACGTAGACGCCTTCGACCGTCCTCAGCGTTGTGGCAAACAGCCCGATCTCCTCGACGGTGCCGGATATCGCGCCGACTTCGACATATTCGCCGATGCGGAACGGCCGCAGCGCCAGGAGCATGATGCCGGCGGCAATGTTCTGCAGCGTGCCTTGCAGCGCCAGGCCGATGGCCAGGCCGGCGGCACCGATAGCGGCAATGATCGAAGCCGTCTGCACGCCGAACTGGCCGAGAACCATGATTACGACCAGTCCCAGGATGGCGTAGCGGACGACCTGCGAGAAGAAATGGCGGAGCGTTTCGTCGAAGCCGCTGATATGGCCGAGGCCGGCATAGATCGAACGCTCGGCGAGGCCGGCGACGATGTAGCCGATGACCAGCAGGATGACGGCGCCGACCGCCGAAAGCGAGTAGGAGACGATCAGCGTGCTGAGTTGCGCCAGGCCGGATTGCACGGTGAGGAGAGCGTTCTGGGGATCGATCGGCATGTCGGGATTCCGGTTCGTGGATGAGCCGATAACCGCTGCGGGGCGAGGCGGTTCCGATTTTCTGGCCCGAAAAGCCGGATATTCGGCCGCTGCCGGGTGCCTGCTTGCGAGCGGTGTCTTGAAACTGCAACCTAACTCTGCCTATCTAAGCAGTGTCACCTGATTTCAGAGGTGATTTGGTTGTTCTTGCTGCGAAAGGAAATACACTGAGAACAGCACTGCGGAAGAAGGCCGACATCGTGCCTTCGCCGGCCGGGATCAGCGTAAACGACGCCGTGTCCCGCGCCATCAAGACAGTCCTTGCCAGTCTGGAAGACTCCAAGGCCGAAAACATCGTCTCAATCGACATTCAGGGGAAATCGAGCCTCGGCGACTACATGGTCGTCGCGTCGGGCCGATCGCACCGTCATGTCTCGGCTGTTGCCGATCATCTCCTCAAGGCGCTGAAGGATGCCGGGCTCGGCACTGCACGCGTCGAGGGGCTGGCTGGCGCCGACTGGGTCCTGATCGATTCGGGCGACATCATCGTCCATGTCTTCCGTCCCGAGGTCCGCGACTTCTACAATCTCGAAAAGATGTGGCAGGCGCCCGATCTCGAGGAGGAGACCCTCCACTGAGCCGTATTCGTCTTGATGCATGTCGTCGTCCGACATGCATCAGCGGCTCTTCGAGGCAGGGATGAAGATTACGGTTCATGCCGTGGGCCGAATGAAAGCCGGCCCCGAGAAGCAGTTGGCCGACCGCTATTTCGAGCGTTTTGCCAGGAGCGGTCCTGCCGTGGGCCTCGAATTCGCCGGGATCGTCGAGATTGCCGAAGGTCGCGCGCAGACGGCCAATGAGCGCCGGCGCGAGGAAGGCCAGAAACTGCAGACGCACTTGCAACCGGGCACGGCGCTGATGCTGCTGGATGAGCGCGGCAAGAACCTTTCCTCCGAGGATTTCGCCGGTCGCATAGGTTCGCTGCGCGATGGCGGGCGCAAGGCGCTGGTGATCGCCATTGGCGGCGCCGACGGCCATGACCAGTCACTGCGCGACCTGGCTGATCTGACGGTGTCGCTCGGCGCGCTGACCTGGCCGCATCAGCTGGTCCGCGTGATGCTGGGCGAGCAGCTTTACCGGGCGGCCACGATCCTTTCCGGTCACCCCTACCATCGTTCATGAAGTCGGCTCCGTCGGCGAATTGATGCCAGCCGCCCGGATTTTTGCCCCAATGCTCATCGACAGTTTGGGCTCATGGGGTTTGTCGATGACGGCCGGGGCTCGAACATGGTTGATGGTTCGTTAACGAAGCCGCGCATAGAGTTGGGCTTCAATGTCTGAAGACTGGAAATCACGAACGGGCTCCTGGCGCGTGCGCTACGGCATCGCCGTGGCGACGATCGCGCTTTCGCTCGGCGTCGCGCGGGCCGAGAACACGCTCGACCTGGCGCCCGACCCGGACCAGAGCCGCGCCGAATACGAAAAAGTATCGAAAGAGATCACGCTGTCGTCCGAGCGGCTGGCCAAGCTCGCCGCTGACATAGCGGCTGTCAAGAAGGACCACGCCTCGATCACCGCGGCGCTGATCCAGTCGGCGATGACCGAGCAGAAGCTCGGCCAGGACATCGAGGACATTGGCGGCAAGCTGGAAGGGCTGAAGGCGCAGGGGCAGAAGATCCGCGCCTCACTGGCCGCCAGACGCGACGTTCTGGCCGAAGTGCTCGGCGCGCTGCAGCGCATGGGGCTCAATCCGCCGCCGGCGATCCTGGTCAAGCCGGAGGACGCATTGTCGTCGGTGCGCAGCGCCATCCTGCTCGGTGCCGTGGTGCCGGAACTGCGCCACCAGACCGACATGTTGCTGGCCGACCTCAAGGAGCAGTCGCGGGTGACGGCCTCGATCGAGGCCGAGCGGGCGCGGCTGACGGCAGCTGTCGGCGAGCAGGCGGCGGAAAAAAAGCGGCTCGGCATGCTGCTCGAAGCCAAGCAGAAGCTCGCCGCCGATACGCAAACCGCGCTGGCCGCCGAAAAGCAGCGGTCCGCGACGCTGGCGGCCAAGGCCGGCAGCCTGAAAGAACTGATCGCCTCGCTCGAGGCCGACAGAGCCCGCAAGGCGGCGGATGCGGCCAAGGCAGCCGAGCAAAAGACGGCCGACGCCGACAAGGGCCCGGCATCGGCTGCGGCGCCGACGGAATTGGCCTCGCTGCCGGTGCCGGAGAGCAACAGGCTCACCGCTGCCGCGCCGTTTTCCGCGCTTCAAGGGCAGATCGCGCTGCCGGTCACCGGCAGGATCAAGCGGCGCTTCGGGGCCGACGACGGTAACGGCGCGGTGATGCTCGGTGACATGGTTGCGACACAATCGGGAGCCATCGTCACAGCGCCGGCGGATGGAAATGTGCTTTATGCGGGGCCTTTCCGCTCTTACGGTCAACTCTTGATCCTGAATGCGGGTGACGGCTATCATGTCGTCCTGGCGGGGATGAGCAGAATCAGCGTCGCGTCTGGCCAGTCGGTGCTCGCAGGTGAGCCGGTCGGCGCGATGGGAGAGGCCCGGGTGGCGAGCACCTCGGCATCGAAGAATGGAAATGCCACACCGGAGCTCTATGTCGAGTTCCGCAAGGATGGAAAACCCGTCGATCCGGCCCCATGGTGGGCGGACCGTTTTTCTGGAAGGACGTGAATGATGCGGAAACTGTCGCTTCTGTTTGCCGGTGCGCTGATGGGTGCATCGGCGATGAGCCTGGTCTATGGCGCGCCCGGCTCGACAGCGAAGGCTGCGGGCTCCGAGACCTATAAGCAACTGGCCATCTTCGGCGATATCTTCGAACGGGTAAGGGCGAATTATGTGACGCCGCCCGACGACAAGTCGCTGGTTGAAAATGCCATCAACGGCATGCTGTCGTCGCTCGACCCACACTCCTCCTACATGAATGCCGAAGAAGCGCAGGACATGCGCGTGCAGACCAAGGGCGAATTCGGCGGCCTCGGCATCGAGGTCACCATGGAGAACGACCTGGTCAAGGTGATCACGCCGATCGACGATACGCCGGCCGCCAAGGCAGGCGTGCTCGCCGGCGACTATATCGCCAAGATCGACGGCGAGGAGGTCCGCGGCCTGACCCTCAACGACGCCGTCGAGAAGATGCGCGGGCTGGTCAATACGCCGATCAAGCTCACCATCCTGCGCCAGGGCGCCGACAAGCCGATCGAACTGACCGTCGTGCGCGATATCATCAAGGTCAAGGCGGTCAAGTTCCGGGTCGAAAACGACATCGGCTACATGAAGATCACCTCCTTTACCGAAAAGACCTATGACGACCTCGAGAATGCCATCGACACCATCAAGAAGCAGGTGCCGAACGACAAGCTCAAGGGCTACGTGCTCGACCTGCGCCTCAATCCGGGCGGTTTGCTCGACCAGGCGGTGAGCGTGTCGGATGCCTTCCTCGACCGTGGCGAGATCGTCTCGACGCGCGGCCGCGATCCGAAGGACGTCACCCGCTTCGACGCGCGGGCCGGCGACGACATCGGCGGCAAGCCGCTGATCGTGCTCGTCAATGGCGGCTCGGCCAGCGCATCGGAAATCGTTGCCGGCGCGCTGCAGGATCTGCGCCGCGCCACCGTGGTCGGCACGCAGTCCTTCGGCAAGGGTTCGGTGCAGACCATCATTCCGCTCGGCGAGAACGGGGCACTGCGGTTGACGACGGCGCTCTATTACACGCCGTCCGGCAAGTCGATCCAGGGCAAGGGCATCACGCCCGACATCAAGGTCGACCAGCCGCTGCCGGCGGAACTGCAGGGCAGGGACCTGACGCGCGGCGAATCGGACCTCAAGGGCCATATCAAGGGCGCCGACGAAAGCACGACCGGTTCGGGCTCGGCCGCCTATGTGCCGCCGGAACCCAAGGACGATTTGCAGCTCATCTATGCCGAGCAGCTGCTGCGCGGCCAGAAGACGGATCCGGCGTTCCCGCCGAATCCGCAAAAGGCGGTGTTGAACCAGTAAGGGCAGGCAAGCCGGGCCAAACAGGTCTGGCTGCCTGAGCGAAGCGATGCGATGCTGCCGGGGCCGCGAGGCTCCGGCAGTTTGATTCGGGGGCCGCGGCCGGCATGCTGCGCGTCCAGTGAAGCAAGGGGACGCGCCGACATTTTGGATTTTGCGCCTCCGGAGAAGGTTTACTTCGGGGATGCACGCCGGGGGGTGCGGGCTTGGCTGATATCGACAAGGACATAGAACGACCTCTCGGACAGGCGATCCGGCTGCCGCGCTCAGGCAGCGGGATCAGCGCCGGCGCGGTCGCGGCCGCGCTTGTCGTGCTGTCCGTAGTCGGCGTCTCCAGCGCCATCGCCTTGCGAGACAAGCCGTTCCGGAAGCTGCAAGAAGTAGCCGTTTCGACGCCGAAGACGCCGGCGGCGGATACCGCCGCCGCGCCCGCCAAGGCGACGCCCGAAATGGCTGCGCCAAGCAACGCAAGCGGGGCCAACATAAGCGGGCCGAAGACGGGCGGTCCGCAGATCATCCATGTCCAGACCGAGGGGGGCGACGCTCCACCCGAGGCGGCCATAGTCATTCGCGACCCTTCGACGATCGGCCAGAACCTCAGGATCGCGCACATTCCCGACAAGGCGCTGGTCGAGGTCAGCGAAACCGGTCCGTTGCCGATCCGCGCCGCCGACGGCAGGCGCCCGTTCGATGTCTATGCGCGGCCGTGGTCCGGGGCTCGCGGTGCACGCGTCGCGCTCGTCATCGGCGGGCTTGCCGTGTCGCAGACCGGCACGCAGGCAGCCATCGCCAAGCTGCCGGCGGAGGTGACGCTGGCCTTCGCGCCGCAAGGCAACAGCATCGGCCGCTGGATGCAGGTGGCGCGGCAGAGCGGCCATGAGGTCATCATGCAGGTACCGCTTGAGCCGTTCGACTATCCGAACGTCAATCCCGGCCGTAACACGCTGACCGTGGCTGCAACGCCGGACGAGAATTTGAAGAATTTACGCTGGGCGCTGTCGCGAACGACCAACTACACCGGCGTCATGAACTATATGGGCGCCCGCTTTTCGGCCGACGCGACGGCGATGGGGCCGTTGATGGCCGAGCTTGGCAAGCGTGGTCTGGCCTATGTCGACGACGGTTCGTCGGCGCGCAGCCTGGCACCCGAACTGGCGCTGAAGGACGGCGTGCCGTTCGTCGGCGGCGATACGGCGATCGATGCGGTGCAGGACCGCGGCGCCATATTGAAGAAACTGGATGGGCTGGAAGCGACGGCACGGGCGAAAGGGTTTGCCGTCGGCATCGGCTCGGCTTTCGACCTGACGGTGGATACCGTGTCTTCCTGGGTGACCGAGGCCAAGAAGCGTGGCATCGAGATCGTGCCGGTTTCGGCGGTGGCCATAGATCCGGAAAAAGGCTGAGATGGCAAAGAACAAGCTCGTTGAGCCCGAGACGCTGCCCTACCGGCCCTGCGTAGGGGTGATGGTCCTCAATGAGGCCGGCCTGGTCTGGGTCGGCCGTCGCATTGCCGAGCCGGACAGCGAATTCGCTGGAACGACGCAGCTCTGGCAGATGCCGCAGGGCGGCATCGATGATGGCGAGGAGCCGCTGCCCGCGGCGGCGCGTGAACTTTACGAAGAGACCGGCATGCGCTCGGTGTCGCTGCTGGCCGAGGCGCCGCACTGGATCAAATACGACCTGCCGGCGCATCTGGTCGGCGTCGCCTTCAAGGGACGATATCGCGGCCAGACGCAGAAATGGTTTGCCTTCCGTTTCCACGGCGACGAAAGCGAGATCGCGATCAATCCGCCGCCGAGTGGCCACAAGGCCGAGTTCGACCGGTGGGCGTGGCGGCCGATGCTGGAATTGCCGGGCCTGATCGTGCCATTCAAGCGCAAGGTCTACGAAGACGTGGTGGCGGCGTTCCGGCACCTGGTGGCGTAGCCGCCGGCCTTCCGTTAAAACAGGTCGGCATGAACAACATCTCCAGCAAATCTCTTCCGCCGACCGTCACCCTGGGCGAACCGATCAGCGAAGCCGCGGCAGGGGCGATCCTGACCATCGATCTCGGCGCCGTCCGTGAGAACTACCGGCGGCTGAAGGCGCGGCTGGGCGGCGTCGGCTGTGCTGGAGTGGTCAAGGCCGACGGCTACGGGATTGGCGCGGCGCCGGTGGCGGCGGCGCTGATGGGTGAGGGCTGTAATACTTTCTTTGTTGCGCATTTGGCCGGCGGCACCTTGCTGCGCAAGGCGCTCCGCTCAGACCCGGCCATTTATGTGCTGAACGGCATTCCGCCGGGTGCGGAAAGGGAAGCGGTTGCGGCAGGGCTTTGCCCAGTACTCAACAGCGCCAGCCAACTCGCGGCATGGCGCGAGATGGCCGAGCGGGTGGGCCGTAAGTTGCCGGCCGCCCTCCAGGTCGACAGCGGCATGTCGCGGCTCGGCATGACGCCATCCGAGGTGAAGGCAGTCGCGCAGGATCCGCAGGCTTTCGACGGTGTCGAACTGACGTTCGTGATGAGCCATCTCGCCTGCGCCGATGAACCCGAGCAGCCGGCCAACGAGCGGCAGCGGCTGGAATTCGAACGGCTGCGCCGGATGCTGCCGGAAGCGCCGGCTTCCCTTGCCAATTCATCAGGCATTTTTCTCGGGCAGCGCTATCACTACGACCTCGTTCGTCCGGGTGCGGCTCTCTATGGCGTCAATCCGACGCCGGCGAAGGACAATCCGATGCTGCCGGTGGTGCGATTGCAAGCCAAGGTCATCCAGACGCGGATATTGGAGGCCGGCGCTGGTGTCGGCTACGGTCACACTTTCCACACCAAGGCTCCGCTTGCCGCGGCGACGATTTCGCTCGGCTATGGCGATGGCTGGCATCGACGCGCCGCTTCCTTCGCCTGGCTCGAAAATGTGCGGCTGCCCTTCGTTGGCCGAGTTTCGATGGATTCGATCATCCTCGACATTTCCGCATTGCCGCCCGGCAGGCTGAAGGCCGGCGACCTCGTGGAACTCATCGGACCGTCGTCGCAGACGGTGGACCAGGTTGCCGGCCAAGCCGGCACCATCGGCTATGAGGTCTTGACCAGTCTCGGCCACCGTTTCCACCGGCGCTATGTGAATGGCTAGGACGCAAGGTTGTTGTCCTCACGCATGTCTTTTCCCTAAGCATCGGCACTTGGCTGAGGCCACAGAATCCGGCAGACATGAGGCGGCGATGATCCCGGTCTCGAATCCCGACGAGATGCCGCCGCGGAGAACCAAACGATGAAGATCTTCGTGCTGGGCGGCGGCGTGATCGGGGTCACAACCGCCTATTTTCTTGCCGAGGCCGGTCATCAGGTGACGGTGATCGATCGCCAGAAAGGCCCGGCGCTGGAAACCAGCTTTGCCAATGCCGGCGAGATCTCGCCCGGCTATGCCTCGCCCTGGGCCGGGCCCGGCGTTCCGCTGAAGGCCATCAAATGGCTTTTGATGAAGCACGGTCCACTGGTGGTGCGACCGGCCCTCGATCCGCATATGTGGATATGGCTGGTCAAGATGCTGCGCAATTGCACGGCTGAACGCTACGCGCTGAACAAGGCGCGCATGGTGCCGCTGGCCGAGTACAGCCGCGACACGCTGAAGGCGCTGCGCGAGGCGACCGGCATCGCCTATGACGAGCGCGCCAAGGGCACGCTGCAGCTCTTCCGAACGCAAAAGCAGCTCGACGGCGTCGGCGGCGATGTCGAGGTGCTGAAGGCCTATGGCGTCCCCTACGAGGTCCTCGACCCCGACGGCTGCATTGCGGCCGAGCCTGGGCTGGCCGGCGTGCGCGAAAAATTCGTCGGTGGCCTGCGGTTGCCCGGCGACGAAACCGGCGACTGCAAGATGTTCACCGACAGGCTTGCCAAGCTTTGCGCGGTACGCGGCGTCACCTTCGAATACGACACGGAGATACGGCGCGTCGTCAAGAAGCGCGATCGCATCACCAACGTCAGCACCAGCAAGGGCTGGATGGTCGCTGATGCCTATGTGATGGCGATGGGCAGCTATTCGGCACGGTTCATGCGCATGCTGAAGCGGCCCATCCCGGTCTACCCGGTCAAGGGCTATTCGATCACCCTGCCGATCAAGGACGCCGCCGCCGCACCGGTCTCGACCGTGATGGACGAGAGCTACAAAGTAGCGATCACCCGGCTCGGCGACCGTATCCGGGTCGGCGGCACGGCGGAGATTTCCGGCTTCGACCTGCGGCTGCACGAATCGCGGCGGCGCACGCTCGAACATTCGGTCGGCGACCTGTTTCCGGGCAGCGGCGACATGCGATCGGCGACCTTCTGGTGCGGGCTGCGGCCGATGACACCCGACGGGCCGCCGCTGATCGGCCGCACCGATTTCTCCAATCTCTATCTCAACACCGGCCATGGCACACTCGGCTGGACCATGGCCTGCGGCTCGGCCAAAGTTCTGGCCGACATCATCTCCAGCCGGGTGCCGGACATCGACGTCGGCGATCTCGGGCCCGGACGATACGCCAAGTAAGACGCCCACCAGCTAAGACAGCCAGCGGCCGGCAGGCTCACGCAAACAAACCCCTGTCCCGTTCGACGGCCTTGGTAATGAAGCTCGCGACGACCTGGACGCGGCGCAGCGGCCTGACCGATTCATGATAGACCAGCCAGTAGGCGCGGCGTATGGGTGCGACGATATCGAGAGGCACCAGCTCCGGCATCGAGCGGGCAACGAAGGTGTGCAGGATGCCGATGCCGGCGCCGGAACGCACTGCTTCGGCCTGGCCGAGCGCGGAGGAAATAGCGAAGCTGGTGCGCCAGTCGGGGCTGAATTCGGCCGCGTAGTCGAGCGAGCGACTGACGATCAGGTCCGGCACGTAGCCGATCAGCGTATGCTGGCCTAGCTCGGCGGCGGTTCCGGGCAGGCCATGGGTGTCGGCGTAGGCCCGCGACGCGAACAGGCCGAGCGTGTAGTCGACCAGCTTTCCCGCCACCAGGCGGCCTTCCGTCGGCCGTTCGACGGTGATGGCAATGTCGGCCTCGCGCCGGGACAAAGAGAAGGAGCGTGGCACCGGCACCAGCTGGATGGTGAGCTCACGGTGCAGAGCGGTCAGCGCGCCGAGGCGCCTGGCCAGGAAGGCGACGCCAAAGCCATCCGGCGCGCCGATGCGCACGGTGCCCGAGACGTCGTCGCCTTCGCCTGAAACGGTCGAGCGCGCGGCGATCATGTCGCCCTCCATGCGTTCGGCAATCTCGAGGAAACGCTCGCCCGCCGGCGTCAGCTCGCTGCCGGTGGTAAGCCGGCGAAACAGTTTTGTCCTGAGCGCATCCTCGAGGGCGGCAATGCGGCGCGAGACGGTCGCGTGATTAAGCTCCAGCCGCCTGGCGGCGCCGAGGATCTGGCCGGCCCGCGCTACGGCAAGGAAGATACGGGCATCATCCCAGTTCATGAGGGTGGTCCTGGCGATAACGATCAAAACCGCGTTCCTTCGCGCCCCCCTCTGTCCTGCCGGACATCTCCCCCTCAAGGGGGGAGATTGGCAGTTTCGCCGCAGGCGTCTTTCTTGCCGCGGTGAAGATTTCCGAAGGCGGGCGTGACAGCCAATCTCCCCCCTTGAGGGGGAGATGTCCGGCAGGACAGAGGGGGGCGGTGAAGGAACTCAATCTCAATCCTTGCTGCTGGGGACCTGCATTCTTCCTATTTGCGAGAATTGATGCTCTGCCGTCAACCGCTATCTATTCTCCGCACAACGGTTGCGTTTTCGCTCGCGTTGCCATCGCTCCCGCAAAGGCGGACAATGCCTCATCACGAACCAGGGAGAGAGACCATGATCGAATACGGTCATTTCATCGGCGGCAAGCGCGTCGCCGGAACCAGCGGCCGCAAGCAGGACGTCATGCAGCCGATGGACGGCACGGTGCGCGGCACGGTGGCGCTGGCTTCGCAGGCGGAATTGCGCGCGGCGGTCGAAAACGCCAAGGCCGCACAGCCCGGCTGGGCGGCGACCAATCCGCAGCGACGCGTACGCGTCCTGATGCGGTTCCTCGAGCTGGTCGCCAAGGAGTATGACGCGCTGGCCGAGATATTGGCGCGCGAACACGGCAAGACCATCGCCGACGCCAAGGGCGACATCCAGCGCGGCCTCGAAGTGGTCGAGGTCTGCATCGGTGCGCCGCATATGATGAAGGGCGAGTTCACCGATGGCGCCGGCCCCGGCATCGACGTCTATTCGATGCGCCAGCCGCTCGGCGTCGTCGCCGGCATCACGCCGTTCAATTTTCCGGCGATGATCCCGTTGTGGAAGATCGCGCCGGCCATCGCCTGCGGCAATGCCTACATCCTCAAGCCGTCGGAGCGCGATCCGGGCGTGCCGATGCGGATTGCCGAACTGTTCATCGAGGCCGGTCTGCCGGCGGGCATCCTTAATGTCGTCAACGGCGACAAGGAAGTGGTCGACGCCATCCTCGACGATCCCGACATCAAGGCCATCGGTTTCGTAGGCTCGACACCGATCGCCCAGTACATCTATTCGCGCGGCTGCGCGGCCGGCAAGCGCGTGCAGTGCTTCGGCGGCGCCAAGAACCACATGATCATCATGCCCGATGCCGACATGGATCAGACCGTCGACGCGCTGATCGGCGCCGGCTACGGCTCGGCCGGCGAGCGCTGCATGGCGATCTCGGTGGCCGTCCCGGTCGGCAACGACACCGCTAACCGGCTGATGGAAAGACTGGTGCCGCGCGTCGAGAGCCTGAAGGTCGGTCCGTCGACGGATTCTTCCGCCGATTTCGGCCCGCTGGTGACGGCGCAGGCGTTGGAACGGGTCAAATCCTATGTCGACACCGGCGTCAAGGAAGGCGCCAAGCTGGTCGTCGACGGCCGCGGCTTTTCCATGCAGGGCTACGAGAACGGCTACTATATGGGCGGCTGCCTGTTCGACAATGTGACCGCCGACATGCGCATCTACAAGGAAGAGATCTTTGGGCCGGTGCTGTCGGTGGTGCGCGCACCGACCTACGAGAACGCCATCAAGCTCGCCAACGAGCACGAGATGGGCAATGGCGTTGCCATCTTCACCCGCGACGGCGATGCGGCGCGCGACTTCGCCTCGCGGGTTCAGGTCGGCATGGTCGGCATCAACGTGCCGATCCCGGTGCCGATCGCCTACTACACCTTCGGCGGCTGGAAGGCGTCCTCCTTCGGCGACCTCAACCAGCACGGGCCGGACGCGTTCCGCTTCTACACCAAGACCAAGACGGTAACGTCGCGCTGGCCGTCCGGCGTGAAGGATGGTGCCGAGTTCGTCATCCCGACGATGAACTGACCGAACGATCCGTTTGCGTGTCCTCGCTTCCGGTTGCGGGCGCGCGAAGACAGACCGCGAGAAAGGCCCGGGCTCTGAGTCCGGGCTTTTTTGTCGCCGTCTTCATTGGCATGAACACTAATGTGATGGAACCAAGAAGGCAGCAATCTTCTTAGGTTGCAGTCCTGCCGCGAAGGAGACGCTGGCAGATCAACCAACGGCGCTGGTGACGGCTCCGGGGGATATCGTCCGGCGCAAAGGAGGTGTCAGATGGCACGTCTCATGGCGACAATCGCTTGCGCTGCAGTGGCAGTTTCCGCGATACCGGCAATGGCTGCCGAGCAATGCGCGGCTCGCGCCGATATGGTCAAGGCGCTCGGCGAGAAGTTTCATGAAAACCCGAGCGCAGTCGGCGTCGTCAATCCGAATGTGGTGCTTGAAGTCTTCGTTTCCGACAAGGGCACATGGACCATCCTCGCCAGCGACACAAAAGGTCAAAGCTGCGTGATTTCAGTCGGCGAAGGCTGGGAAAGCGCGATGACGACAGCGGCGCTGCCAGGCATCTGAACGATTTATCACGGGTCTGCGCGCCTCGGCATGGCCGCACAGCCTGTGGCCCATTCTTTCGGCGACATCCGTAAAACGGATCTGCAGGCGCCCGCTTGGGCGCCTGCTTGCGCTTTTCCATTGCCGATACCATATATCGAGAACATAATGGGAACATCTGGAATCGTTCCCACCAATGGCAGACCGGAACACAGAAAGGAACGACGCGATGATGATGACGTCGGAACCGGCCTGAATCGCTCCGGCAAAATGAGGCCGTCAAACCCCTCCTTTGCCGGAACGTGATGGCAAAGGAGGTGCCCTATGGCACGCAAATCGCTGTTGAGATGGGTGAAAACCCTAGTTCTTGCTGGCGCATTGGCGGTGGGTACGAACACCGCAGGCGCGCAATATCAATACTGCGTTGAACATGGCGAGATCGTCGCCCATTTGAGCGAGAAGTTCCAGGAAAGGCAGTTTGCTTTGGGGCTGATCGGTCATGAGGCGGTCATGGAAGTCTTTGTCGCCGAGACCGGAACCTGGACCATCGTCGTCACCGATATCGCCGGCAGAAGCTGCATCGTCGCGGCCGGCGACAATTGGGAAAACGTGATGGCCCTGCCCGGCCAGGGCGCATGACGAAATGGCAGGCTCAGCGCGTAGCAGCCGCCTCGGCATGGCCGCGCAAAAGCGCCATCAGCCGCTTGGCGTCCTTGGCCGCGGCCTCTTCGTCGCCGGCGAGGATCGAGCGGATCAGCGCGACATGGTGCTCGGCTGATTCGGCCAAGCCGGTATCGGCCTTGTAGCGAAACCAGAAGCGGCGGCTGTGGGTTTGCAAGGGCGCCGCCAGGCGCGCGGCGAACGGGTTGTCGGCAGCCAGCGCCAGCGCCTCATCAAGCGCCTTGTCGGCCTGGATGAAGTAAAACACATTTTCCGAAATCACCGCCTTTTGCATGGCAAGGGCAGCGTCATGGAACAGGTCGGCGGCCTCGCGGGTGACGAAGCGGGCGGCCGAGCGGGCAAGCACCACCTCGATGCCACGGCGGGCGTCGAGGACACGCAGCCAGTCGCCAGGGTGAAGCGGGGCAATGGCAATGCCGGCACGCGGCCGGACTTCGAGCAGCCCCTCCCAGGCCAGCCGCTGGATCGCTTCGCGCACCGGGGTGCGGCCGAGGCCGAGCCTGTCGATCAGCGCCCCCTCGGTGATGAAGCTCGCGGGCGCCAGTTCGAGAGTTACGATCATGTGCTCGAGCCTGCGGTAGGCCTTCGCGGTCGCCGGCTCGGAGCCCGGTCTGTCATATACCAATGCGACATCTCCTGATATATTGTTGATATATCATATCAGATTCAACGTTGACAGCCGGCTTCTTAAGAAATATACGACTGATATATCAGATGGAGCGATCGACATGTGGGCCGGAGTCTTCCCCGCCGTTACGACCAAATTCACCGAGGACGACGGCCTCGACCATGCCGAGATGGAGCGCTGCTTTGCGCTGCAGATGGAGGCCGGCTGTGACGGCATCATCGTCTGCGGGTCGCTCGGCGAAGGCCCGATGCTGTCGCACGACGAGAAGATCGCGGTGCTGAAGACCGCGCAGAAGATCGCCGGCAAGAAACCGGTGCTGTTGACGGTCAACGAGGCCGGTACACGCGAGGCGGCGGCGATCGCGCGCCGCGCCGCCAAGGAAGGCGCCAACGGTTTGATGGTGGTGCCGAGCCCGATCTACCATACCAATGCCGAGGAGACGGTCGCGGCACTCAGCGCCGTCGCCGCGGCCGGCGACCTGCCGGTGATGATCTACTCCAACCGGCTTGCCTACCGCGTCGACGTCACCGTCGACCAGATGGAGGAGTTGGCGAAGGACCAACGCTTCGTCGCCATAAAAGAGTCCTCCGACGATATCCGCCGCTCGATCGAGATCATCAACCGCCTCGGCGACCGCTACGACCTGTTCACCGGCGTAGACAATCTCGCCTTCGAGGCGCTGTCGGTCGGCGCCATCGGCTGGGTGGCGGGCCTGGTCACCGCGTTCCCGCGCGAGACCGTCGCCATCTACCAGCTGATGAGACAGGGCCGCCGCGAGGAGGCGTTGAAGATCTACCGCTGGTTCCGGCCGCTGCTCGACCTCGACGTCTCGACCTATCTGGTGCAGAACATCAAGCTCGCCGAAGTGTTGGCGATCAACACCAACGACCGCGTGCGCATGCCGCGCCAGCCATTGTCGGGCGAGCAGCGCAAGGCAGTCGAAAAGATCGTCAGGGATGCGCTGGCGGTGCGGCCAGAGCTGCCGACATTCTGATCCAGTCGCTTTGAAGGCATTTGCAGATGTGCAGCGCGGCGCATGGCAATGAATGATAATGCTACGCTCGATGTCGCCATCATTGGTGGCGGCATCATCGGCATCTGCGCCGCCGCCTTTCTGGCAGAGGCGGGCCAAAATGTCACGATCTTCGATCGGACGGGGATCTGTGAGGAAACCAGCTCCGGCAATGCCGCTGCCTTTGCCTTCTCCGATGTGCTGCCGCTCGCCCACAAGGGCATGATCAAGCAGTTGCCGAAATGGCTCGCCGACCCGCTCGGCCCGCTCAGCATCCCACCCGCGTATCTGCCGAAGCTGCTGCCCTGGCTGGTCCGCTTCTGGCGCGCCGGCCGAAGCGACCGCTACGAAGCCGGCCTTGCCGCGCAGGCCGGGATGATGAAGCTCGCCGAGGCGGAATGGATGGGCTTGCTCGACCGTTCCGGCACACGGCCGATGCTGCATGAGGACGGCTCGCTCGAACTCTACGACAGCGAGGCCGAGTTCAAGGCCTCGCTGACCGGCTGGGCGGCAAGGCAGCGCTTCGGCATCGGCTTCAGCCATGTCGAGGGGAGCGCTCTCACAGCCCTGCAGCCCGGTCTGTCGCCGCGCTTCGTCAAGGGAACGTTCGTGCCGGGGTGGAAAACCGTTGCCGATCCCAAACTGCTTGGAAAGGCCTTGTGGGCCTATGCCGAGAGGTTGGGCGCCGGGTTCGAAAGGGCCCGGATCGAGCGTGTCAAGGCGGGACAGGACGGCGCGATCTTGACCACGGCCGACGGCACGCGGCGACGGGCGAAGCACGTCGTCATCGCTGCCGGGGCCTGGTCGCATCTGCTGGCGAGACATCTCGGCGACGGAATCCCGCTGGAGACCGAGCGTGGCTACAACACGACGTTGCCGAAGACTGCCTTCGACGTAAAGCGGCAATTGATCTTCTCCGGGCATGGCTTCGTCATCACGCCGCTCGAGACGGGCCTGCGCGTCGGCGGCGCGGTCGAACTCGGCGGCCTTGAGAGGCCGCCCAATTATGCGCGCTCGAAAGCGCTGCTCGAAAAGGCGCAGAAATTCCTGCCGGGACTGGATCCGGCCAATGGACGCGAATGGATGGGGTTCCGGCCGTCGCTGCCGGATTCGCTGCCGGTGATCGGGCGGTCGCAACAAACGCCGTCGGTGGTGTATGGTTTCGGCCACGGTCACCTCGGCCTGACCCAGGCTGCGGCGACCGGGCGCTTGATCCGCGAGCTCGTTCTCGGGCAGAATCCATCGCTCGATCTCGGCCCGTTCAGCCCGCAACGGTTTTGAGTTCGAAGACATTCAGTTGGGAGCCGGCATGGCCAAGAATTCCTTCTTCTGCATAGACGGCCACACCTGCGGCAATCCGGTGCGGCTGGTCGCCGGCGGTGGGCCTTTGCTCAAGGGCTCAACGATGATGGAGCGGCGAGCGCATTTCCTGGCCGAATATGACTGGATCCGCACCGGGCTGATGTTCGAGCCGCGCGGCCATGACGTGATGTCCGGCTCGATCCTCTATCCGCCGACGCGTGAAGATTGCGACATCGCCATCCTGTTCATCGAAACCTCGGGCTGCTTGCCGATGTGCGGCCACGGCACCATCGGCACGGTAACTTTTGCCGTCGAGCATGGGCTGATCAAGCCGAAGACACCGGGCGTGCTCAGGCTGGATACGCCGGCGGGCGTGGTCGTAGCGGAGTACAGCCAAGTCGGCGACTATGTCGAGGAGGTGCGCATCACCAATGTGCCTTCCTTCCTCTATGCCGAGGCACTGACGGTCGAATGCCCCGGGCTCGGCGAGATCAGCGTCGATGTCGCCTATGGCGGCAATTTCTACGCCATCGTCGAACCGCAAAAGACCTATCGCGACATGGCCGACCATTCGGCCGGCGAACTGATCGCCTGGAGCCCGGTGGTGCGGCAGCGGCTCAACGAAAAATATACCTTCGTGCATCCGGAGAATCCCGGCATCAATACGCTGTCGCACATATTGTGGACCGGCGCGCCGACCAACCCGCAAGCCGATGCCCGCAACGCCGTCTTCTACGGCGACAAGGCAATCGACCGGTCGCCCTGCGGCACCGGCACCTCGGCGCGTATGGCGCAGCTTCACGCCAAGGGCAAGCTTGGGGTTGGCGACGACTTCGTCCACGAATCGATCATTGGTTCGCTGTTCAAGGGCAGGGTCGAGGAAGAGGTCACCGTCGCCGGCAAGCCGGCAATCATTCCCTCGATCGGCGGCTGGGCACGAATGACCGGATTGAACACGATCTTCATCGACGACCGCGACCCGTTCGCGCACGGCTTCGTCGTCAAATAGAAAAAACACTGACGCAAGGGAAAGAGAGAGCGCAAGCGGATTGACGTCAACGGCGCAACGATCCCGCTCATCAACTTATTTTGACGGCGATTTCTTCGAAATGGAGCGCATGCTGCGATTGAATCGTCAAAGACATTGCGTTAGGCCAATGGTAGGGTCCGCGATGGTCCAGGGGGCGGACGGGAACAAAACGGGCAATCGAACGGCGTGCGGCGAAAACACGCATAATGATCGAAAAATCACGTTGCAATCCGGGCTCGAAACTTTACGACTAGGGGAAATACGAAAAGGAATGCGTCTGCATGGGCGACATTCCAGGGGAGCCACGACAGCATGCAGTATTTTGTCCAGCAGCTTATCAATGGGCTGACGCTGGGATCGATCTATGGGCTGATCGCGATCGGCTATACGATGGTCTACGGCATCATCGGCATGATCAATTTCGCCCATGGCGACATTTTCATGATCGGCGCTTTCACCGCGCTCATCGTTTTCCTTATCCTCGGTGCGTTGTTCTATTCGCTGCCGATCGTCGTTGCGCTGCTGATCATGATGATCGTCGCGATGCTGCTGACCAGCCTGTATAATTGGACGATCGAGAAGGTGGCCTACCGGCCTTTGCGCGGTTCATTCCGGCTGGCGCCGCTGATCACCGCGATTGGCATGTCGATTGCGCTGTCCAATTTCGTCCAGGTGACCCAAGGGCCGCGCAACAAGCCGGTCCCGCCAATGGTGTCCAAGGTCTACAACATCGAAGGCATCAGCGTCTCGCTGAAGCAGATCATCATCGTCCTGGTCACCATAGTCCTGCTGGCGCTGTTCTGGTACCTGGTCAACAAGACCTCGCTCGGTCGGGCGCAGCGCGCCTGCGAGCAGGACCGCAAGATGGCCGCACTGCTTGGCATCGACGTCGACCGCACCATCTCGATCACCTTCATCATGGGCGCCGCCCTTGCCGCCGTCGCCGGCACGTTGTTCCTGATGTACTACGGTGTGGTGGTGTTTTCCGACGGCTTTACGCCCGGTGTGAAGGCATTTACTGCCGCGGTGCTCGGCGGCATCGGCTCACTGCCCGGCGCCGTGCTCGGCGGGCTGATGATTGGCTTCATCGAAAGCATGTGGTCGGCTTATTTCTCGATCGATTACAAGGACGTCGCCGCCTTTTCCATCCTGGCGATCGTGCTGATCTTCCTGCCTTCCGGCATTCTCGGCCGGCCAGAAGTCGAAAAGGTCTGAGATCATGGCGGTTACCGTGTCTCCGGAAAGCACCGTCGTCGCCACCCCGGTCCAGCGCGCTTTTCGCGAAGCGCTCTATGCCGGCGCCATCTCGCTTGGCCTGTTCGTGCTGTTCATCGGCCTGAAGACCGACCAGAACATCTCCAACGAACTGATCCTGGTGCAGCGCTGGGGCTTGCTCGCCGGCGTCGTGATCGCCACCATGGCCGGACGCTTCCTTTACGTCGCCTATGGCCAACCCTTCCTGGCGAACCAGAAGATCGTCGACGTCGCCACCGGCCTGCTGCCGGTCAGCCTGGCTTCGCGATTCTTCCGCCTTCCCGCGTTCATCGTGGCGCTCGCCGTCGCCGTTATTCTGCTCGCGCTCAGCGGCTTTCTGACCGAGGCCTTAGGGCCGGAACTTTCCGATTTCGTGCGGTTCGTGCGGGCGCTTGCAATCATCTATGCGCTGGCCTGGCTGATTTATCATTTCCGGGCCTTCATTCATGCTCATTTCTCGGCATTGGGCATAACTGCACTGGCGCTCTACCCGATCGTGGTGGTGTTGGTGCTAGCGCTATATGCCGGGTCGATGGCCGCCGGTTTCCAGGGTTCGCTGAAGTATGTCGACAATTACGGCATCCAGATCCTGATCTACGTGATGCTGGCCTGGGGGCTGAATATCGTTATCGGCTTGGCCGGCCTGCTCGATCTCGGCTATGTCGCCTTCTACGCCGTCGGTGCCTACGCCTATGCGCTGCTCGGCACGCATTTTGGCCTCTCCTTCTGGATCCTTCTGCCCGCCGCCGGCCTAATGGCTGCGTTTTGGGGGGTGATGCTAGGCTTCCCGGTGCTGCGCTTGCGCGGTGACTATCTGGCGATCGTGACGCTCGCCTTCGGCGAAATCATAAGGCTGGTGATCATCAACTGGCGCGAGGTGACCAACGGCTCGGCCGGGATTTCCGGCATCCCGAAGGTCTCTTTCTTCGGCCTGATGTCGTTCAACGTCTCCGATCCGAACTACATCTCGAAGGTGCTCGGCATCGCCCAATCGGGTGCCTACTACAAGATATTCCTCTACTATTTGATCCTCGGGCTCTGCCTGCTGACGGCCTTCGTCACCGTGAGGCTCAGGCGGATGCCGGTCGGCCGTGCCTGGGAAGCGCTGCGCGAGGACGAGATCGCCTGCCGTTCGCTCGGCATCAACACCACCACCACCAAGCTCACCGCCTTTGCCACGGGCGCGATGTTCGGCGGCTTCGCCGGCTCGTTCTTTGCCGCGCGGCAAGGCTTCGTCAGCCCGGAATCCTTCGTCTTCCTGGAATCGGCGATCATCCTCGCCATCGTCGTGCTTGGCGGCATGGGCTCGCTGGTCGGCATTGCCGTCGCCGCCATGGTGATGATCGGCGGCACCGAAGTCCTGCGCGAACTGGATTTCCTCAAGACCGGCCTCAGGTGGGGCAACACTACGGTCATACCCGGTTTCGGGTCCGGCTTCACGCCGGAACTGTATCGCATGCTGCTGTTCGGCATGGCGATGGTCATCGTCATGCTGTGGAAGCCGCGCGGCTTCGTCGGCAGCCGCGAGCCGACAGCTTTCCTCAAGGTGCGCAGGGCGGTGTCCGGGTCCTTCACCAAGGAGGGACACGGCTGATGAACGCGAGCCCCTCCATGAACAATGCCATCCTGCAGGTCGAGCATCTGTCGATGAAGTTCGGCGGTCTCGTCGCCATCGGCGACCTTTCCTTCCAGGCCAAGCGCGGCGAGATCACCGCGCTGATCGGTCCGAACGGCGCCGGCAAGACCACCGTGTTCAATTGCATCACCGGTTTCTACAAACCGTCGGAAGGCATGATCACGCTCAACCGGCGCGACGGCTCGACGTTCCTGCTCGAACGCTTGCCCAACCATGAGATCCCGGCGCGCGCCAAGGTGGCGCGCACCTTTCAGAACATCCGCCTGTTCTCGGGCATGACGCTGCTGGAGAACCTTCTCGTCGCCCAGCACAACAAGCTGATGAAGGCCTCCGGTTACACCATTCTCGGCCTGTTCGGCTTTAGCGGCTACAGACAGGCCTCGGCGGAATCGGTTGAACTGGCCGAGCACTGGCTGGAGAAGGCCGATCTTGTCGACCGCGCCGACGATCCGGCCGGCGATCTGCCCTATGGCGCGCAGCGGCGGCTCGAAATCGCTCGCGCCATGTGCACCGGGCCTGAGCTTCTGTGCCTCGACGAGCCGGCCGCTGGTCTCAATCCGAAAGAATCGGCGGGGCTCAATGCGCTGCTGATGGACATCAAGGACAACACCGGCACGTCGATCCTTTTGATCGAGCACGACATGGCGGTGGTGATGCAGATTTCCGATCACGTCGTGGTGCTCGAATACGGGCGCAAAATCTCGGACGGCAACCCGCAATCGGTGCGAACCGACCCGCGCGTCATCGCCGCCTATCTTGGCGTCGACGACGAGGAGGTCGAGACGGTGCTCACCGAAGTCGGCGACGAAGATGTCATCGAGCAATTGGATACGGGCCCGGATGCCGCCCACGGCCCAGGCACATCGTCTTCCTATCTCGCCGGACCGGTTGCCGACACGGTCGGCCACAGCGAGGGCGAGCGCGTCACCGTGTCGAAAGGTGCCTCGAAAGCCGGGCAGTTCGATGCGAGGTCGAGTGCCGCAGCAAGCAAGGCGGCAGCGCAGGCCAAAGCCAAACCGACGGCGAAATCTTCTGCCGCGAAATCCTCTGCAGCAAAGCCGGCCACCAAGGCTCCGGTGAAGCCGAAGACGCCGCGCGTCTCCAATCGGCGCGGAGGGCGCAAGTGATGGCCGGCACAACGCTGCTCGATATCAAGGGCGTTCAGACCTACTACGGCAACATCAGGGCGCTGAACGGTGTCGACGTCACCGTCAGGCAAGGTGAGATCGTAGCGCTGATCGGTGCCAACGGCGCCGGCAAGTCGACGCTGATGATGACCATCTTCGGTGCTCCCCGCGCCCGCGCGGGTACCATCACATTCGCCGGTACCGACATCACCCAACTGCCGACCCACGAGATCGCGCGCATGCGCATCGCCCAGTCGCCGGAAGGGCGCCGCATTTTCCCGCGCATGACGGTGATGGAAAACCTGCAAATGGGCGCCAGCCTCGACAACCTTGAGCATTATGACGAGGACGTCGAGAAGGTGTTCACGCTGTTTCCACGCCTGAAGGAACGCATTGCCCAGCGTGGCGGCACGCTGTCCGGCGGCGAGCAGCAGATGCTGTCGATCGGGCGCGCGCTGATGGCACGGCCGAAGCTGCTCCTGCTCGACGAGCCGTCGCTCGGCCTGGCGCCGCTGATCGTCAAGCAGATCTTCGACGCCATTCGCGAGCTGAACCGCACGCAGGGACTGACGGTGTTCCTGGTCGAGCAGAACGCCTTCGGCGCACTCAAGCTCGCCACGCGCGGCTATGTCATGGTCAACGGCAATGTGACGATGAGCGGCACCGGCAAGGAACTGCTCGCCAATCCGGAAGTGCGCGCCGCCTATCTCGAAGGCGGCCATCACTGAGTTTCAGGAGACATCAATCATGCAGGGCATTCTCTATGAGGAACCCTCGATCTGGCAGTTCTTCTTCGTCACCTGCCTGCTCGGCGGCTGGGCGGCGTGGATGACGGGCAAGGCGTGTGCGCAGACGTGGCGCAGCTTCGCCCAGTTGTTCGCCTTCATGCTGGGGCTCGGCATCGGCATAAGGTTCATTCATCACGCGCTGTTCGGCGGAACGATGTTCTCGCTGCATTACTACATCGTCGATACCATTGTGCTGATGATCTTGGGCTTCATCGGCTACCAATACACGCGCACCAACCAGATGGTAACGCAGTATAATTGGCTTTACGAAAGAGCCTCTCTTTTGAGCTGGAAACCAAAAGGTTGACATTTATCATTAACGGCGTTTCAGGGATGAATCGGCGTGACAAGTGCCTGAAAATCGGCAAAGTACTCTTTCTGCGAGCAAGAGTGGGCATCGCATGAAAGCAACATCCACGCCCACTCGGTAAATGGGAGCGTTTCAATGAAAAAGTCACTTTTGTCCGCCGTCGCCCTGACCGCGCTTGTCGCGTTCAGCGGCAACGCGTGGGCTGACATCCTGATCGGCGTTGCCGGTCCGATCACCGGCCCGAACGCAGCGTTCGGCGCCCAGCTTCAGAAGGGTGCCGAACAGGCAGTCGCCGATATCAATGCGGCGGGCGGCGTTCTTGGCCAGCAGCTCAAGCTTGAAGTCGGCGACGACGTCTCCGATCCCAAGCAAGGCATCTCGGTCGCCAACAAGTTCGTCGCCGACGGCGTCAAGTACGTCGATGGCCACTTCAACTCCGGCGTCTCGATCCCGGCGTCGGAAGTCTACGCCGAGAACGGCATCCTTGAGATCACGCCGGCCGCGACCAATCCGAAGTTGACGGAACGTGGCATGTGGAACACCTTCCGCACCTGCGGACGCGACGATCAGCAGGGCAAGGTCGCTGGCGACTATCTCGCCGCGAACTTCAAGGATGCCAAGATCGCTGTCATCCATGACAAGACGCCTTATGGCCAGGGCCTCGCCGACGAAACCAAGAAGGCGCTCGCAGCCAACGGCGTGACTGAGGCCATGTATGAAGGCATCAATGTCGGCGACAAGGATTTCTCGGCCCTCATCGCCAAGATGAAGGACGCGGGCGTCTCGGTCGTCTACTATGGCGGCCTGCACACCGAAGCCGGCCTGATCATACGCCAGCTCGCTGACCAGGGCCTCAAGGCAACCTTCATGTCCGGCGACGGCATCGTGTCGAACGAATTGGCCTCCATCGCCGGCGACGCCGTCGAGGGCACGCTGATGACGTTCGCTCCGGATCCGCGCAAGAATCCGAACGCCAAGGAACTCGTCGAGAAGTTCCGTGCGGCCGGCTTCGAGCCTGAGGCCTATACCCTTTACTCCTACGCGGCGATGGAAATCATCGCGGCCGCCATCACCAAGACCGGTTCAGCCGATGACGCTCAGAAGGTAGCCGAGACCATCAAGTCGGCCGGCCCCTGGAAGACCGCGATCGGCGAGATCGGCTACGACGCGAAGGGCGATATCACCCGTCCTGACTACGTCATGTACACCTGGAAGAAGGGTGACGACGGCAAGTACACCTATGTCGAGAACGCACCCGGCAAATAACCGGACGTTGCTACATGAGAATGCCCGGCGCCTCGCGCCGGGCATTTTTTATGAGAGTTCCCGAAAGCCTGGATCGGAACTGCCCAGGCGTTCTTCGGATCGACACGCAATGTGTCAGCGCGATGGATCAAATTAAATCGGTTTAATCCTCTTTTCGATTTTGTTTGCACTGCAGCATTTTCGCGCTAATCATGTCCGGCAGTTCCCTTCCCCGCGTCCGGAGCCCTGTCCTTGGCAATCTCGAAGATCCTTGTCGCCAACCGCTCCGAAATAGCCATCCGCGTCTTCCGCGCGGCAAACGAGCTCGGCCTCAAAACCGTGGCGATCTGGGCAGAGGAGGACAAATACTCCCTGCATCGCTTCAAGGCCGACGAAAGCTACCAGGTCGGGCGCGGGCCGCATTTGGCCAGGGATATGGGGCCGATCGAAAGCTATCTGTCGATCGAGGAGGTTATCCGCGTCGCCAGGCTTTCGGGCGCCGATGCCATCCATCCAGGCTACGGCCTGCTGTCGGAAAGCCCGGAATTCGCCGAGGCCTGCGCCACGGCCGGCATCATCTTCATCGGGCCAAAGCCGGATACGATGCGCAGGCTGGGCAACAAGGTCGCTGCCCGCAATCTCGCAATCGAAGTCGGCGTGCCGGTAATTCCCGCTACCGATCCCTTGCCGGACGACATGGCGGCGGTAAAGGAACTCGCCAAGACGATCGGCTACCCGGTGATGCTCAAGGCGTCCTGGGGCGGCGGCGGCCGGGGCATGCGCGCCATCCGGTCCGAGGCCGATCTCGCCCGCGAGGTGATGGAAGGCAAGCGTGAGGCGAAGGCCGCTTTCGGCAAGGACGAGGTCTATCTCGAAAAGCTGATCGAGCGCGCGCGCCATGTCGAGGTGCAGGTGCTGGGCGACACACATGGCAACGCCGTGCACCTGTTCGAGCGCGATTGTTCGATCCAGCGTCGCAACCAGAAAGTGGTCGAGCGGGCGCCGGCGCCCTACCTCGAAATGTCACAGCGCGAGGAGCTTTGCGGCTACGCGCTGAGGATCGCGCGCGAAACCAGCTATATCGGCGCCGGCACGGTCGAGTTCCTGCAGGATGCCGATACCGGAAAATTCTATTTCATCGAGGTCAATCCGCGTATCCAGGTCGAGCACACCGTCACCGAACAGGTGACCGGCATCGACATCGTCAAGGCGCAGATCCACATCCTCGACGGCTTTGCCATCGGCACAGCGGAATCGGGCGTGCCGGCGCAGAAGGACATCAGGCTCAACGGCCACGCGCTGCAGTGCCGCATCACCACCGAAGACCCCGAGCATAATTTCATCCCCGATTATGGCCGCATCACCGCCTATCGCGGCGCCACCGGCTTCGGTATCCGCCTTGATGGCGGCACCGCCTATTCGGGCGCGGTCATCACCCGCTTCTACGATCCGCTGCTGGAAAAGGTGACGGCGTGGGCGCCGACGCCGGCCGAGACCATCGCCCGCATGAACCGGGCGCTGCGCGAATTCCGCATCCGCGGCGTGGCGACCAACCTCACGTTCCTCGAGGCGATCATCAATCACCCGAGCTTCGCCGACAATTCCTACACCACCAAGTTCATCGACACGACGCCGGAACTGTTCGCCAGTGTGAAGCGGCAGGACCGCGCGACCAAGCTGCTCAACTACCTTGCCGACGTTTCGGTCAATGGTCATCCCGAGACGCGCGGCCGGCCGCAGCCAAAGGCCGATGCGGCGCCACCGGTGGTGCCATATCTCAACGGCAATGTGCCTCAAGGCAGCAAGCAGAAGCTCGACGTGCTCGGGCCGGAGAAATTCGCCGCGTGGATGCGCGAGCAAAGAGAGGTGCTGGTCACCGACACGACAATGCGCGACGGGCATCAGTCGCTGCTCGCGACGCGTATGCGCACCTATGACATCGCCGGAATTGCCGGCACCTATGCGCGCGCTCTGCCGCAGCTTCTGTCGCTCGAATGCTGGGGCGGCGCCACATTCGACGTCGCCATGCGCTTTCTCACCGAAGACCCATGGGAGCGGCTGTCGCTGGTGCGCGAGGCAGCACCCAACCTTCTTCTGCAGATGCTTCTGCGCGGCGCCAATGGGGTTGGCTATACCAACTATCCCGACAACGTCGTCCAGCATTTCGTCCACCAGGCCGCTGCCGGCGGCATCGACCTGTTCCGCGTCTTCGACTGCCTGAACTGGGTCGAGAACATGCGCGTCGCCATGGATGCGGTCGGCGCCGAGGGCAAGCTGATCGAAGCGGCGATCTGTTATACCGGTGACATACTCGATCCGGCGCGGGCCAAATACGATCTGAAATACTATGTCGGCCTGGCCAGGGAATTGCAGGCGGCAGGCGCCCATATCATCGCCGTCAAGGACATGGCTGGGCTTCTAAAGCCGAGCGCTGCCCGCGTGCTGTTCAAGGCACTGCGCGAGGCGACGGACCTGCCGATCCACTTCCACACCCACGACACATCCGGCCTGTCGGCGGCAACCGTGCTGGCGGCGGTGGAGAGCGGCGTCGACGCCATCGACGCGGCGATGGATTCGCTATCCGGCAACACCTCGCAGCCGTGCCTCGGTTCGATCGTGGAGGCGCTGAAGGGCACCGAGCGCGATCCGGGCCTCGACCCGCAGTGGATCAGGAACATCTCGTTCTACTGGGAGGCGGTGCGCAACCAGTATTCAGCCTTCGAAAGCGACCTGAAGGGGCCGGCATCGGAGGTCTATCTGCACGAAATGCCGGGCGGTCAGTTCACCAACCTCAAGGAACAGGCGCGCTCGCTCGGGCTGGAGACACGCTGGCACGAAGTGGCGCAGACCTATCAGGACGTCAATCTGATGTTCGGCGACATCGTCAAGGTGACGCCGTCGTCCAAGGTCGTCGGCGACATGGCGCTGATGATGGTGAGCCAGGACCTGACCGTCGCCGACGTCGAGAATCCGGCGAGGGACATCGCCTTCCCGGATTCGGTGGTGTCGATGTTGCGCGGCGATCTCGGCCAGTCGCCGGGCGGCTGGCCAAAGCCATTGCAGAAGAAGGTGCTGAAGGGCGAAAAGCCGATCACGGTGCGGCCGGGTTCGCTGCTCAAACCGGCGGACCTCAAGGCCAGTCGCACGGAGGTCGAGGAAAAGCTCGAGCGCAAGCTCAGTGAGTTCGAGTTCGCGTCGTGGCTGATGTATCCGAAGGTGTTTTCCGATTTTGCCGCCGCGCAGGAGACCTACGGGCCGGTCAGCGTGCTGCCGACGCCGACCTATTTCTACGGCATGAAGC
Source organism: Mesorhizobium sp. M0159 (assembly GCF_040322295.1). Classification (NCBI taxonomy): domain Bacteria; kingdom Pseudomonadati; phylum Pseudomonadota; class Alphaproteobacteria; order Hyphomicrobiales; family Phyllobacteriaceae; genus Mesorhizobium; species Mesorhizobium sp. M0159. Next base: position 193,093 of record NZ_JAMYTF010000001.1, read on the forward strand.
CGGAAGACGAGATTTTCGTCGACATCGAAAAAGGCAAGACGCTGGTGGTGCGCTGCCTTGCCATCGGCGATGTCGACGAAAAGGGCATGGTCACCGTGTTCTTCGAGCTCAACGGGCAGCCGCGCCGGGTGAAGGTGCCGGACCGGGCGCATGGCGCCTCCGCCGCCAAGGCACGGCGCAAGGCGGAGCCGGGCAATGAGGCGCATGTCGGCGCGCCGATGCCTGGCGTCGTCTCGGCGCTTGCGGTGGCTGCCGGCCAGCCGGTGAAGGCGGGTGACGTGCTGCTGTCGATCGAAGCGATGAAGATGGAAACGGCGCTGCATGCCGAACGCGACGGCACCATAGCCGAGGTGCTGGTCAAGGCCGGCGACCAGATCGATGCCAAGGATCTGCTGATCGCGTTCGGGTGAAATAGGCCGGCATCAGACAGCCTTGTCGGCGCCTGGCAGCAACCCTTCATGCCGCATCGATAGCACCTTGACCCGCCGCGCCCGGTCGGGCATCGAACCGCTGCAATTCGCCGCTCGGGTCACCCCGAGTCGCGGTGAGAAAACGACGCGGAGAGAAGACTATGGCCGACGACATCATCGAGACCAGCCAGACTGTTGCCGCCGGCCAGCTGCGCGCCTTCATCGAACGCATCGAGCGGCTCGAGGAAGAGAAAAAGACGATTGCCGACGACATCAAGGAAGTGTTCGCAGAGGCCAAGGGCACCGGCTTCGACACCAAGGCGATGCGGTCGATTATCCGGCTGCGCAAGAAGGACCAGGCCGAGCGGCAGGAAGAGGAATCCATCCTCGATCTGTACAAGGCTGCGCTCGGCATGGTGTAAAGGCCGGCCTCGGCGCCGGAGACGATCGCGGGAGAAGCGGTTCTGACCATGGATTCCAGCCATGAGCGAATTCGATTTTGGCGCCCGCCGCGCCTCTGAATTCCGCCAACGCAGCTTCTGGACGCTGTTCGCGGAACGGCATCCGGATGAAAGGGCTCTGCTGGCGAGGCGCGGACCGTGGTTCTGGCAGCGTGGGCTGCCCGATTTCGCATTGGTCCTTTCCATGTACGTCGCGCCTGCGCAGAATCATGTCGGCGTCTTCTTCGGCCGCAACGAGAAGTTCGGTGCCACGCAAGCCTGGTCGCGGTTGAAGCCGTTCCAGCCGGCCATCGAAGACAGGCTGAAGCTCAGGCCAGAACAAAGTTGCGACGGCCTCGGCATCAATTCGATGTGGCGGGTGAATTGTCTTGCCGAAGACAATTGGCCGGCGATGACCGACTGGCTGGTGACGGAAGCCTCGCGTTTCGAGCGCGCGATTGCCGAAGTTCTGGGTCAGGAATAAAGCAGGGTTTCCAGACGCAATCCTTAGAATCGCTCTGGTGAGCAGAGCGAGGGAGCCGGTCGATCGATGACGATCATGTCGCGCGTTGCCGCCTTCTTCCGCTCACGCTGGTTCGGCGGCGTGCCGCTCGATCGGCTGTTCTGGCGCGACCTGGTCGTTGTCGGCACAGCGATCAACGTCGCGTCGTCGGTGGCGGCACTCATTCTGCTCGGGCTGAAGCTGCCGCTTGCGCTAGTCCTGGCGGTGCATTTCGCGCCGGTGCCCTACAATATCTTCCTGACCTTTGCCGTTTGGCGAACTGCCGGAAAATCGAGTGGCGTCATGGCCTCGCTGATGACGCTTGGCGCCACGTTGTGGCTGATCCTGGTGGTTGTGGCCTGACGATCAGGCGGCCGGATCGAATTTGAGCGCCACGCCGTTGATGCAATAGCGCAGACCGGTCGGCGGCGGGCCGTCGTCGAAGACATGGCCGAGATGGCTGCCGCAGCGGGCGCAATGGCACTCGGTGCGGACCATGCCATAGCTGCGGTCGACGGTGGTCTCGAGCGAACCCGGCACTGGGTCGTTGAAGCTCGGCCAACCGGTGCCGCTCTCGAATTTCAGCTTGGATTCAAACAAGGGCTGGTCGCAGCCGACGCAGGAGAAGGTGCCGGCGCGCTTCTCGTGCAGCAGGGCGCAGCTTCCCGGCCGCTCGGTGCCGTGGTTGCGCATCACCGCATATTGCTCGGGCGTCAGCCGGGCGCGCCATTCGGCATCGGTGCGGGTAACGGGGTAGGTGTGGCTGTCCATTTTTTCCTCTTAGCTTATCTCGCTATTTGGGTTGCCTTCCCAACTTCGCCTGAAATAGGCATTTGTTACGGCGTTTGCCCGTATTTCCAATCCCGTTGCAAAGAATTCCTCAGGCGATGGCCGCGAGATAGCGCGCAACCGATGCTGAAAATGCCGCCTTTGCATCTCCGATGACGTTCTGGTTCCACCATGCGCCGTAGATATGGTCGAACGCGAAAGGCTCCAGCGCGGCCTTGATGCCGTGCACCTTCGTCGCGTTGAGCGGGATATAGTTCGGATAGCTGTACATGAAGCTGACATGACGGCGGGTCGGCGTCACCTGCAGGATGTCGCCGGCCAGGATGGCATTGCCGGCATCGCGCTTCCAGTGCAGCACCTGGCCACCGGCAAAGTGGCCGCCGCAGCGGATGAGCGTCAGCGACGGGTTTATGGCGCGCATCTCGCCCTCCCAACTGATGATTGCCGGATGCGGCCGCATGATCCACTGACGATCATCGGCGTGCAGATAAATCGGCACGCCGCCAAACGCCGCGCTCCATTCGACCATTGCCGAATAATAATGGCCGTGCGAAATGGCGATGGCGGCCAGGCCGCCCCGGCGGTTGATCTCCGCCACCGCCTCGTCGCTGACCATCGAGATACAGTCCCACAGCACATTGCCGTGCGGCGTTTGCGCCAGCAATGCGCGCTGGCCGATAGCGAAGCGCGGCTCGATGCCGAAGGCGAGCACGCCGGCGTCATCCCTCATCATGATCCGATGGCCGGCGGCGAGCTCTTCCGGCGTGATCCAGGCCTGGCCCTCCCAGCGCACATATTGCCGCTCGTCCTCGCAGATCGGGCAATGTCGCGGCGGCGTCGCTGTTGCCGCGAACTGGACACCGCATTGCAGGCAAAGGAAACAGGTCGACCGTCCTGTTTTGCGTGGATCCATTCAGTGCTTCCTTGAAAGTTGCTTCGTCGCGGCTTCGAGGCCGGCGAGCGTCAGCGGAAACATGCGGCCGCCAAAGATATCGCGGATCATGGCAATCGAATGGGTATAGCCCCAGTTCTTCGCGCCTTCCGGATTGAGCCAAATGGCGTTCGGCCATTGCTGCAGCAGCCGGCCGAGCCAGACGGCACCGGCCTCCTTGTTCCAGTGCTCGACCGAGCCGCCGGGATGGGCGATCTCATAGGGGCTCATCGAGGCGTCGCCGACGACGATCACCTTGTAGTCGGGGCCATATTTATGCAGGAGATCGAAGGTCGGAATCACCTCGGCATGGCGGCGGCGATTGTCCTTCCACACGCCTTCGTAGAGGCAGTTGTGGAAGTAGAAATATTCGAGCTGGCGGAATTCGGCGCGGGCAGCCGAAAACAGCTCCTCGACGCTCCTGATGTGGTCATCCATCGAGCCGCCAACATCGAAGAACATCAGAAGCTTGACCGCATTGCGACGTTCGGGTTGTGTCTTAACGTCAAGATAACCGTGTTCGGCGGTGGCGTGGATGGTGCCGGACAGGTCGAATTCCTCTTCGGCGCCTTCGCGCACCCAGCGGCGCAAGCGCTTCAGCGCGACCTTGATGTTGCGGGTGCCGAGTTCGACGGCATCGTCGAAATTCCTGAACTCGCGCCTGTCCCAGACTTTTACCGCGCGGCGGTTGCGGCTCTCGTGCTGGCCGATGCGCACGCCTTCGGGATTGTAGCCATAGGCGCCGAAGGGCGAGGTGCCGCCGGTGCCGATCCATTTCGAACCGCCCTGATGCCGGCCCTTTTGCTCCTCCAACCGCTTCTTCAGCGTCTCCATCAGCTTTCCGAAGCCGCCCAGCGCCTCGACAAGTTTTTTTTCCTCGTCGGAGAGGTGCTTTTCAGCGAGCCTCCGCAGCCATTCCTCCGGGATGTTTGCGACATCGACCGCGTTTTCGCCAGCCAGCGCCTCGACACCTTTGAAGATGTGCGAAAAGACCTGGTCGAAGCGGTCGATGTGGCGCTCGTCCTTCACCAGAGCGGCGCGGGCGAGATAGTAAAAGCCCTCGACATCATAGTCGACCAGCCCGGCCTCCAGCCCCTCCAGCAGCGACAGATATTCGCGGAGCGAGACCGGAACCCGCGCTGCCTTCAGTTCGAGGAAGAAGGGGATGAACATGAAAATGAATGTATTAGATTGAATGCTGGCTGTCATTTACGATAACCTCGAACGAGGCTATCCGGTTATAGGGCATTTTGTCGTGAATTCATGTCTTTGAGAAGAACCCTACTGAGCAAAGGCCTTTTCCCTGAAACCCTTCCGCCTTGCTTCGATAGTGCGGACTTAAATAGATCTCTAATTGGATTGGTGGGAGAGCTTAATACTAGAAAATTTTATAAAAAGCGGTCCACCGCCTATATTCGGTATGTCGGCACGAAACACGATCGAAATCGTCGGGCTTATGCGACGCCAAATCCTATAACGTACTTTAGTATTTGTGAGTTTGTCTCTGCAAACTGGAAAAAGTTTGAAAAACAATTCAACCTTTCTCCATATAGCCTGAGTAGCCCAAAGATTGGGGGCAAGGATGACGATCGATCCGTCATAGTAGCCTCTCTCAGCGAGTTATCAGACCAGACCGCTAAGCGAATTAGATACGCTCCATACATCCTTAAGACTGACATATCTCAGTATTTTTCCAGCATATACACGCACTCAATACCGTGGATCGCGCATGGGACAGAGGCGTCTAAGCTGGATAGGGACCCAAAATCAAAGAAAAATAGGTTCAATGCACTCGACTGGTTCGTGCAGCAATCTCAAAGGGAGCAGACGCGCGGTATTCTAATTGGCCCGGACGCATATCGTTTGATAGCCGAATTCATTGGATGTCAGATAGACAAAAGCCTTAACGAGCGAGCTCAGCATCTAATTGTCGGGGCCATTCGGCATGTCGATGATTTTTATATTGGAGTTAGAAGCGAGTCTGACGCCAGCGTTGTCTTATCTCGTCTAAGAGAGGTATTGCTGGACTATGAATTGCAACTTAACGATCCAAAAACCGGAATTTTGAACGGCCTGTCTCCAATTGACGACCTGTGGGCACAAAGATTACGAGGGTTCGGTGTTGAAAAGTGGGGGGAGCTTGAATCGGATAAGGTAGCATACCTGCTCGACAGTTCCTATCAGATGTCAAAGGACATGGGCTCCGAAAGCCCCCTTAAAATCGCTTTACGAAAACTAGATAAAGCGAAAGTTTACAAGAAAGATACATGGAACATAATAGAGCCAAAGCTTCAAAGAATAGTTCAGCATTTCCCGCATTCAATAGATTATGCAGTTTTACTTGTAGCAAAGCGTTATGCTATTGGTGAAGATTTAGATGTGGACGGCTGGTCAGAGGTCATATCGACGTTAATCGCAAAGCATTCGTCTTATAGCCATCATCATGAAATTGTTTGGTGCCTTTGGCTCCTTTTTACGTGCGGCCTTAAGCATAGCAAGGATCTTATAGAGAGAACCGGCAAGCTGGAAAATGCTCATATTAGAGCGATAATAATTGCCGCGTATGGCGACGGCAGATGCCTTTATGGTCCTGGAATCAATTTGGGCGCTCGATTGCCATCTGACGATCAAAATTGGCTATCTGCGATTGTTTCCCGGACTTCTGGTGTTTCTAAGGCGCCTTTTGGCGGATCATTGGCGCCAGAATTTGAGCATCTGTCGGATCGAAACCTCCGGTTAATCGATTTTGAGAAGCATATCGAGGCTGTCCGTGTAAACAAGGTGCGGGCGATTAGCCGCTCTCGCTACGGCTATGACGACGATGACGATGATGTTGATTTTGACATCGATGATCTAGAATTTTGACAGTATGCGCTCTCATCACAACAGATCGTATTCGATGAAGCCGGTCCTGCGCGCCACGTGGTCGTAGAGCTTGCGTGCGGTGGTGTTGGTCTCGTGGGTCATCCAGTAGACGTTCTTGACGCCGATCTTGCCGGCTTCCTGCTTGACCGCTTCGATCAGGGCGGCGCCGACGCCCTTGCCGCGCACATCGGGGTCGGCGAACAGGTCCTGCAGATAACAGTTGTTTATCTGCGACCAGCAGGAGCGATGGTAGAGATAGTGCGTCAGGCCGACGGCCTTGCCGTCGAGGGTGGCGATGAAACCCTTCGGCTCGAACTCGCCCGCCGTGAACAGCCGCTTCCAGGTGACGGCGTAAACCTCTTCCGGCAGCTTGGTTTCGTAAAAGGTGAGGTAGGCGGTCCACAGACGCCGCCAGTTGGTATGGTCGGATTGCGCCAATGGGCGGACGGTGATCTCGGTCATTTCGTTTCCCTCTGAACTCGGCAACCCGAAGCTGCCTCCGTGCCCGGCTAGAGGCAACGGTCCAGCACCGGGAAAGCGCTGTCCGGTGACTTCGTGGGCTTCCGGCCGACCGGCCCCTCACCCCTGCCGTCTCGCCATGAAAGCCAGGCGCTCGAACAGATGCACGTCCTGTTCGTTCTTCAGCAAGGCGCCGTGCAGTTTCGGCAGCGCGTTCTTCGGGTCGGCGCGCAGGTCTTCGGGCGCGATGTCGTCGGCGACCAGCAGGCGGATCCAGTCGAGTGCCTCGGAGGTCGACGGCTTCTTCTTGAGGCCCGGCACGTCACGGATTTCATAGAATTGCGTGAGTGCGGCGCGCACCAGGTTCTGCTTGATGCCGGGATAGTGCACGTCGACGATTTTGTGCAGCGTCTCGACGTCGGGAAAGCGGATGTAGTGGAAGAAGCAGCGGCGCAGGAAGGCGTCCGGCAGCTCTTTTTCGTTGTTGGAGGTGATGATGACGATCGGCCGGACGGTGGCACGGATGGTCTCGCCGGTCTCGTAGACGAAGAACTCCATCCGATCCAGTTCCTGCAACAGATCGTTGGGGAACTCGATATCGGCCTTGTCGATCTCGTCGATCAGAAGCACGACTTTCTTGCCGGCAGCAAAGGCGTCCCACAGCTTGCCGCGCTTGATGTAATTGCGGATGTCGTTGAAGCGCTCGTCGCCGAGTTGGCTGTCGCGCAGCCGCGAGACGGCATCATATTCATAGAGGCCCTGCTGCGCCCGCGTGGTCGATTTGACGTGCCATTCGATCAGATCCAGGCCGAGCGCCGCCGCCACCTGGCGGGCAAGTTCGGTCTTGCCGGTACCGGGCTCGCCCTTGACCAGCAACGGCCGCTCCAGCGCGATCGCCGCGTTGACCGCCACCATCAGATCCTTGTCGGCAACATAGGCTGCCGTGCCTTCGAAACGCATTTTTGCTCCCGGGTTCATCGCGCGACCCTAAGGACGCGGCCTTCGCTGTGCAAGGCGCCGCTGGCAAAGCGGGGATCTTGCCGGCGCGACCTCGTCGAGCGGTTCTGCGTCGATTTAAGACTCGAAACATGTCGTCTCTCTGGCGCTTGGTCTGCCGTCTGCCTATATTGGCGGAGACGGTCTGCGCTTCCCGGCAGGAGAACATTTTCCCCGGGGCCTTAATGATCCCTAGGGAGCTGTCCCTGGGAAGACCCGTGGGTTTTCTCATACGGCGCCCACCTACTTTGTAGGTTCCCGGGATCGCTCTCTCCACCGGTTGTGTGGATCGTCACCTATCGAAAAGGCCATGTCTGGCGGATCTTGTCGTCGCGCCGCTTTGTGCGGTGCTCTCACGAACGAAAAGTTCGCCCCGCTCCTCCAAAACGTCGCTCGTAAAACTCCATTCAAATCTGACCTTTTCTAGCGTCGGCGCATGACATCCCCAAAAGACCTGAAAAAAAATCTCCGCAACCAAGCCCTCGGGCGCCGCGACGCGCTCGATCCTTTCTGGCGGGTGGAGGCAGCACTCGAAATGGCCGAGACGGCGCGCGACCGGATCACGGTCGAGCCGGGCCAGATCGTCTCAGGCTTCTGGCCGATGCGCTCGGAAGTCGACGTCCGGCCGCTGATGTTTGCCTTGCGCGAGAAGGGGGCAAGGCTCTGCCTGCCGGCCATTCTGGACAAGACCACCATCGTCTTTCGCGAGCTGGTGCGTGGCGCGCCGATGATCGACATGGGCTTCGGCACCGTCGGGCCGCATGAGGAAGCCGAGGTACTCGACCCCCAGGTCATGCTGGTGCCGCTCGCCGCCTTCGATGCGCGCGGCCACCGCATCGGTTACGGCGCCGGCTATTACGACCGGGCGATCGCGCGGCTGGCCGACAAGGGGCAGCAGCCGCGGCTGATCGGCATTGCCTTCGACTGCCAGGAGGTGGCCCTGGTGCCGGACGAGCCGCATGACGTGATCATTCCGGAAATACTCACCGAGAGCGGGTTGCGCCGGTTCGGTATCCCTTAAAATGTTCCGATCCGCTTAACGCGTTTCCAAGACATATCAGGATAGTGTTTCTGCAATACAATCCGGGTCGATGGCGCGATGGCTTTTGTCTTTATGCGATTCCTCTTGATGCCGTTCGCCCTGATCGCGGTAGCGCTGTTTGCGATGGGATTGCACGTCATCGGGACCACGCTGCATCACAAAGCCGCCTGGCATCAGACGGTCGCCACGGTGACGGATGTCGATCCCTACACCGAAACGCAGGAAAACGGCCTCACCACGGATGGCATCGATGTCGCCGTCACCTATGTGGTCAACGACGCGCCGATGACCTGGTCCGGAAAGGGAAAAATTATCGGTCTTTACAGTGCGTCCATGGGCGACAAGGTAGAATTGTACTACGACCCTGCCGATCCATCGAACCTCGATACCGCCGCAATGAAAGGCTGGCGTGGCGGGCTGTTGCTGCTTGTCGTCACCGGCGGTTTCATCGCCTTCTACGTCTGGTTCTTCTGGCTACGCGGACGGAATCCGCCGTCGCCTATGACGCCATCGCCCGTTCGCGCAGCGGGCGCGAGCGCAAAGCCGCAACGGCAGCGCGCCACTTTCGGCCGACATTAGAACCAATCGCGGGTACCGCTTGCCTAGCGTCCATGGCTCTGGATAGAAGTGCGCATGAGACTTCTCTTTCTCGGCGACATGGTCGGCAAGACAGGACGTACGGCGGTGTGGGAACAGCTGCCCGGCCTGATTTCGGATTTCAAGCTCGACTTCGTCATCGTCAATGGCGAGAACGCCGCCGGAGGCTTCGGCATCACCGAGGAAATTTTTCGTGAGACGATCTCGGCCGGCGCCGATGTCGTCACCACCGGCAACCACGTCTGGGACCAGCGCGATGCGCTGATTTTCGCGCCGCGCGAAGAGCGCTTCCTGCGTCCGTCCAATTTCCCCAAGGGTACGCCGGGGCGCGGCTCAGGCGTCTACATCGCCAGGAACGGCGCGCGCGTGCTGGTCGCCAACATCATGGGCCGGGTGTTCATGCATCCCGAGCTCGACGATCCGTTCCAGGCCGGCGAGCGCGAACTTGCCGCTTGTCCGCTTGGCGAGCAGGCCGATGCGATCGTCATCGATTTCCATGCCGAGGCGACCTCGGAAAAAATGTGCTTCGCTCATTTCGTCGACGGCCGTGCCAGCCTTGTTGTCGGCACCCATACGCATCAGCCGACCGGCGATCACCAGATCCTCAATGGCGGCACCGGTTATATTTCCGATGCCGGCATGTGCGGCGATTACGATTCCTCGCTCGGCATGGACAAGGAGGAGCCGCTCAACCGGTTCTTGTCCAAGGTGCCGAAAGGCCGCTTCGAGGCGTCGACCGGACCGGCGACATTGTGCGGCGTCGGCGTCGACATTTCCGACCGTAGCGGCCTGACCGAACGGATCGCGCCGTTTCGCCGCGGCCCGCGGCTGGAGGAAACGGCTCCATCCTTCTGGTCGTGACATTGATATAGACGCTTGCAATACCCAATTGCCGGCGAAACTGCTCTAGATCGTAGAGGGGACGACCTCCATGCAGCTAGTCGAATTCCTGGCGCCGCATCTCGCCTTTGTCTCCGACCCGACGGCATGGGTCGCGCTGCTGACGCTGATCGTGCTGGAAGTCGTGCTCGGCATCGACAATCTGATCTTCATCTCGATCCTGACCAACAAATTGCCGGTAGCGCAGCGGGCCCGCGCCCGGCGGCTCGGCATCTCGGCCGCGCTGGTGATGCGGCTGATCCTGCTGGCCACCATCTCGATCATCGTCCAACTGACGACGCCGATATTCACCGCCTTCGGCCACGGGTTTTCATGGCGCGACCTGATCCTGATCGCCGGCGGCCTGTTTCTCGTCTGGAAGGCGACCAAGGAGATCCACCACACGGTCGATCTCGATGATCACCAGGACACCATGATGGGCGAGACGCTGCAGCTTTCGCTGGCCGGCGCGATTTTCCAGATATTGCTGCTCGACCTCGTCTTCTCGATCGACTCGATCATCACCGCCGTCGGCATGACCGACGAAATCGCGATCATGTACATCGCGGTGATCGTGGCGGTGAGCGTGATGATGCTGGCGGCCGGGCCGCTGGCCGATTTCATCGCCAGGAACCCCAGCATCGTCATGCTGGCGCTCGGCTTCCTGCTGATGATCGGCATGACGCTGATCGCCGACGGCATGGGTTACCACGTGCCGAAAGGCTACATCTACGCCGCCATGGGTTTTTCGGCCTTGGTCGAAGGGCTCAACATGCTGGCTCGGCGGCGGAAGAAGGCAAAGGGCGGGGGCGGGCATTGACTTGACTCTTACAGAATTGTGCGTACAATTTTGTAAATAACGGTGCCGCCATATTGCGATTTGAATGGGATCCCGAGAAGGCCAAGCGCAACCGTGCCAAGCATGGTGTTGCGTTCGATCTCGCCGAAGATGTCTTCAAGGATCCGCTTCATCTGATTGTGCCTGACCGGTTTGAAGATGGCGAGCAAAGGTGGCATGCGATCGGGATGATCCAAGGGCTGGTGGTACTGCTCGTTGTTCACACTTATCCCGATCTCGAAGATGAGGAACGAATTCGGATTGTCGGTGCCCGGAAAGCAACGCCGCATGAAAGGAGGCGCTATGAGCAGGAAGGAACTTAGCCAAGATCAGCGCAACCAGCTCGCCAATTTGGCAGATTTGCCTGACAGCGAAATTGACACGTCCGACATTCCGGAAACTTCGGCCGAGAATTGGGTTCATGCTCGCCGAGGGCACCTCTACCGGCCACTAAAGCAGCCGGTGACCATTCGGCTTGACGCTGATGTGCTGTCCTGGTTCAAGGAGCATGTCGAAGGCGGTGGCTATCAAACGGAGATCAACCGCGTGCTCCGCCGTCATGTGCTAGAGCAGGAAAAGCGGCGTTCCTGAGCATTCGCGGTCTGTTGCCAGCCGATCTTGGCTCGCCGTTACTTAATTTGCTGGAACGTCCTTCGGGTGGCGGTCGCCGATCAGGCCGAGCATCACGCCTTGCTCCAGCCACGCCTTGGCGCCGGCGAGCACCAGCGCAAAACCGCCGGTCGAGCCGATCGCCTGCTTGACCTGCTCATCGGGGCTGCCGACAAAGCCGGAATTGCGGACCTCGACAAAGGTCGTGCCGCCCGGCATCTCGGCGAAAGTCCACACTACGGTGGTCGGCGGATCGCTCCATTGCATGACGATCTTCTTGTTATCGACGATCTCACTGACATTGACCGTCGTCGAGACGCCATACATGCGCCATTCCCAACTGATTTCCTTGCCGCTGTCCAACCTGTCGCTGCCATGGGTGAACCAGAACTTCGTCGTGATCGCCGGATCGACGAAGGCTTCGAATACGTCGGCGACCGGCCTCCTTATCAGCATGCCGGCTTCGGCGGTCGGTGTTTCGCGGATTTCCATTTCGTCCTCCTTTCCACGGCGTCGCCTGTTCACCAGGCATCGGGTTCGCGCACCAGGTGAATGATGTCGGCCGGGTTGGTGATCCAGCCGCCGCGAAAGCCTTCACCCAGTGCCTCGATGGCGTCGCAGCGCACGACACCGGCCTTGGCGAGATGCTCCGCAGCGGCCGGAAAATCATCGGTGAACAGTTCCAGCCAGATCTCGGCCTGGCTCATCATCGGCGCCTCGTCGATCCACAGCCGATTGGGACCGAGTTCGAAGCCGGCGGCCGGCGGCTTGGCCGTGAATGGCTTCAGGCCGATGACGTCGCGATAGAAGGCGATCGTCGCCTGGTATTGATGCGGCGGGACTTTCATCGCGATGTTGATGCCGCCGGTGATCTTCGCGGTCATTTGCTGACTCCATTGCCGTGTTCAGGTTCGATTGGCCGGTTCGGTCCAGAACTCGCTATGCCAAATTGATTTGCCAGGAGACTCCGAACCTGTCGTTGAGCCATGCAAACCGGCGGCTGAAACCATAATTGTCCAGCGCCATCAGAAATTTGCCGTCCTTGGCCAGAGCCTCGACAATGCCGTTCAGCTCTGCCTCCGTGGAGCAATTCACATACAGCGAGACCGATGGCGTGAACGTGAAGGCATGGTGCACGGGGCTGTTGTAGACCATCACTTCCAGACCGCTTATGGACACGCGCGCCAGCTTGACCGTTCCTTCCGGGCCGTCTTCGCCGGAGCCGTAACGTGTGACGTCAAGGACGCTGCTGTCGGGGATCGTCTCGCAATAGAAGGTCATTGCCTCTTCGGCCTTGCCCTCGAACATCAGAAATGGCGTCACTTGCTTCATCGCAGGCCTCCGTCATCTTGGTGGCTTTTCAGATGTTGTTCTCGTTGGCCGGCTCGCCCTTCATCTCGCTGCGGTAATAGCCGTCGCGCAGATTGATGCCGTATTCGACATAGGCCTTCATGCAGGCCAGCATCTGCGACCAGCCCTCGCAATTGAGGTAGGATTTCTTCAGGCCGACCGCGTTCTCGTGCCAGCCGGTTTCGGCGATGGTGACGAAGGTGCCGCCATCGTCCAGCGGCTCGAAATTCATCTCGATGCGGGTCTTGTAGGCTGGCTTGCCGTCGGCGTCGGTGGCATCCCAGCGCAGCACGATGCGGCTGTCTTTCTTCACCTCGTCGACCTCGACGGGAACCTTGCCCCACCAGATGACGGTGGCGCCCGCCACCAGCAGTGCGCTGGCGCCGCCGATCGTGGTGAAGTAGCCGCTAAGTTTCTTCGGATTGACGACCGCATCGAAGACTTCGGCGACGGGTTTGCCGATGCGGCCAGAAACCCTGAATCCAAGAGACATATCCACAGCTCCTTCCTTGAATGGCTCAAGGATATGTTATAGATATATAACATGTCAAGCCAATCGCGAGACGACAATGTTTTCAAGGCGCTGGCGCATCCGCGCCGGCGTGCGTTGCTGGACCGGCTGAAGGATGCGCCGCAGACCACCGGCATGTTGTGCGATGCCTTCCCCGACATGGACCGCTGCACGGTCATGCTGCACCTGAAGGTGCTGGAGGAGGCCGACCTGGTCGTGGCGCGGCGCGAGGGGCGCGAACGCTGGAACCATCTCAACGCGCTGCCGATCAAGCACATCCACGACCGCTGGATCAGTCAATATGCCACGCACGCGATCAGCATCCTCGACCGGCTGAAATCCGATCTTGAGGGATGAAAGCTTTGCCGAAGCCTGCCGATTTTCGGATCTTGAAAGCCTTGCGTGCCGGCAGCAATGGCGCGGCTGGACGAATTGAGCCGATTTATCTATAAGCCGGCCATTCCGACAGCGAGCGCCGTCCGTCCGTCAGGGACGCAGCAGGACGTTCTGAAATTTTGAATTCGAGCATTTTGCAAGATGCCGGGTGGTTCACCAGGCGGCAGATGCTCTAGCCGAGAAGATGACAGGGGTGCCATGGCTGGCCATTCACAGTTCAAGAACATCATGCACCGCAAGGGCCGCCAGGATGCGGTGCGGTCGAAGATGTTTTCCAAGCTGGCGCGCGAAATCACCGTCGCCGCCAAGAGCGGCACGCCCGATCCATCGATGAACCCGCGCCTGCGCCTTGCGGTGCAGAACGCCAAGGCGGTGTCGATGCCGAAGGACAATATCCAGCGCGCCATCAACAAGGCGTCGATGGGCGATGCCGAGACCTACGAAGCCGTGCGCTACGAGGGTTACGGGCCAGGCGGCGTCGCGCTGATCGTCGAGGCGCTGACCGACAACCGCAACCGCTCGGCGTCGAATGTGCGCGCTGCCTTCACCAAGGCGGGCGGGGCGATGGGCGAGACCGGCTCGGTATCGTTCATGTGGGACCGCGTCGGCGAGATCTACTATCCGGCATCGGCCGGCAGCGCCGAGAAGGTGATGGACGCGGCGATCGAAGCCGGTGCCGACGACGTCCAGTCGGACGAGGAAGGCCACACGATCTACTGCGCTTTCGAGAATCTTGGCGAAGTGTCGAAGGCGCTGGAAGGCGCGCTCGGCGAGGCTGAATCGGTGAAGCCGATCTGGAAGCCGCAGACCAATATCGCGGTCGACGAGGAGCGGGCACAATCGCTGATGAAGCTGGTTGCGACGCTCGAGGACGACGACGACGTGCAAAGCGTCTACGCCAATTTCGAGGTCGACGAGGAGACCTTGGCAAAGCTCAGCGCGGCGTAAGTTCAGAACGCCGCGCACCGATCACGTATCTTTCTTCTAGAGCTGTCAGTTACTGATGGGGGACGGATGACTGACACTGACGAGGCTCGTTTTGCTGACGCGATGTCCTGGCCTCGCCGGGGTGACATATGGCGCCGGCTGTTCGCTTCGATCATCGACTATCTTATCGTCCTGATACCTCTTTACGCACTGGTAGCGGGTTTGTTTCTGCTGACTGACGGCGGAGTCAAAGGCAGCTTTTGGTTGAACTGGAGAATATGTCAGGCGGCTTCGTTAAACGGAGCAAGTGATCCATCACTTGCCCGTTACGATTGGCAGGTATGCAGAACGTCGCTGTTCGGTTTGACGGTCGCCGAATGGGCCCTGGGAACGGCTTCGGGCTCACAGTCTGAAGGAAATCCCTCCGTCTCATTTGATTTGGATTCGCAGGGCAATTTCCGACCGGCAGCATTGGATTTGGGTTTCCTCGAACTGGTCGTTCTCGCGTCTTATCTCCTTGTCATGGAGTTGACCTCTGGCCAGCCAATCGGCAAGCGGTTCGCGGCGCTCATAGTGCATGACCAGGATGACAAAAATAGAATCGGACTACCCGTACGAAAGGCTGTTCGGCGGCAGGGAATGAAATTTCTCGGCGCTTTGCCTATAATGGCCACAGGAGGGTGGTACGCTTTTCAGGCTTGGGGCAGCGCTCCTGGGGTCGCGCAGGACTTCTCCCAGCTGGAGATTGTCGGTGCATACGCTGCGTTGGTCTTAGTTATGGTCTGGCCGATCTGGATCGCAATATCCATAGCTCTTGGCAACGACCCGATACACGATCGATTTGCCGTAACCACAGTCCGCGCAGATGAGACCGAGACATGAGCGAACAGGCGCCCACCGTCCGCATCACCTATTGCACCCAGTGCCAGTGGCTGCTCCGGGCCGGCTGGATGGCGCAGGAACTGCTGTCCACCTTCGGCACCGATCTCGGCGAGGTGACGCTGGTGCCCGGCACCGGCGGCATCTTCACCATTTCCTGCAATGACACGCTGGTCTGGGACCGCAAGCGTGATGGCGGTTTTCCCGACGCCGCAAAGCTCAAGCAACTGGTTCGCGATGTCATCGATCCGGATCGCGATCTCGGCCATGCCGACCGCAAGGGCGATAAGTCAAAAGATCCTGCCTGAAGGCCTTTTACACTTCCGTCCTGCATTCACCGCCACGCGAAGATGAAGCAGCCCAGCGCCACGATGGCGGTGATGGTGCGGACATGGTTCCACATCACCCAGTCCTTGAGATAGGTGGCCCACACGGCGGCGCCGTTGGCGCTTGCCGGATCGACCGCGGCCAGGGCGTTGTTGAGCGGCACGTTGAACATCATCGTCACGATCGGATTGCCGACGACATAGATCAGGGCGCCGGCGAGAAGCCAGAACGAACCCGGTTGGCTCCAGCCGATAAGAGCGCCGGCGGCAAGGACAAGACAGACCAGCCCGGTGCCGAAAAGCGCGGTCATGAATGCCGGCGTAATCACGGTGATGTTGATCGAATTCATGGCGGCGATGCCGCCTCCGGCAGGCAAGCGGGCGAGCGCCGGCATGATAAAGTTGGAGAAGGCGAAGAAAACGCCGCCGACAACGCCTGAGCCAATGGCAGCGACGAAGGTGAGGGTGGGAAGCAGTTTCATGATCATGTCAGTTCCTCCGGTTTCGGGGTTCGAGCAATTTGATTGGCACGTCCACAAAATGTGAATAATCCTCATGTTTGCAAAACGTGATAAACCCTCGTATTTTGCGAGTCAAGGCAATTTGTTGATTGTTCGTCTGGAGACAGTGATGGAAGGCTCTGCCGTATCGGATTCACAGAACGGCCAGATCGCATCGCCGCGCCGGGCGCCGAGCCAGCAGCGCAGCCGCGAGCGGGTCGAGCGCATGCTGGCCGCCGCCTCGGCGCTGATCGCCGAGCAAGGCAGCGACGCCATGCGCATGGGCGAGGTGGCCGAGAGGGCCGGCGTGCCGATCGGCTCGCTCTACCAGTTCTTCCCCGACAAGAGGGCGCTCATCTGGGCGCTGGCCGAACGCTACACCGCCGAAAGCCAGGCCTGCATTGCGGCAGCGCTAGCCGAGGTCAATGACGCCGAAGGCCTGCGCCGGGCATTTTCGGAACTGGTGGATATCTACTACGGAATGTTCCTGGCGGAGCCGGTGATGCGCGACATCTGGTCGGGCACGCAGGCCGACAAGGCGCTGCGCGAACTCGAGCTTGCCGATAGCCGGGCCAACGCCGAATTCCTTACAGCCGTGCTGAAACGGCTGCGGCCATCCGCCGATCCGGAAGCGCTCGAAACGACGGCGTTTCTCATCTGGCAGATGGGCGAGGCCGCAATGCGGCTGGCGATCTCGGTCGGGCGGCAAGAGGGCGACAGGCTGGTTGCCGCCTACAAGCGGATGGCACTGCGCGAGCTGGTCGGCGAATAGGGCCGTATTTTCGCAATAAAAAACCCGCCACGAAGGCGGGTTTCTCGATCTGCGAAACGCCAATGCGGCTTAGAGGCCGAAGCCTTCGAAACGCTTCTTGAACTTCGACAGGCGGCCACCGCGGTCGAGCAGGGTCTGCTGGCCGCCGGTCCAGGCCGGATGAGTGGTCGGGTCGATATCGAGGTTCATCGTATCGCCTTCCTTGCCCCAGGTCGAACGGGTCATGTATTCGGTGCCGTCGGTCATGACGACCTTGATGGTGTGGTAGTCGGGATGGATGTCGGTCTTCATGGTTCTGTTCCTGGCTTGCCGGGTGCTGCCGACGGGCTGAAGCCTGCGTCGATGCGCCCCTTTTTAAAACTCGAAGCCGCAGCTATTGAGGAGCCACGGCTTCTAAAACGGTCGGCGAGCCTATACATCAGCCGGAATTGAATCACAAGGCCGCGGCAAGCGCATATTGATGGCGCAAACCTCAAAGGGCCAAAGGAAACGGTCATGGCGAACATCAGCGGCGATGCAGACGAGCGCAGGCGCTCGCTGAGGCCGCTGCAGCGCCTGTTTCCCTACATCACCCATTACCGCAAAATGGTCATCGGCGCGATCGTCTCTCTGGCCGTCGCGGCGGCGACGACGCTGGCGCTGCCGCTGGCCGTGCGGCGGATGATAGACCACGGCTTTTCCGCTTCCGATTCCAGCTTCATTGCCGAATATTTCGCCATGCTGGTGGTGATGGCCGCCGTTCTGGCGGCGGCGTCGGCCAGCCGCTACTATTTCGTCATCACGCTCGGCGAGCGCGTCGTTGCCGATATCCGCCGCGATGTCTTTGCCCACGTCACCACGCTGTCGCCCTCCTTCTTCGACACGGCCCAGTCGGGCGAGATCGTCTCGCGGCTCGCCGCCGACACGACACAGGTCAAATCGGCCGTCGGTGCTACCGCCTCGGTGGCACTGCGCAACGTCATCCTCGGCCTTGGCGCCGTGGCGATGATGGTCTTCACCAGCCCAAAACTGTCCGGCCTGGTCATCGCGGCCATTCCGCTAATCGTGCTGCCGCTGGTCGCCTTCGGCCGCTCGGTGCGGCGCAAGTCACGGCTGGCGCAGGATACTCTGGCCAATGCCACCGCCTACGCCAGCGAGCAGATCGGCGCGGTGCGCACCCTGCAGGCCTTCACCAACGAGAAGCTTGTAACCGGGTATTTTTCATCCGCCGTGGAAGCAGCGTTCGAAGCGGCGCGGGCCTCGATCTTTGCCCGCTCGTTTCTCACCTTCTTCGCCATCTTCATGATCTTTTCCTCGGTCGTGGCGGTGCTATGGTTCGGTTCGCGCGACGTGCTCGACGGCACGCTGTCGCCAGGCACGCTTGGCCAATTCCTGCTCTATTCGGTGTTCGCCGCCGGCGCGCTCGGTGCCCTGTCGGAGGTCTGGGGCGAACTGTCCCAGGCAGCGGGCGCTGCCGAACGGCTGACCGAGATCCTGGCCGAGAAACCCGCGATCCAGGCGCCCGCCGATCCGAAGCCGCTGCCGGCAAAGGCGAGAGGCGCGATCAGCTTCGACGATGTCTCCTTCTCCTATCCGGCCCGGCCCGACCGCGCCGCCGTCCATGGCCTGAGCTTTCAGGTCAAACCCGGTGAGACGGTGGCGATCGTCGGGCCATCCGGCGCCGGCAAGAGCACGGTGTTTTCGCTGCTTCTGCGCTTCTACGATCCGGAGGCCGGCAGGATCGTCATCGACGGGGTCGATCTGCGCGAGGCCGATCCGGCCGCGATCCGCGCGCGCATCGCCATCGTGCCGCAGGACGTCACCATCTTTGCCGCGAGCGCGCGCGACAATATCGGCTTTGGCCGACCTGGCGCCAGCCAGACCGAGATCGAGGCGGCGGCGAAGGACGCGCTTGCCGACGAGTTCATCCTGAAACTCGAAAAGGGCTATGACAGCCAGGTCGGCGAGCGCGGCGTGACGCTGTCGGGCGGCCAGCGCCAGCGCGTGGCGATCGCCCGCGCGATTCTGCGCGATGCGCCTATCCTGCTGCTCGACGAGGCGACCTCGGCGCTCGATGCCGAAAGCGAGACGCTGGTGCAGACGGCGCTGGACCGGCTGATGAAGGGCCGCACCACGATCGTCATCGCCCATCGGCTGGCAACCGTGCTGAAGGCCGATCGCATCCTGGTCATGGATGGCGGCCGCATCGTCGAGGAAGGCACGCATCAGAGCCTGGTCGCCAAGGGCGGCATCTATGCGCGGCTGGCCAAGCTGCAGTTCGATACCGGGGCGAATGCTTTCAGGGGCGCGGCGGAGTAGCATCGCTCCATCCCGATGAAATCGGGATGAGGCTCCATCTTCTTGTTTGACCATGATCTTTTCCGAAAACCGGCATCCACTTTTCGGGATCATGGTCCCCAGCGGCCGCCGGGATTCTTCAGCTACCGAAAGCTCGGCGTTTGCCGCGTCGATAGGCGATGAACAGGGGAACGCCGACAAGCAACGACAACAAAAGCATGCTGGCGACGGTCTGTCGCTGCTCCTTTGCCGGATCGCTGAGCTGCACATCGGCAGGCGGCTCTTCATAGGTAAAATCGTACTGCCAGCGAACCTGGTCTGCGACGTCATCGACGGTTTTCAGATAATCGGCAATCGCCTTGGCCGGTACTTCAGTCGCCAGCGTCTGAAAGTTCCATTCAACTTGCAATTCGGTGGGCGTGTTGGACCAGGACGCCTTGAGAGACAGATAGGGCGTCACGACGTTTTTCATCGACTCGCCGGAAAACCTCGCCTTGAGGTTGCGCACGGTCACCTTGTGGCGGCGGTAGAACTGGGGGCCGAGGGAGACGGGCCCGGTTCGTTCGACGATTGTCGGGGTTGGAAGAGAGTTGTTGCCGAGATCGGCCGCGCGGATCGGGAAATTCTTTGCCAGATCGTTGGCCGCCAGCGCCTCCGCCGGCAAGCGATAACTTTCCTTCACGCTCACTATGTTGCCGTCGCGCCGATCCACGATTTCCGGCTTGGCGATGGTTTGGATGCCCGGATATTGCTTGTTGTAGTATTTCAGGTAGGCGTCCGACACCTCGCTCAGCGACCGGCTGGCGAAATTGCCGCGCATCCAATCGGCATCGGCGTCCTCATATGTCGAGAAGACCGTCAGCACGAGGGAATCGCCCGGTTTCCGCGGAAAGTCGAATTCCTCGGCGATCTGGATCGATGGGCTGCTAAGCACAGGGCTCGGCATCTTCTCCAACCCGCCGGTGCTGGAAAGCGGCAGCGCGAAGCCGTAGTCAGGCTGTGCGAGATTGTGCGCCCTGCCGCCCTGAAGATAGTTCGTGGCGTCCAGCCAATATGTCTTTGCTCCGATCTTTGCCTTGACGATGGCATGGTCGAAATCGCGAAGCGCCGGCAGATGCTGGTCCAGAGCCCGCCCCTCGTCGAGATCGGCCAAGGCAACCTCGGCAGCAATGCCAAGCCGCACAAGCGACGAAACCAGCAGCAGGGCCTTGTCCTTGCAGTCACCGAACCCGCTCAGGATAACCGTCGCGGGATCACGTGGAACGTAGGAACCGGCACCCATCGACAGGCTTACATAGCGAATCTGGTCCTGCACCAACCGCATTGCCTCGACCATCCGGTCTTCGGGCACCGGATGCCGCAGAGCGATGTCGTCGAGCTTTGCGGCAAAAGCCGAGGGAAAAACGGTCGCTGGCTTGTAATAGGGCGCAACGGCATCGACCACACTTTGCCAATTCGCGGTAGACGCGACATCGATGGAGCCCCAGCCTGGATAGGTCACGGGCAGGTTATCCTCGACATTGACCGGTTTCGGGTTTGGAATTTCCCATAGATAGGTGGTGTCCGGCCCAGTCGGGGAGATTGAAGGCTTGAGTCGGGTTCCCCTTGTCTTGATCTGGAGCGGCTGGCCCGAAGGCCAAATGATGCTTGTGCGGATAAGCGCTACCGGCTCTTCCCATTCGGTGGAGAAATTCTTGAAGAAAAGGTCCTTGCCGACCAGCGGTGTTACTTCGTAGGTCGACCCGTAATCGACGATGTCGCCGGCACGCACGTCATCGATGTTGACATGTGCTGTCAGCCAGCCGTCGAAGACGCCTTTCTCGGCGTCTCTTTCCCTGCGGAAGATGTCGAATTGGACGCCTTCCAGCCGGTCCAAAACGGCACCATCGCGGATGATGTGAAGATGGTTGAGCGTGACCTTGTGCCGGGACGGATCGAACTGCAGATCGATACTCGCGCCACGATCCAGGCCGGGACGGTCGACGATTTTATAGACGGTGCGCGAGTACTCGACATAGCCGCCGGCGCGATGCTTGATCTGGTCGTCCGAGAGCAGCCATGAAACGCCATTCTTGATTTGATCCGATCGGGTGGGATCGGCAGCCGGAATATCAAGCTGCTTTACCCAGCTTTCTGCCGGACCCTTGAGAACCATGTCGTCGGACATGGCCGGAGAACTCAGGCCGATCAATAAGATGAAAAATACCAAGCGGGGCCAGAAAGACTTCATCCTATGAAAACTGTAACAGACAGACATCTACGCTCGCCCAACTTGGAAGAACTCCTTTTTCAGAGGCTTTCCCACCAAAGTAAAGGCCAGTTTCGCGGATTTCTGCAGTCACCGCGGCAAGAACCTGGAATAGACGAAGCGGCTCAGTTCCCGTACCGCTTCTTCAGATGGTCAGTGAAATGTGCGGCATCGAGCTTTTCGCCGGTAGCGCGTTCGAGCAGTTCCGGTGTCGACCAGCGCGAGCCTTGCGACCAGATCCTTTTGCGGCGCCAGTCGTTGATCGCGGCGAAATCTCCCTTGGCGAGGTCTTCGTCGGCTGAAGGATGATCCCTGGTCAGCGCCGCCCATTGCTGCGCCGCCATCATGGCGCCGAGCGTGTAGGAGGGGAAATAGCCGAAGGCGGCACCCGGCCAGTGGACGTCCTGCATCGGACCGTCAGCCGGATTGTCTGATGTCGACAGGCCGAGATAATCGCGCATCTTGGCATCCCAGGCTTCGGGCAGGTCGGCTGCTTCCAGCCGTCCCGAGACAAGCTCCTGCTCCAGTTCGTAGCGCAGGATGACGTGCAGCGGATAGGTGACCTCGTCGGCATCGACGCGGATCAGGCCGCGCTCGACCCGGTGTACATGCGGCAGGATGTCGTCGATCGTCCAGCTCTCGCCGAGGTGTCTTTCGACCACCGGCAGCGCCCAGCGCCAGAATTCTGGATTGCGGCCGATCTGCTTTTCGACGAACAGGCTCTGGCTTTCATGCACCGCCATGCCGCGCGCTCTGCCCAGAGGCCAGTGCGCCCACGCCTTCGGCAGGTTCTGCTCGTACAGCGCATGGCCGGTCTCGTGCAGCACGCCCATCAGCGCCGACAGGAAATCCGAGGTCTTGTAGCGGGTGGTGATGCGCACGTCGCTCGGCACGCCGCCGCAGAAGGGATGGTGCGAAACCGACAGCGAGCCGTGGGTGAGGTCGAAGCCGACTGCCGCCATCATGGCGAGGCCGAGCTCGCGCTGCTTGTCCAAGGGGTAGGTGCCGGAAAGCGGCTTCAGCGGATGTTTCGCCAGCCGCTCTTCCTGCACGGCCAGTGCCTCCGGCACGAAGCCTTTCAGGAAGGTCTTCAACTCGGCAAACACAGGCGTGATGTCGGCGGTGCGATTGCCCGGATCATATTGCTCCATCAGCGCGTCGTAAGGCTCGAGCCCGAGCACCTCGGCGCGAAGGGCCGCCTCCTCGCGGACCAGCGCCACGACGCCTTCCAGCGCCGGCAGGAAGCCGGCCCAGTCGTTCTTGGCGCGCAGGTCGCGCCAGAGCTGCTCGGAGCGCATGCGCGCGGTCGTCTGGCGCTCGACGAACTCGACCGGCAGGCAGGTCAGGTTGGTGTATTGCCGGCGGAATTCCCTGACCGCGGCCTGCTGCTCTTCGTTGAGCGCCTCCTGTTCGGCCGCCGCGATCCAGTCGGCAATCTCCGGCGCAGTCGCCCGGGCATGGTGCATGCCGGCAAGCGCCGACATTGCCTCTGCGCGCTTCTCGCCGCCGCCGACCGCCATATGGGTCGCCTCGTCGGCGCCGAGGATAGCGAGGGCGTGTTCCAGCGCTTCGAGCTTGTGGCCGAGGTCGTCGAGTTTTTGAAAGGACATTGTGGGTTCCGCTGATTTGACGGCGGGAAAAGATACCAATGCAAAACTGTTGGCAACCCCCGAAGACCGTCCGCGACCGATGCATCGACTGCCGGCCGCAACGGCCGAAAAGCATCTTGTGGAAGCGGTGGCGTGCGTGATCAATGTCGTCCGGCGGCGGCAGACCGCGATGGGGGAGACGAAACGTGATCGCCAATGTGCTGGTCGGGCTGGTGGCCGTGATCCACCTCTGCATCGCCTATCTGGAGATGGTGCTGTGGGACACGCCGCGCGGCCACATGGTATTCAGGCTGACCCCGGAATTCGCCAGGGGCCTCGAAAGTGCTTGCTGCCAATCAGGGGCTTTACAACGGCTTTCTCGCAGCCGGCCTGATCTGGGGGCTTTACTTCGGCGAAGCCGGTTTCCAGTTCAAAGTCTTCTTCCTGCTCTGCGTCGCCATCGCCGGCCTTTACGGCGCAGCGACGGCGGGTCGTAAAATCCTGTTCATCGAGACAGTGCCGGCAGTGCAGGCGCTGATTGCACTGGCGTTGGGCTAGCGCATGATCCCTTAACCGAAAGCTGGAAAAGGATCATGCGCAAAATCCATTGCCACAGTGCCGGGCACTGCGGCCGATTTCAGCCGCCTGGATAAGTTGGGCCGTAGCCGTTGGGATAGTATCCGCCATCGGCGCCGTTGCCGATGAGGAAGGCACTGCCGGTGTCAGCGCGCAGCTTTTGGCTGACATCGTCGAGCTGCGCCATCAACTGCTGATATTGCGTGCTCGGCATCGTTCCACGGCGAGCGGCCCTCTGGGCGGCCCGATCGAGTTGAGCGACCTGCGTGCGCAAGTCACGTGCCTCGCCCGGCTCGAGCTTGTTCGCCCGGATGGCGCCCTGGATACCCGTCTCCACGCTCTGGATCTGATTGATCAAGGCCGTCGCACGCGGGCCGGCGTAAGCGCCAGCAAACGGAACGGCGAGGAGCAGTGTGGCGAGCGTAGCAGTCCTGAGATTCGTGGGAGCGAAGAAGCGCATGGTTGCGTCTCCTTTACTGGGGAAGGCGGTGGTTGGGAGGGTCCTGCCTTCCGGCCGCGGGCCGTCAGGTTCCGTCGCGTCGCGATGAGCGGTTCCACCGCCGGCGGTTCTCGGCCCATGACCAAGGCTAAAAGGCCATGGCGGCAAAGTGTAATTAAAAAAAGGTAATTTTTTTAGTTCTTGCCGCTGCCGCACCAGTGCCCTAAATGCCGCCGACTTGAGCCGGCTCGACCTGGCGCATGATACAAGCCAAAGGCTTGCAGATCACCGCTCGGTCAGCTTCAACTCGATGCGGCGGTTCTTGTTGCGCGCCTCTTCGGTATCGGCGGGGTCCAGCGGCTGGAATTCGCCGAAGCCGGCCGCGACCAGCCGGTTGGCCGGCACGCCGTTCTCGATCAGGAACTTGACTACCGATGTCGAGCGCGCCGTCGACAATTCCCAATTGTCGCGGTAGCGGCCGGTGCCGGAGAGCGGCTTGTTGTCGGTGTGGCCGTCGACGCGCAGCACCCAGTTGATCTCCGGCGGGATTTCCTTTTGCAATTCGATGATGGCATCGGCGAGCTTCTTCATCTCGACCTTGCCGGCATCGTTGATCACCTCGGAGCCGGTCGGGAAAAGCACTTCCGACTGGAAGACGAAGCGGTCGCCGACGATGCGGATGTTCTCGCGGTCGGCAAGAATTTCACGTAAGCGGCCGAAGAAATCGGAGCGGTAGCGGTTTAGCTCCTGCACGCGTTGCGCCAGTGCGACGTTGAGGCGGCGGCCGAGATCGGCGATCTTGGTGTTGGATTCGCGGTCGCGCGTTTCGGACACGTCGAGCGCTTGTTCGAGCGCTGCGATCTGCCTGCGCAGCGCCGAAATCTGCTGGTTGAGGATCTCGACCTGGCTCAGCGCTTGCTGGCTGATCTGGCGCTGGCTGTCAAGCTCGCCGGAAAGTGCCGTCGCGCGCTGGTTGGCGGCATCGCCGGCACCGGCGCCTTGCGCCAGCAATTGCTCGAGCCGGCTCTTTTCCGCCTCCGATGCAGACAGCGATGCCTGCAAATTGGCAAGGGTGTCCTCCTTGTCCTGCGTCGTCGAGCGTTCCAGCGCCAGAAGCTGGGTCAACTCGTTGATCTGCGAATTGAGGCGGTTGAGCACCGTGTCCTTGCCGGAGATCTCGCGGCCGAGCAGGAACTGCGCCAGCACGAAAACAGTCAGCAGGAACATGATCGCCAACAGCAGCGTCGACAGCGCATCGACGAAGCCCGGCCAGTAATCGATGCGGCGGTCGGAGCGCCGGCCTCGTGCCAACGCCACGTCAATGCACTCCAGGCTTCTTCAAGGCGTCGGCGATCTTCTCCAGGGTGTTGCGCATCGCCTTCTGCTCGTCGGACTGGGCCTCGACCCAGTCGCGCATGATCTGCTGTTCCGAGCGCATGTTCTTGACCAGGCCGGAAATGCCGTCGGCGAGATTGGCCATGGCGGTGGCGACGCGCGGATTGGAGCCGCCGCCATTCTCCTGCAGAGTGCGCAGCTTTTCCGACAACAGCCGGATTTCCTCGGAGGGTTCGGTCTTGGCGGCGTCGGCAACAACGATGTCGGAGGACAGGTCGGTGACCGAGGACAGCCAGTTTTCGAGTTCGGTATAGAAGCGCGTCTGGGCGCGGCCGGCCTGCAGGTCGAGGAAGCCGAGCACCAGCGAGCCGGAGAGGCCGAACAGCGAGGACGAGAAGGCGGTGCCCATGCCGGCCAACGGAGCGGAAAGCCCCTGCTTCAGGGATTCGAGCACGGCCGCGGCATCGCCGGTGCCGGGATCGAGCGACTCGATGGTTTCGCGGATCGAGCCGATCGTGTTGAGCAGGCCCCAGAAGGTGCCGAGCAGGCCGAGGAACACCAGCAGTCCGACAAGGTAGCGCGACGTGTCGCGGCTTTCGTCGAGCCGGGTGGCGATCGAATCCAGCATGGTGCGCATCGAACTGGTCGAGAAAGCAATCGTCGAGGAGCGGCCGATCATCGCCTTCATCGGCGCCAGCAACACCGGTTCGGTGGTTTCGGAACCGGCGCGGAACGAGTTGACCCAGCGCACCTCGCGGAACAGCCGGCCGACCTGGACGAAGGCCAGCAGGATGCCGACCGCCAGCACGCCGATGATCAGGCCGTTGAGGCCGGGATTGGTGACGAAGGCGGTCGAGATCTGGCGGGTCAGGATGGCGGCGATGAAGGCCACGATGAACAGAAAGATCACCATGGTCAGCAGAAACACCTGCGGGCTCGACAATTTGTGCGGGTCGTAGATCAGAACGTCGGAGCGCCTGCCCATGCCGAAGGATCTGAGAAGAGTCATCCGTGCCCCGTTTCCGATGCCGTCGCCGCCGATCAATTTGTGTTTGCGACTCTAAACGGAATTGTGACGAAATTGAATGGCGCTTGGCAATATTGCCACTGTCCGCGACCGGAGGTCAAAGCCGGTTGATGACCAGGCAGTCGACCATGGCGGCCAGATGCAGGCCGGCGCCGGTGACGACAAAGCCATGCCACAGCGCATTGTGGAAGCGCAGGCCCTTCCAGGCGAAGAAGATCACGCCACAGGAGTAAACGATGCCGCCGGCAACGATGAGCGCGATCGATGTCGCCGGCAGCGTCCGCACGAGCGGCTCCACCAGAACGATACCGCTCCAGCCGATGGCTAGGTAGAAGACGATCGCCAGCCGGTCGAAACGGCCGGGAAGAAAGACCTTGATGGCGATGCCGACCGCCGCGGCGGTCCAGACCAGGACGATCATGGAAACGGCCAGCGGCGAGCCGCCGAGCTGGGCCAGGAAAGGCGTGTAGGTGGCAGCGATCAGCAGATAGATCGCGGCATGGTCGAAGCGCCGCAATATCCATTTTGCCGGCGACGACACCGGCCAGACATTGTAGGCCAGCGAAACCGACAGCACGGTGAGCAGCGAGACTACATAGAAGGCGGCGGCGACGTATTCGCCGGGGCCGGTTCGATAGGCGGCCAGTGCCAGCAGCGTCGAGCCGGCAGCGATCGCCAGCACGATGCCCACGGCGTGGACAATGCCGTCGGCGATGATCTCGGCGCGCGAGTAATGCCAGCGCCCCATAAAGGGAATGTCGAGCTGGGAGAGTTCGCTCTGGGGTTGGGGCCGGCTGTTCGTCATCGATGATCCTGCGCCACCTTATCTGGGCGGCCGCGGGACAGTATTTCAAGCTTTGGTTGCGGTTTTGCGACTGCGGCTGTTCAGCGCGGCGTGCCTCTATCAGCCGGCTGAGAGTGGCCTTTTGATAGTCTTCAACAGCGCGCGCTGGATGAGTTCGTTGCCGGCGACCAGTGAACCGGCGTTCAGCACATCCTGTCCCCCGGCGAAATCGGAGACGAAACCGCCCGCCTCGCGGATCAGCAAAATGCCGGCGGCGACATCCCAGGCCGACAGGCCGGTTTCCCAGAACCCGTCCATGCGGCCGGCGGCGACGTAGGCGAGATCGAGCGAGGCGGAGCCGAGACGGCGGACGCCAGAGACCTCGGCCATGACATTGCGCAACTCGATGAGGAAATTGCCGTGCTGGCCACGCCCGAGATGCGGCATGCCGCAGCCGATCACCGCATCGACCAGCTTGGTGCGGCCGGCGACGCGCAGCCGGCGGTCGTTCATGAAAGCGCCGCCGCCGCGCTCGGCGGTATAGAGCTCATCCATCGCCGGATTGTAGACGACGCCGGCGACGATCTGGCCCTGGCGCTCCAGCGCGATCGAAACGGCAAAGAGCGGAATGCCGTGCAGGAAATTGGTGGTGCCGTCGAGCGGGTCGACGATCCAGCGGTGCTGGCCGTCGTCGCCCTCGATCACGCCGCGTTCCTCCATCAGGAAGGCGTAGCCGGGCCGCGCCTTGGAGAGTTCGGCAAAGACGATGTCTTCGGCCTTGCGGTCGGCCTGGCTGACATAGTCGCCCGGCCCCTTCATCGAGACCTGCAGGTTCTGCACTTCGCCGAAGTCACGCGACAGCGAGCGGCCGGCCTTCATTGCGGCCTGGACCATGACATTGAGGATCGCGGAACGCGCCATTGCTGTTCTTCCTGTCGCTGCGCCTATTTGCCTTGACGCATCATCTTATCCAAAAAGTCTGCAACTCTTTGGGATCACGCCTTAGTCGGCGCGGCGCACGTAAGTGATTTCGTTGGTATCGACGATGATGCGCTCGCCCGAGCCGATGAACGGCGGCACCAGCACGCGGATGCCGTTTTCGAGTATCGCCGGCTTGTAGGACGAGGCTGCCGTCTGGCCCCTCACCACCGGGTCGGCCTCGGTGATGGTCAGCGTCACCTGGTCGGGCAGCGAAATGCCGATCGGCCTTTCGTCATAGAGCTGGACCGTCACCATCATGCCGTCCTGCAGGAAGGCGGCGCGATCGCCGACGAACTCCTTTTGCAATTCGAGCTGCTCGTAGCTTTCGGTGTCCATGAACACCAGCGCGTCCCCCTGCTCGTAGAGGAAAGAAAAATCCTTCAGATCGAGCCGGATCTGCTCGACCGTCTCGGCCGAACGGAAGCGCTCGTTGAGCTTGGTGCCGTTGATCAGGTTCTTGAGTTCGACCTGGTTGTAGGCGCCGCCCTTGCCGGGCTTGACGGTGTTGGTCCTGACCGCCACCCAAAGGCCGCCATCGTGCTCGATGACGTTGCCGGGACGGATTTCGTTGCCATTGATCTTGGCCATGGTGAGGTGATCCGGAAATGAGATGATCGCCGCAAAGGGCAATTTGGCGCCTCCAAGACCACAAATCGCCAGCAGAGGCAAGGAGCGCCTTCCGATGAAGCGGGAACGAAGCTGGCCCGGCAGCGCGGCGTGGCGGCCTCAGTCCGTCCTGACAGTCGCGGTGACGGCCTCGGTCACTGCGTCGGCGACCTCTCTCAAAAGATGCAGGTGCGGCGAACGCAGGACGACAATTCGCAGCGACAGCTCGAGGCCGGGAGCGTCGACCAGGGCAATGCCCTGCGGCAGCTTTTCCCGCAGCAGCCGCCTGGGCAGCAGGCCAAGGCCTTGGCCTCGACGAACCCAGTCGATCTGCAGCGCGCTGTCCTGAATCTCGGCGCCGACAGTCAATCTGTTCCCGCCCTCAGCAAGGGCAGCCGTCAGCCGCCGGCGCGCGTCGCAAGGCTCAGGGCTGAGGATCCAGGGCATGGTCTTGACGTCGGCTTGCCGGACAGTGCTTTCGGCAGCGATGACGCCGAGGGCCTCGGTTCCGACAACGCCGTCGCCAGCTTTGGAATTGCTGCCGTCCAGGATGACGGCGAGGTCAAGCTGTCCGCGCTTGTGCTGGTCGGCCAACTCAAGGCTCCAGCCGCTCTTCAGACGCAGCGAGACCTTCGGAAACCGGGCCACGGCATCACCAATGGCGGCGGCCACGGCTTTGTCGCAAAGTCCATGCGCGAGGCCGAGCCGCAGCAGGCCCTCCGGCTCGTCGCCCTTGGCGAATGATCTCAGCGCGGCGACGGCGGCGAGAATTTCCTTGCCGCGTGCCAGCACCTCTACGCCGGCCGGGGTCAGTCGCGACGGCTTTAGCCGGCGGTCGAGCAATTCCGTGCCGAGCATCTCCTCCAGCCGCTGGATCTGGCGGGTGACGGCCGGCTGCGTCAATGGCAGGCGTTGCGCCACCTTCTGAATCGAACCCTCCTCGGCAAAGAGGGCCAGTGTTTTCAGTTCTTCAAGCACGACACACCCGAACATGTCATAGAAGCATAATTATCCTGAACATTATGAATTTGAAATCCGATGGATGGCAAGCGATTTTCTTCCGGCAGGACCCCAGCTGGAAAGGAACGACGATGAAGGCGATCGAATTGCAGAGCCCGGGCGGCCTCGAGAACCTCAGAATGGTCGAGCGGCCGATGCCTGAGCCAGGGCGCCAGGAGATGATTGTGAAGGTCAAGGCGACGGCGCTGAACTACCGCGATGCCGAGATCGTTCGCGGCAGCTATCACACGAAGTTTGCATTGCCGCTGGTGCCGCTGTCGGACGGCGTCGGCGAAGTCGTTGCCATCGGCGCCGAGGTCAGCCGGTTCAAGATCGGCGACCGGGTCTGCGGCACGTTCTGGCAGCGCTGGGTCGGCGGCAGTTTCGCCATGGCCGAGCCATCCTATCAACGTGGCGGCCCGATCGACGGGCTGCTCAGCGAATTTGCCCGGCTCGACGAACAGGCGGCGGTGCTGGCGCCGGCCAATCTGAGCGACCTCGAAGCGGCGACGCTGCCATGCGCCGGCGTGACGGCATGGCACGCGCTGTTTACGGAGGGCAGCGTCAAACCCGGCGACACCGTGCTTTGCCTCGGCACCGGCGGCGTTTCACTGTTTGCGGTGCAGTTCGCCGCCGCTGCCGGGGCGCGCGTCATCGTGACGTCGAGCAGCGACGAGAAGCTTGCGCGGGCAAAGCAACTTGGCGCGCAGGATGGCGTGAACTATCGCAGCGTCCCCGATTGGGCATCGGCCGTGCTGGGATTGACGGATGGCCGCGGCGCCGACCATATCATCGAGGTTGGCGGACCGCAGAGTTTTGCACAATCGCTGAGGGCAGCGGCGCGCGGCGCCCAGATCAACGTCATCGGCTATCTCGGCGGCAGTGACGGCGCCATCAACCCGCTCGACATCTTCCGCCGGCAGGTCAGGGCGCGAGGCATACCGGTGGGCTCACGCGAATCCTTCGAGGCGATGAACCGCGCCATTGTCGTCAACCGGTTGAGACCGGTGATCGACCGGGTCGTGCCATGGAGCCGGGCCGCCGAAGCCTTTCGGTACCTTGAACACGGCTCGCCCTTCGGCAAGGTCGTGCTCGATCATACCCAATGAGTCCGCCTGACGAGCCTGGTGCAATGAGTCGCGAGATCGCGGTCAGGGCAGGCGGTTGGCCCGTTGCAGCGCCTGCTGCGTCTGCTCGTCGGTCAGGCCCTGCAGGAAATCGTCCATCTCTTGGTCGATGAGCCCGGCGCGGCGGGCGACAACATACCAGGCGCCGGCGAGGATGAGATCCGGGTCGGTGCCGATGCCGTTCATGTAGAGCTTCGCGAGACGGTTCTGGGCGGCGACATTGCCGCCCTCGGCGGCCTGCTTCATCCAGTTGAAGCCGGATTTCAGGTCGCGGGCGCCGCCGCGCCCCTCAATCATCCAGGTGGCGAGATCGATCTGTGCCGTGTCGTAGTTCTGCCGCGCGGCCTGTGCCAGCAGGCCGCGGGCGCGGACATCGTCGCGCGGCTTGCCGCCGGCGCCATTGGCGTAGACCTGTGCCATCGCATATTGTGCGTCGGCAAGCCCGGTCGCGGCAGCGCGCTCGTAATAGGACACGGCTTTGGCAATACCGGCATCGCCGGGCTCCTGTTCGACCATCAGCTGCGCAAAATTGAACTGCGCCAGGCGGTTGCCGGCCTCGGCGGCGGCCTGCATCAGCGCATAGGCCTCCTTCTCGTCCTTTTTGACGTAGCGGCCGTCGAGCAGCATCAGCGCATACTGGAATTGCGATTCCGGCACGCCCTGCTCGGCGGCAAGCGCATACCACTTCGCCGCCCCTGCCGCGTCGACCGGCACGCCGAGGCCGCGCGACAATATCTCGGCCACCAGCGTCTGTGCTGCCGGATCGCCGTTTTGAGCGCGGGAGAGCGCAAGGTTGTAGGCCGTCTTGTAGAGCCCGCGCTGAAAGGCCCCGTAGGCAGCATCGGACGGCTTTGCGCCGAAGCGGTCGGGGTTGATGGTGTCGGCCGACGGCAACGGGGTGGTGGTGGCGGGCTGCGGCAATTGTGCGGCGATCGGCTTGTCGGCAGGTTCGCTGGAATCCGGCCTGGGCTGCGGCAGCGGAACGGGTTCCGCCGCTATCGCCTGCGTCACGGCCGTTGCGAGAAAGGCGCTGAAAAGGATTTTCCGCGAGAGCACGTCAGTCCTCGAAGCGCGGCGCGGTTTCGTCGAGCAGCGCGTTGGCGGCGGCAACCGCCATCTTCGGATCGACGCCGTCGGCGAAAACGGCGCTGGACAGCGCCACGAATTCGGCGCCGGTGGCGGCGACCGCTTCCACCGAGGCAAGATCCGATCCGGCCATGACGATGCAAGGGAGCTGGATCACGTCCGCCCACCATTGCCCGAGCGACAGGTTGCGCGGGTGCGGCTCAGGCTTGTTGTCGTAGCCGAAGCGGCCGAAGAAAATGTAATCAGGCCTGACCTCGCCGAGTTCCAGCGCATCGTCGCGGGTCTTGGCGCCGCCGGTGCCGACCATCATCCTGGCCTGGAAATGTTCGATCGTTTCGGCGAGCTCGTCCTTGCCGACCTCGACATGGATGCCGTCGGCCTGGACACGGCCGGCGATGCGGGTGTCGCCGGCAATGATGACGGCAATGCCGGCCGCTTGCGCCACCGGCACGATCTGCTCGGCAAAGGCTTGAAAAGAGGCCTCGTCCATACCGTTTTCCGGCAGGATAAGCGAGGCGACGTCACCGCCGTCGAAGGCCGCGGCGATGCGCTCGGCCGGCACGTTCGGCGGCGCGATCAGCACGATACGGCAGCGGTTGGGCGGCGTTGCGTCATTCATTGGTGTTCGGTCCCGGTTATCGCCTATGCCGGGCGAAGATGGTTGCATTGCGGCATAGAGCAAAGTGCGGGGATTGAACAGGCGGCAGGGGGATCACGTTTGCCGTCAACGATTCCATGGGGCTCGGCGCATGGCTGCCGTTTGCCCGAAATTCTCCTCGCCTGGTCGCTTGCGGCCCTACGCAGGCACCTTCGATTTCCACAGCGACCAGCCGAGATTCATGCCGGCGGCGGCGACCAGGATGGCGGCGGCGCCGACGATCTGCGCCGGATGCAGCCGATGGCCGAAGGCGACGACATCGACGAGGATGGCGACGACGGGATAGATGAAGGACAGCGATCCCTGCAGATGCGTCGGCAGCTTCTGGATGGCGCCGTACATGAGGATGTACATCAGACCGGTATGGACGATGCCGAGTGTCGCCAGCATGACCCAGCTCCGCGCATCGACGGGAAGGTGGGTGAGATTGGCGAAGGGTGCCAGCATGAGAACGCCGACGCAGACCTGGATCAGGGCGATCAGGTGCGGCGGCGTGCCTTTGAGCTTCTTGGTGACGATAGCCGCAACGGCCCAGAAGAAAGCCGCGGCCAGCGCCATCGCAATGCCGGTAAAGTAATCCGTACCATGATCGCCTGCATCGGGCGCGGCCTGCACGATCAGCAGCATGCCGGCGAAGGCGATGCCGAGCCAGGTCAGCTTGGTCACCGTCAGCCGTTCGGAGAAGAAGAGCGCGCCAAAACCCACCAGCATAAAGGGCTGCGTATTGTAGACAGCCGTGGCGATCGAGATCGACGCGCGGGAAAACGCGCTGAACAGCAACAGCCAGTTGATAACGATGGCAGCACCGCCGAGCGCCGCGATCGCGACAATGCGAAGCGACAGCCTGCCGCGCAGCAGTCCCAGCGCCGCGCAGATGATCAGCAGCGTTACCGCCCCGAAAGCACAGCGCCAGAACACCACGTCCATGATGGGTTGGCCGGAAAGCACGACGAACCAGCCGATCGTGCCGAGGATCGCCATCGCCGCCGTCATTTCGATCGTGCCGCGTACCGTGTTGTCCATGGATGCTCCTGAAATCCGTTGAGATTTTATAATCCCACAGCGGATCGGGTCTTTCCATCACTTCTAGTTGGTGATATGCATGATGAACCTCATTAAATTAGGTAAACATCGGCTTTTTCTTGGAATTGTAAAATGCTGGACGAGCTCGACAGAAAGCTCCTCGATATCCTGGTCAAGGATTCACGGACCTCGCTGAAGGAACTGGCGCTGCAGGTCGGGCTGTCGTCGCCAAGCGTTTCGGAGCGGCTTCGGCGGCTAGAGGATCGCGGCGTCATCCGCGCGTTCACCATCGACATCGATCCGCAGGCGCTCGGCTACGCCTTGCAGGCGATCGTTCGCATCCGGCCATTGCCGGGCAAGCTGCACATCGTCCAGAAGCTGATCGAGGAAATCCCGGAATTCGGCGAATGCGACAAGGTGACGGGCGATGACTGCTTCGTTGCCCGGCTGTTCGTCCGCTCGATCGGCGAGCTCGACGGGATTCTCGACCGCATCGCCGACAAGGCCGAAACCAGCACGGCCATCATCAAGGCGCAGCCGATCCGGAGACGCCCGCCACCGCTCGACATGCCAAACATGTGACGGGTTCGGTGGCGTGGCCCAAGTATTTGCGGTCGCGGTCCGATCATTTCTGGTTTATTCCAGAGATCACTTTCCCTCCAGCGTCCTTTCCCATGTCAGGCCTGCTCGTCGATCCCTGGTTCTATGCCGCGGCCATTCCGGCCGTCATCCTCGTCGGCCTGTCGAAAGGCGGCTTCGGCGGCGCCGTCGGCTTTGTCGGCGTGCCGTTGATGGCGCTGACCATGCCGCCGGTTCAGGCTGCCGCAATTCTTCTGCCAATTCTGTGCCTGATGGACATTGTCTCGGTGTGGACGTGGTGGGGTATCTTTGACCGCAAGATGCTGGCCGACATGATGCCGGGCGCCGTGATCGGCATCGCCCTTGGCTGGCTGACGGCGGCACTTGTAACCGAAGAGATGGTGCGGCTGATCGTCGGCGCGGTTGCCCTGATCTTCGTGCTGCGCTGGCTCTATTTGCAACTCCGCCACGGTGCCGGCCACGCGGCGGAGCCCAACCGCGTCGCTGCGGGCTTCTGGGGTACTGTTGCCGGGTTCACCAGCTTCGTCGCCCATGTCGGCGGCCCGCCTTTTCAGGTCTATGCGCTGCCGATCAGGCTCGATCCGAAGGTGCTGTCGGGCACCGCGGCGATCTTTTTCGCCGTCACCAACGCGCTGAAGCTCATCCCTTATTTCGCGCTCGGCCAGTTCGACGCTACCAATTTGACCGCGTCGGCGGTGCTGATGCCGCTGGCGCCGCTGTCGACAATCGCCGGCGCCTGGCTGGTGCGGCGGATGCGGCCGGAGCTGTTCTATCCCTTCACCTATGCGACCGTGGCGGTCGTCGCGGTCAAGCTTCTGTGGGACGGCATCGCCGGCCTCCTGTAAGACGGCGGCCCCATTCGGCCGCCGCCGGATTCCTTACACCTCAGGCGGCACTCGGCAGCAGCTGCCGCGTCCTGCCAAGCGCCAGGGCAATGCCGGTTGCCAGTACGAGCGCCATGCAGCCCAGAATGGTGATGTCGTGCAGCGTCGGCTTCAGCACCATGTCCGCGATGATCACCAGCATCACCGAATAGTCGAAGCGCGCGGCGCTGAGAACGCGCTGGCCCTGGGCAAGCACTGCCGGCGTCACGCCCTCCTTGGCGATCATGCCTGCCATGCGGTCGGCAGTCGGCTTGAAGATGAACATGCCGATGCAGAAGGTCGTCGCATAACCGGCAAGGCCGATCAGCACCCACAGATCGGAAAAGCCGACCCAGAAGCCGCACATGATGAGGCCGAAAAGCAATGTCAGCATCGACATCGGCGCGAAGAACCGGTTGCCGAGCTCGCCGGTAGCGCGCATCGCCTGCAGCATGCCTTCGACGTTTCCAGCGCGGTCGGCGCGTACCGCGAGCAGCATCAGCGTGAAGCCGCCGCCGACCCAGAGGATCGCCGAGACGATATGCAGAAATTTAACGGCCGAGTACCAGTCCATTATTCGCTCCTTGAGAGATTTGATGATTTGCCGGAGCGCAAGGTTTGCTCCGCCTCGTTGCGAGGAACGGGCGTTTAGCGCGGCGCCTGTTTCGGAACGATGTCGCGCGCAGTGCCGTTTTGTTTCGGTAAGCCGGTCACCATTTGGAGGAAACCATGGCGCAAGCGTCGCCCCGACTTTCCAGCCGGTGGTGTGAACGGCGCCGTGGCCAGTCAGCTGTGCTGTTACGGCACAGATGCTGGGCGCTTGATCGAAAAATATGCCCCGCGTTAAAGCTTCGTTAAGCTTTACAGGCGTTTACTATGTCCATCCAGTGATCTGGATTCTTACCGAGTGGTTGGAGCCACTTTGTTTGACGCCTCCCTGTTAAACTCCTGAGAGCCGCCTTATCCGCGGCTCTTTTTTTGTCCGCTGGCATGGGCGTTCTTCCGGCTAAATGCGGCCGTTAACCGTTTGTTAAACATGTGCTTGCCTTCGCTGGCAGCGAAGCGCATTTTCAAGCTTCAGTCGTTTAGGCTGCCGGATATGGCGGCCAAGAGCCGAATCGGCCGGCTGTCAGGCAAGTGCAGGGGCGTAGCGATGAACGAGCCTTCGAAGGCGAGCGCGAAAACCATCAAGCTGGCGGAGCGCCGGGTTTTCTCCCAATCCTTCAAGCCGCTCTATCAGGAAGGCATGGGCCTGGTCGAGCAGGCCGCCGAATATCTCGACGGCAAGGGCCGCGCCGAGGCCAAGAAGCTGTCGAGGCTGGCGGCGACGCTTTATGCGGCCGAATCGATGCGGCTGACCACCAGGCTGATGCAGGTCGCCTCGTGGCTGCTTTTGCAGCGGGCGGCGAATTCCGGCGAGATGACCCGCGATCAGGTGGCCTCAGAAAAATCCAAGGTGCGTCTCGATACCGCCTCCGCGCATGAGGAGGCGCCCGGCTGGGCCGAGCTGCCGACGGATTTCATCGATCTCGTCAACCGCTCGCTGCGCCTGCAGGCGCTGGTGCGCCGCATGGACGAGGAGATCTATGGCGGCCTCGCCGAGGTGCCGCCGTCGAGCCGTCGCCTCAATCCGGTGTCCGACCAGATCACGCTGCTCAACACGGCTTTCGCCCGCGGCTGAGAGAACGTTTCATAATTCTACTCCGGCGGCCATCTAGACTAACCGCGAAGGGATGGGCTCGCGATCATCAGGCGGGGAGAATCACGCAGCAGCAGGCGCGATCCGACCTCCACGATAGACCTGATCGCTGGGAGCAGCTCCTGCCCCAATGACGTCAGCTCATACTCCACGGTCGGCGGCGATGTCGGCATCACGTGGCGTGCGAGGACGCCACGCTCCTCGAGATCGCGCAACCTGCCGGTCAGCACCTTCGCCGAAATGGCTGGGATATCGCGGCGCAATTCGGAGAACCGGCGCGGGCCGTCGCTCAAGGACCAGAGCACCTCGGGTGTCCAGCACCCGCCAAGCAGCGCCATGCACCTCGACATGGGGCAGCCGGGAAGCGCCTTCACCTTCGTTCGCATCCTGAGGACCATCGCGCATCTTCCATGAGAGTTTCCAGTTGGATACCGGAAAATGATGGTAACTACAAGATACGTGGTTTCCGACGGTAACGAGAGCCGCTATCTGAGGCTCTCAATCCATCCAACCACGAAATGGACAGAACGATGTACGCAATAACTGGAGCAACAGGACAGCTTGGCCGTCTCGTGATCGACGCACTGCTGAAGACAGTTCCGGCCAGCCGGATCGTTGCGGCGGTTCGTGATCCGGCAAAGGCCAGCGATCTTGTCCAACGCGGCGTAGTCGTGCGGGAGGCGGACTATAATCGTCCCGACACGCTCCCGATGGCGCTGGCCGGCGTCGATAGACTGCTGCTGATTTCCTCGACCGAAGTCAGCGGCCGCTTGCCGCAGCATCGGTCAGTGATCAAGGCCGCCCAACGGGTGGGGGTTTCGCTGATCGCTTACACAAGCATGCTGCATGCGGACACGTCTCCCGCGAGGCTCGCGGTCGAACATCGGCAGACGGAGGAGGTCATCGCGGCCTCCGGCCTACCCGCCGTCATCCTGCGCAACGGCTGGTACACCGAGAACCATCTGATGGCACTCCCGGCGGCTCTGGAGCACGGCGCCTTCATCGGCGCAGCAAATGAGGGGCGCTTCTCGTCCGCGGCGCGGCAGGATTATGCCGAGGCCGCGGCCGTGGTGCTGACGAGCGAGGATCAAGCAGGGAGGACTTACGAGCTCGCCGCGGACCAAGCCTTCACGCTCGCCGAGCTTGCGGCGAAGGTCTCGCGGCAATCGGGCAAGGCGATCGCCTACAACGATCTTGCCGGGGCGGCCTATGAGGGTGTGTTGACAGGCGCCGGGCTGCCCGCCGATCTCGCCGCTATCCTGGCCGATGCCGACATTGCAGCCTCACGCGGAGCGTTGTTCGATGACGGCGGCGCCATGAGCCGGCTGATCGGTCGACCGACAACGCCACTGGAGAGCGTCGTTGCGGCAGCATTGCGCGGCTGAAACCGAGATGGCTGTCACATCCGCCAAAGGATCAGAGGACCGTCTGTCGCTCGCGCCAACAGTTATTCAAACGACTAGACCAGCGCAGCCTTCTGCGCTTCCGGTGCTCGCGTACTTATGTACGCTCCGCTCCGGTTCTCGAAAACCACGCTATCTGTCTCGCCAGAGCGAATTCTCAAACATTCTCTAAACCAGACTCGGTTGCTGTTTCTGGTTTGTTCACATTTCGCTGGCATCGCTGCTCGCCGGGGTTAAAGTTGACGGATGGGGGAAGCGATTCGCATCATCGGCATCGATCCAGGGCTGAGGCGCACCGGCTGGGGCATAGTCGAAAGCCTCGGCAATTCGCTGCGCTTCGTCGCTTCCGGCACGGTGCGGTCCGACGACAAGGCCGCCCTGGCGCTGCGTCTTTGCCAATTGCATGACGGGCTCGCCGAGATCCTGCATGCCGCGATGCCGCACGAGGCGGCGGTCGAGCAAACTTTCGTCAACAAGGACGCCGCAGCGACGCTCAAACTCGGCCAGGCACGCGGCATCGCCATGCTGGTGCCGGCGCGTGCCGGCCTTGTCGTTGCCGAATATGCGCCAAACGCTGTCAAGAAGGCGGTGATCGGCGTCGGCCATGGCGACAAGAAACAGATCCACATGATGGTCAAGGTGCTGATGCCGAAGGCGACTTTCGACACCGACGACGCCGCCGATGCGCTGGCCATCGCCATCTGTCACGCGCATCACCGGCAGAGCATCGCCTACAGGATGGCGGCGCTGGCCGGATAAGTATGTTCTTGACTTGTTCTCCAGTGGGCAATAAGTAATACCAACGAGGTATTACCATGCGCGTTACCACCAAGGGCCAAGTGACCATCCCGAAGGAAATACGGGATCATCTGGGTATCGGCCCGGGCTCGGAGGTGGAGTTCGTCCCCACCGAGGACGGGGCTCGTGTCATAGCCGTCGACGAAAACATGTCGGAGGAGGAAGCCTCGCGCAGATTCAGCCAGATGCTCGATGGTATGGCCGGTACGCTGGATCTGGGAGGCTTGACGGCGGATGAATATGTGGAATGGCTGAGGGGCCCACGTGAAGATCTCGACATTGATTGACACAAATGTCTTGATCGACGTTTGGGGTCCTGCCGGACGGGAGACGAAATGGTCGGCATCCGCGATTACCGCATGCCGGCGCGACGGCGCACTCGTAATCAATGCAATCGTCTGGTCCGAGCTCGCGCCGTTGATTGCGACCGAACAGGCTCTTCGTCAAGCAGCCGACATGCTCAAGATGGATCGCGAATTTCTGCCGTGGGAAGCAGCCTTCCTCGCTGGTGTCACGCACTCGCGCTATCGCCGCGCCGGCGGCATTCGCGAACGAACCTTGCCGGATTTTTTTATTGGAGCCCATGCGGTTGTCGCTGGGCATCGCCTGCTGACGCGCAATGCTGCGCGCTATCGCGGCTATTTCCCGGACCTCGATATCATCTCTCCGGAAACCCACCCGGCATGATCGGCACGCTCAAATGATCGGCAAGCTAAAAGGCACGCTGGATGAGATCGACGAGGATTTCTGCATCGTCGACGTGCATGGCGTCGGCTATGTCGCCTACTGCTCGGCGCGCACGCTGGCGGCATTGCCGCGGCCGGGCGAGGCGGTCGTGCTGTTCATCGAGACCTATGTGCGCGAGGACATGCTGCGGCTCTATGGGTTCCAGTCGGTGCTGGAGCGCGAATGGTTCCGGCTGTTGATGAACAATGTGCAAGGCGTCGGCGCCAAGGTGGCGCTGGCCATCCTGTCGACGCTGGCGCCGGCCGATCTCGCCAATGCGATTGCGTTGCGCGATATCGCCATGGTCAGCCGTGCGCCGGGCGTCGGCAAGAAGGTGGCGGAGCGCATCGTCACCGAATTGAAGAACAAGGCGCCGGCCTATGCGGGCACTGCCTCGGGCACCATCAGCCTGAAGCAGGAGCTCGGCGAGGGCGTCGCCTCGGCGCCGATCACCGACGCCGTCTCGGCGCTGGTCAATCTCGGCTATTCGCGCGACACCGCCGCCAATGCGGTGGCGGCGGCGCTGAGGACGGCAGGCGAAGAGGCGGACGCGTCGAAGCTGATCCGCTTCGGGCTGAAGGAGCTGGCACGCTGAGACGTTGCTGGAAAGTGAAATTCCAACTACTATCTGATCGGTAAGAATTTTTTGCAGGAGTAAGAATATGGGCGCATATGCCAGTCTGACCTCCAAGGGACAGCTCACGATTCCAAAGGACGTCCGCGACGCCTTGTCGCTCAAGACGGGCGACACGATCGCCTGGACGGTGATGGATGGCTATTTGGTCGGGACGCCGCGCAATCTCGACTTCGCCGACCTAGCCGGATTTCTCGGCGATCCACCCGGCGGTCCCGCTTCCCTGGAAGAGATCGATGCGGCTGTGAGGGAGGCCGTAGGCCAGCACGTTGTTGGTGACAAGCCACAGGGCGGAAAAGAGGGCGACGCGTGACGTCGATAGGTATCGATACTAACGTTCTGCTTCGAATGGTGCTGAACGATGATGCCGAGCAACAGGCCAAGGCTCTCGCCTTCGGTAAGAGCCTCAGCGGCGACAAGCTCGGCTTTGTGAGTTTGATTGTGCTGGTGGAATTCAGTTGGTCACTGCTTTCGCGTTACCGGCAGCCAAAGGAGCAGATACTGGCCGAGATCCAGAGATTGCTCAAGATCAAGACGCTGGTGTTTGAGGATTTCGATGCCATCGTGATCGCGCTCGAACGATCGAATTCGAGCCAGGTCGACTTTGCTAATGCGCTGATAGCCGAGCACAATCGAAATTTCGGTTGCTCGCATACGGTCACGTTCGACCAGCGGACTGCAAGGTCCATTACCGGTATGGAACTGCTCGCATGAGCCTTTCGCCACGGCTCATTGCTCCCGACAGACGCGGCGAGGACGCCGAGCAGACCTTGCGGCCGCAGACGCTTGGCGACTTTGTCGGCCAGGCGGCGGTGCGGGCCAATCTCAAAGTCTTCATCGAAGCCGCTAAGGGGCGCAGCGAAGCGCTCGACCATGTGCTGTTCGTTGGCCCGCCTGGCCTCGGCAAAACGACGCTGGCGCAGATCATGGCGCGCGAGCTTGGCGTCAATTTCCGCTCGACCTCGGGTCCGGTCATCGCCAAGGCCGGTGATCTCGCGGCGCTGCTCACCAACCTCGAAGACCGCGACGTGCTGTTCATCGACGAGATCCACCGGCTCAACCCGGCGGTCGAGGAAATCCTCTATCCGGCGATGGAGGATTTCCAGCTCGACCTGATCATCGGCGAGGGGCCGGCGGCGCGCTCGGTCAAGATCGACCTTGCCCGCTTCACGCTTGTCGCCGCCACCACCCGGCTCGGCCTGTTGACCAACCCGCTGCGCGACCGGTTCGGCATTCCGGTGCGGCTCAATTTCTACTCGGTCGAGGAACTCGAGCAGATCGTGCGGCGCGGCGCCCGCATCCTTGCCATGCCGCTCGGCGACGACGGTGCTTTGGAGATCGCCCGGCGGGCGCGCGGCACGCCGCGCATCGCCGGCCGACTGTTGCGCCGGGTGCGCGACTTCGCCAGCGTAGCCGGCGACGGCCATGTCGACCGCAAGATCGCCGATGAGGCGCTGACGCGGCTGGAGGTCGACGGGCTCGGCCTCGACGCGCTCGACCGCCGTTATCTGTCGATGATCGCCCGGAATTTCGGCGGCGGGCCGGTCGGCATCGAGACCATCGCGGCCGGGCTTTCCGAGCCACGCGATGCCATCGAGGACATCATCGAGCCCTTTCTGATCCAGCAAGGCTTCATCATGCGCACCCCGCGCGGCCGCGTGCTGGCGGCCAATGCCTGGCGGCATCTCGGCCTCGACGCGCCGAAGGACCTGGCGCAGCAGCAGATCAGCCTGTTCCAGGAAGAACCGTAAGTTCCGCTGCTTATGGCTTCGGTGCTGGCAGTTCCCCGGCCCAGCCCTCCAGGTCTTGATCATCGCCGGTCTATGCGCAAAACAGGTGTTGCTTGAAACAGGGCCTGTCGGGCCAAAAGGACAGCGCAATGGACGATCACGGTGAATCGGCATTGTCCGCCGGACTTTCCGGCGCGCTGACGGAATTCGGCCATCGACTGATGGCGCGGGTCTATTATGCAGACACCGATTTTTCCGGCGTCGTCTACCACGCGCGCTATCTCGAATTCTTCGAGCGCGGCCGTTCCGACTATCTGCGGCTGGCCGGCGTCCACCACACCGAGCTTGCCGACGGCAAGCATGGCGAGAAAATAGTCTGGGTGGTGCGGCGCATGGAGATCGACTTCCGCGGTTCGGCCCGCATGGACGACATCCTGACCATCGATACGCGCACCGACGAGATTTCCGGCGCCCGCATCGTCATGGCGCAACAGTTGAAGCGCGGCAGCGAAGTGCTGGTCGAGGCGCGTGTCGAAGCGGCGATCGTCGGCGAGAACGGGCGGCCGCGGCGCTTTCCCAAGGACTGGATCGCAGCCTTCATGCCCAGAACGCGCAAATAAAGGTTCAGAGGCGGACGATCCCGGAGCTCCCGGTCCAGGCCAGAATCGCGAGGCGGCCTATCAGGGCGCGGCAATGCGCCGCGCTGTACGTCCTAACCCATCCTTAACCATAACGGTCCATGAAGGGATTGGTTAAGATTGGGAGAATCCAAGCGCCTTCCTTTCACCAATATTTGCCCCGAAAAGGCCGCCAACGGTGCATTTGGGGTTATTCCGCAAGCCTAACGCGAACGGACCACAAGGGATGCCCATGGGCCAGCCGCCAGCCACGCCCGGAAAATCTTTAAGGACGTAACATGGAAAACATCGCTCTCGCCGAACCGGGCGCGCATTTATCGATTTGGGCCTTGTTCATGCAGGCCGGTTGGGTGGTCAAGCTGGTCATGATCGGGCTGCTTGGTGCCTCGATCTGGACCTGGGCGATCATCGTCGACAAGCTCGTCGCCTATGCCCGCATGCGGCTGGCGCTCAACCGCTTCGAACAGGTGTTCTGGTCGGGACAGTCGCTGGAAGAACTTTACCGCACGCTCGCCGACCGCAAGACGACCGGCATGAGCGCGATCTTCGTCGCCGCCATGCGCGAATGGAAGAAAAGCTTCGAGAAGGGCGCGAAATCGCCGCTCGGCCTGCAGACCCGCATCGACAAGGCGATGGATCTGGCGCTGACCCGTGAAATGGAAAAGCTTGAAGGGCGGCTCGGCTTTCTCGCCACCACCGGCTCGGCGGCGCCCTTCATCGGCCTGTTCGGCACGGTTATCGGCATCATGACCTCGTTCCAGGCGATCGCCGCCTCGAAGAACACCAGCCTCTCGGTGGTCGCGCCCGGCATCGCCGAGGCGCTGCTGGCGACGGCCATCGGCCTGCTCGCCGCCATCCCAGCCGTCATCGCCTACAACAAGCTGTCGTCCGACGCGAGCAAGATCGCGGTGCGCATGGAAGGGTTCGCGGATGAGTTCTCCGCCATACTCTCGCGCCAAATCGATGAAAAAGTCGCGCAGAAGGCCTGAGGAACGATCATGGGAATGTCCGTAAGCGCAGGTGGCGGAGGACGCGGCGGGCGCGGCCACAGGCGGCGCGGCCGCCATCACGCCTTGATATCGGAGATCAACGTCACGCCGATGGTCGACGTGATGCTGGTGCTGCTGATCATCTTCATGGTCGCGGCGCCGTTGCTGACGGTCGGCGTGCCGATCGACCTGCCGGATACCCAGGCCAAAGCGATGAACGCCGATACGCAGCCTATAACCGTGTCCATCAACTCGGCCGGTCAGATCTACCTCCAGGAAACCGAGATCCCGATCGAGGAGCTGGTGGCAAAGCTGCAGGCGATCTCGAAGACCGGCTATGAAGAGCGCATTTTCATCAGGGGTGACAAGTCCACCGACTATGGCACTGCCATGAAGGTGATGGCCCGCATCTCGGCTGCTGGCTACAAGAATATCGGCCTGGTTTCACTGCAGGAACAGGATCAGTAGACGCAAGATGAGGACCGGCCTCACCACATCGGTGATCTTGCATACGGTGGCGATCGCCTTCGGGCTGTTCACGTTGTCCTCGCCGCCCGCGATGCCTGCGTCCGATGCGGAATCGGTGTCGGTCGAGATCGTGCCGATGGAAGCGACGGCACAGGTCCTGCAAGGCGACAAGAAGGCTGTAATGCACGACAAGCCGGCGCCGGTACCGACGCAGCGTCCCGACATCGTTCCCGATGCCCAGAAAGTCGGCGATAACAGCGTCGACACCGACAAGCCGCCGACACCTGAGCCCAAGCCCCAGCCAGTCGACATGACGGCGGCTCCGCCACCCGCGCCGACGCCGGTCGAAAAGCCCAAGCCCGAGGACGTGCCGAAGCCGAAGGAAGAGCCGAAGCCTATTCCCGCTACGGAGGTGGCGCCGGTGCCGCAGCCGAAGGAAGAGGTCAAGCCCGAACCTGTCAAGCAGACCGAGCCCAAGCCGACGCCGGCCAAGGAGCCGACGCCCACGCCGCCGCAGGACAAGACTGCCGCGATCGATCCGCAGCCCGAGGTCAAGCCGGATGCCGTCGCCGAGGCGATTGCCAAGCAACCGCCAACCGAGGAGGCGCAGCTTCCGGACTCGGCGCCAGCACCCGAGGCTCG
Source organism: Mesorhizobium sp. M0159 (assembly GCF_040322295.1). Lineage (NCBI taxonomy): Bacteria > Pseudomonadati > Pseudomonadota > Alphaproteobacteria > Hyphomicrobiales > Phyllobacteriaceae > Mesorhizobium > Mesorhizobium sp. M0159. The sequence goes on from NZ_JAMYTF010000001.1 coordinate 238,056, forward strand.
GCCAAAGCCGCAGCCGGCCCAGGCCGAGAGCGCCAAGGCACCGGAGCGCAAGGACGCCGACAAGCCGGTCAAGGAAGCCTCATCCAAGCCGAAATCGGACGACAAGCAATTCAACGCCGACGAGATTTCGGCTTTGCTCGACAAGCGCAAGCCGTCGGGCGGCGGCGCCAAGCGCTCGACCCAGCAGGCATCGCTCGGCGGCGAGAAGGATCAGGGCCAGAAGCTTTCGAAATCGGAGCAGGGGGCATTGGAGGCCCAGCTTGGTGGTTGCTGGACGCTTCCGGCAGGGCTCGAGGGTTCGGAGAATTTCGTCGTCGTGGTCCGGTTTAATCTGGACGCCTCCGGCAAGCTGGATGGCCGGCCGAGCGTTGAAAAGTCGAGCGGAAACCGCCCGTTTGACGAAAGCGCAGTGCGCGCGGTTCAGAAATGCGATGTGGCCGGCCTGCAGGTTCCAGCGGGCAAGCAAGACATCTGGTCCGACGTTCGGGTCACTTTTGACCCCAGGGAGATGCTCGGTCTTTAGGCCCGGCTCCCACAGAATCAGCGAAGAGAAGCGAGAAGACATGAAATCCATCCTCAAGCCGCTCCTGACGATCGCAGCGATGGCGCTGGGTATGACCGTTGCTGTCACCCTGCCGGCGCGGGCGCTCGTTGAGCTCAACGTCAATAAGGGCAATGTCGAGCCGTTGCCGATCGCCATCACGGACTTCCAGGGCGGCGATGCCCTCGGCGCCGAGATTTCCGGCATCGTCAGTGCCGACCTGAAACGCTCCGGCCTGTTCGCGCCGATCGACAAAAGCGCTTTCATTGAAAAGATCTCGAATCCGGATGCCACGCCGCGCTTCGAAGACTGGAAGGTGATCAATGCGCAGGCGCTGGTCACCGGCAGTGTCGGCAAGGAGGCTGACGGCCGCATTCGCGCCCAGTACCGGTTGTGGGACACGTTTGCCGGCCAGCAGATGTCGGGCGAGCAGTTCTTCGCCAACGACGCCAATACCAGGCGCGTCGCCCATATCATCGCCGATGCGATCTACGAGCGGCTGACCGGCGAGAAGGGCTATTTCGACACGCGCGTTGTCTTCATCGACGAGTCCGGTGCCAAGAATGCGCGCAAGAAGCGGCTTGCCATCATGGACCAGGACGGCGCCAACGTCCGCTATCTCTCGAACGGCAAATCGATCGTGCTGACGCCGCGCTTCTCGCCGAACCGGCAGGAAATCACCTACATGTCCTATGAAAGCGGTCAGCCGCGGGTGTACCTGCTGCAGATCGAGACGGGGCAGCGCGAGCTGGTCGGCAATTTCCCCGGCATGACGTTTGCGCCGCGCTTTTCGCCCGACGGCCAGAAGGTGATCATGAGCCTGCTGCGCGATGACGGCAATTCCAACATCTTCGCCATGGATCTGAGAAGCCGCTCGACGACCAGGCTCACCAACTCGACCGCCATCGACACCTCACCGTCCTACTCGCCTGACGGCAGCAAGGTGGTGTTCACCTCGGATCGCGGCGGCCGCGCGCAGATCTATGTGATGGGCGCCGACGGCTCGGGCCAGACCCGCATCTCGTTCGGCGACGGCGTCTATTCGACGCCGGTGTGGTCGCCGCGCGGCGATCTCATCGCCTTCACCAAGCAGACCGGCGGCGAATTCCAGATCGGCGTCATGCGCACCGACGGTTCGGGTGAGCGCATCCTGTCCACCGGCTTTCAGCAGGAAGGGCCGACCTGGGCGCCCAACGGCCGGGTGCTGATGTTCTTCCGCGATTCCAATGGCGGACCAAAACTTGTTTCGGTCGATCTCACCGGCCGCAACGAACAGTCGATCCCGACGGCGAACTTCGCCTCGGATCCGGCCTGGTCGCCGCTGCTGGAGTGATGGAAGAAGAACTGAGGAATTGAAGAACTGACGAACTGACGAGTTGAAGAACTGAAGAGTTGAAGAACTGAAGAATGGAGAAGGCAGGGGTCTACATCGAGCACGCGAGGGATTTAGAAGTCTATAAGCGTGCCTATGCGGTTTCCCTTGGGGTACACAGAGCCACGCTTGCTTTTCCGAAAATGGAGCAATACGCGCTCGCCGATCAACTACGTCGTTCCAGCAAGGCGATCTGCGCCAATTTGGCCGAAGGCTTTGCCAAACAGACTCACTCCAAGCCCGAATTCGCACGCTTCATTTCGATGGCCATAGGATCATGCAGTGAGGTGGAGACCTGGATTTCGTATGCGTTCGACCTCGAGTACATCACACAGGCGCAACGCGACGATTGGTTGCAATCCTATGCCCGCATCTACGGAATGCTGGTCAATCTCAGAGAGAAGCTGAGGTGATCTCTTTCCTCAATTCCTCAGTTCTTCAGTTCCTCAATTCCCTCTTTTTCATGTTTTGGCCGCATTTCCGCCTACGGTCCGCGCTCATTGTCGCCCCTCGGCAGAACGGTTGCGGACGGCAGCCGAAACCAAATTTTAACCGTGTTTCTTGAGCGCCGGTTAACCCAAACGTGGTTACTGGACGATCAATGAAATCACTCGAATTGCGAAGGAGAGGCGGCATGGGCCGTATCGCAGCACTTACCACAAACCCGGTCATGATCGCGCTGGTCGCTATGCTCGCGATCACCGGTTGCGCCTCGAAGAAGACGCCGAACAGCGCCGCCGATCTCGGCCTCAACGGCGCCGGCGCGGCAACGCCCGGGTCGGCCCAGGACTTTACCGTCAACATCGGCGACCGCATCTTCTTCGATACCGATTCGTCCTCGATCCGCGCCGATGCGCAGACGACGCTGTCGCGCCAGGCGCAGTGGCTGAACCAGTACAAGCAGTATGCCATCGTCATCGAAGGCCATGCCGACGAGCGCGGCACGCGCGAATACAATCTGGCGCTCGGCGCCCGCCGTGCTGCCGCCACACGCGACTTCCTGGTCGCCAAGGGTGTTTCGGCGCAGCGCCTGAAGACCATTTCCTACGGCAAGGAGCGTCCGGTCGCGGTTTGCGACGACATCTCCTGCTGGTCGCAGAACCGCCGCGCCGTAACCACCCTGGGCGGCGCCGGTTCTTGATCGGCATAAATGCAACACTTGGTGCGAAAGGCGGCCAAAAGGCCGCCTTTTTCATATCTGCTCGCTCCAAACAAAATTTGGCCGAAGTCTCACGTCCTGTTAAGAGCCGAGAGCGTCTGGCTAGTCCCCAGTTGACTGGTCTACTTCGAATGAGAGGCGCGCAACAATGGTTTCACGGCGAGAGGCACATGCATTTCAGATCGGTCTTGAGCGGTACGCTTGCGCTGCTGCTCGTATCAAGTATCGCGGCACTTGCTGACGGGGCAAACGGCACCGGGCAGTCATCGGAAAGCGGTTTTTCCTTCCACCTGCCGACGATCAAACTGCCCGGCATTTTCGGCGAAAAGAAAAAGCCGGATCAGGTTCAATTCGCGCAACAGGATGGCACCGGCACTCCGGCGCTGGAGGAACAGCTCCGGCAGATGAATGGCAAGATCGAGGAACTCAATTTCCAGGTCCTGCAGATGCAGGAGCAGATCCGCAAGCAGCAGGAAGACAACGAATTCCGCTTCCAGCAGTTGGAAGGCGGTCCGCAAGGCGCGCAGCAGCCGGCCGAGCAGAAGAAGTCCGAGGCGGCGCCTAGCAGCGACAGCCCCAACGGCGACAGTAACGTGGCGGAGGCGCCGGGGACGCCGGCTCCGGCCGATGCGGGCAAGGCGGCAGACGGCGACAAGAGCGTCGAGGACGTCATCGTCGAATCGCCCAACGGCGATCCCGGCAAGCTGATCCCCGGCGCGCCGCCCAAGACGTTCGGCACCATCACCGTCGACAAAAACGGCAATGTCGTCGAAGCCGACGGCAATGCGCAAGCGAATGCGCCGCAGCAGAATACGGCCCCAGCCAACGGCGCCAGCGCAGCCGGCAACAAGGCCGGTAAATCCGATGATACGGTGGTCGCGGCACTCCCGTCGACCAACGATCCGGAGGAGCTTTACCGCAATTCTTACCAGTTCATCCTGTCGGGCGACTACAGCACCGCCGAACAGGGTTTCCGCGACCATATCGCCCGTTTTCCCAGAGACGCCAAGGCGGCGGACGCGCATTACTGGCTCGGTGAATCGCTGCTCGGCCAGCAGAAATACCGCGATGCGGCCGAGATTTTCCTCGCTGCCAGCAAGGACTATCCCAAGGCCAAGAAGGCGCCCGACATGCTGCTGAAACTCGGCGTTTCACTGGTCGGGCTGAAGCAGCGCGACGTGGCCTGTGCCACTTTCAGCGAGATCGGCAAGCGCTACCCCGATATTTCCGGCGCGCTCAAGGAGCGGGTCAAGCAGGAAAGGGCGCTCGCGGCGTGCTAGTTTTTCCTTTGCATGTCGTTGCCCCAAAACCGGGCCCACTTTTGGGCGACATGCATGATGCTCGACACCGAGCCTGACCTTCCGGATTTTTCGCGGATCGACTTTTCCAACGGCGCTGTTGCGGCCGTGTCCGGCGGCAGCGACTCGACCGCCCTTCTCCTCCTCCTCAAAGCCCATCTCGACCGTAACGCCCCGGCAACGAAATTGCTGGCGGTAACGATCGATCATCAATTGCGGCCGCAAGCGGCAGCGGAAGCGCAAGCCGTGGCCAGGCTGTGCGCGGCGCGCGGCATTGCCCATCGCGTCCTCGCCTGGTCGGGGCACAAACCATCGACCGGCCTGCCTGCCGCCGCGCGCGAAGCCCGATACCGGCTGCTCGCCGAGGCCGCCGAAGCGGCAGGCATCGGCCTGATCCTGACCGGCCACACCGCCGACGACCAGGCCGAGACCGTGCTGATGCGGCAAGCACGTGACGACGGGCCAGGTGAGGAGAGGCCGCGCGACGAAGGGCGGGGCCTTGCCGGCATGGCGCCGGCAACCCTCTACGATTGGCGGCACTGGATCGTGCGGCCGCTGCTCGGCGTGCGGCGTGCTGAGCTGCGCGAATTGCTGCAACGCGAACAGGTCGCCTGGATCGAAGATCCGACCAATGCCGACACTGCTTTCGAGCGGCCGCGCGTCCGCGCAGCACTTGTTGAAGGCGACGATGCGCCTCGCATGGCTGAAGCTATGGCGCTGGCCAGAAAGGCGGCGGCCGAGCGTGAGCAGCTGGGCAATCGCGCGGCCATGTTGATCCGCAGCTTGGCCTCCAGGCCGGCCGCCGGCCTCGTCCGCCTCGATCGGGATTTTGCGACGGCCGCCGACAGCCGGACGGCCATTTATGCGCTGCGCATCCTGCTGGCGGCGACCGGCGGCACCGCCTTCCTTCCCGACCAGGCCCGCAGCGAAGCCCTTTTCGGCCGGTTCCGCACCGGGCCGCTTTGTGCCACATTGTCGCGGACCGTGATCGATGCCCGGCGTACCGGCATCTTTCTGCACCGCGAATTGCGGGATCTGCCGCCCGCTGTTGCGGTTTCCGACAATGCCCTGTGGGACGGCCGCAGACGGATCACATTGGGCGACAGTTCAGGTGCATTGTTGATCGCGCCGCCGTTGGTGGCACCGCTCGGGGCGGCTCTTGCCGCAAAGCGGGCAATTGAAGGGCATGGCACGCCGGCAAGCCTTGTATGTGCCGCCCTGGCCGCCGAGCCGGCGCTCTGGCGGGACGGCGAATGCCTTGGTTTGCTCGGGGAAGGCCCGGGTTTGCCCGGGGAAGGCCCGATGCCGGCGGCTGTCGCCGCATATCCGGCAGTCGCGCCCTTCGCCCGTTTCCTGCCGTCCTTCGATCTGGCGCCGGCCGATGCCGTCGCCGCGTTGCTTGGCGCGGCGCCCGTTCCAGCCGTGCCATTCGGCGGCCACAGTGCCGGCCTACCACGGGCGAAAGCTTAACCGAGACCTGCTGTTATGCTTGGCAAGGGGGAACGCTCTCCCTATGTTAGGGCCAAGTTTCCTCTCACGACGCGTGTCCGCCCAGCGGGCGCCAACGGGACAATTGATGAATCCGAATTATCGCAACCTCGCGCTCTGGGCGATCATAGCGGTCCTGCTCATCGCGCTCTTCAATCTTTTCCAGACGCCGCAGACGCGTGGAGCCTCGAGCGATGTTCCCTATTCGCAGTTCCTGCAGGAAGTCGCGGCGGGACGGATCAAGTCGGTGACCATCGCCGGCGCCCGTATCTCCGGCAATTACACGGACAGTTCCAACGGCTTCCAGACCTATTCGCCTGGGGACCCGTCGCTGGTTTCGCGCCTGCAGGACAAGAACGTCACCATCAATGCGCGTCCTGAATCCGACGGCTCCAATTCGCTGTTCGGCACCCTGATCTCCTGGCTGCCGATGATCCTCATCCTCGGCGTCTGGATATTCTTCATGCGCCAGATGCAGTCCGGTTCCGGCCGCGCCATGGGCTTCGGCAAGTCGAAGGCCAAGCTTTTGACCGAAGCACATGGCCGCGTCACCTTCCAGGACGTCGCCGGCGTCGACGAAGCCAAGGAAGATCTGGAAGAGATCGTCGAGTTCCTGCGCGACCCGCAGAAATTCCAGCGGCTCGGCGGCAAGATCCCGCGCGGCGTGCTGCTCGTCGGTCCTCCCGGAACCGGCAAGACGCTGCTCGCCCGCTCGGTCGCGGGTGAAGCCAACGTGCCGTTCTTCACCATTTCGGGCTCGGACTTCGTCGAGATGTTCGTCGGCGTAGGCGCAAGCCGCGTCCGCGACATGTTCGACCAAGCCAAGAAGAATGCGCCTTGCATCATCTTCATCGACGAAATCGACGCGGTCGGCCGCCATCGCGGCGCCGGCCTCGGCGGCGGCAATGATGAACGCGAGCAGACGCTGAACCAGCTGCTGGTCGAGATGGATGGCTTCGAATCCAACGAAAGCATCATCCTGATCGCCGCCACCAACCGGCCAGACGTGCTCGATCCGGCGCTGCTGAGGCCGGGCCGCTTCGACCGCCAGGTGGTGGTGCCGAACCCCGACATCGTCGGCCGCGAGAAGATCCTGAAAGTGCATGTGCGCAACGTGCCGCTGGCGCCCAATGTCGACCTCAAGGTGATCGCGCGCGGCACGCCGGGCTTTTCCGGCGCCGACCTGATGAACCTGGTCAACGAATCCGCCCTGATGGCGGCGCGGCGCAACAAGCGCCTCGTCACCATGGCCGAATTCGAGGACGCCAAGGACAAGATCATGATGGGCGCCGAGCGCCGCTCGTCGGCGATGACACAGGCCGAGAAGGAGCTGACCGCCTATCACGAGGCCGGTCATGCCATCCTGGCACTCAACGTGCCGTCGGCCGATCCGCTGCACAAGGCGACCATCATCCCGCGCGGCCGGGCACTCGGCATGGTCATGCAGCTGCCGGAAGGCGACCGCTATTCGATGAGCTACAAATACATGATCTCGCGCCTCGCCATCATGATGGGCGGCCGTGTCGCCGAGGAGTTCAAGTTCGGCAAGGAGAACATCACCTCCGGCGCCTCCTCCGATATCGAGCAGGCGACCAAGCTGGCGCGTGCCATGGTGACGCGCTGGGGCTTCTCCGACAAGCTCGGCCATGTCGCCTATGGCGACAACCAGGAGGAGGTGTTCCTCGGCCATTCGGTGGCGCGCACGCAGAATATCTCGGAAGAGACGGCGCAGATCATCGACGCCGAAGTGCGCCGGCTGATCGACGAGGCCTATTCGACGGCAAGGTCCATCCTGACCAAGAAAAAGAAGGAATGGATCGCGCTGGCGCAGGGCCTGCTCGAATACGAGACGCTGTCCGGCGAGGAGATCAAGCAGCTGATCGCCGGCAATAAGCCCGCGCGCGACCTTGGCGACGACACGCCGCCGAGCCGCGGCTCGGCCGTGCCGAAGTCCGGCCGCCGCAAGAAGGGCCCCGAGCCCGAAGGCGGCATGGAACCCCAGCCATCAAGCTAGGCTCCGGCCCAGGACAGATCGACTTCGAAACGCCGCGGCTCTAACCGCGGCGTTTTCTCTTGGGGAATGCGACCCTTCCTGCATCGCTGGAAATTGGCGAAAGTGACGATAACGGCCAATCTCCCCCCTCGTGGGGGAGATGTCCGGCAGGACAGAGAGGGGCGCGAAGGAATGGGGCCTTCTATCGTCCTCGTTGACGACTTCGGGAAGATCGACAAGGCGCGCCGGAGAATGAAGTTCGCATTTTTTGCCGACGGCGCCACATTTTGTTCTTGCTTTGTGCCGGCAGGTATGCTACTAATTTGAGTATGGTGCCAATTGGCGCCGCCGACCCGCCCACGGAGGCGGGTTTTTTTATTTCAGGCTCCTTCGACCCGACGTGGCGCGTGCTGGCGACCATCGATGTCGGCGGGACAGTGCCCTGGACAGTGCCCCTCTGTCCTGCCGGACATCTCCCCCGCACGAGGGGGAGATTGCTAGTCTAGAGCGGCGGCCGATGCCGCCTCTTCTGAACGCGCGGCAGCATGCAACAAAAAAGCCCGCGAACCTTGCGGCTCGCGGGCTCATGTCGTCGGATGGTGGCGCCGGTCAGCTCTTCAGCTTGGCGTTGCAGAGGCTGTAGAAGCCGCCGCCTTTCTGGATCCACCTGAGGCCGCCCAGCGTGTTGGCGTCCTTGTTGGCGTAGTAGAGGTCGAGGCAGGTGTGCATGCGGCCCTTGGCCGGGGTCTCGGTTGCATACTTCTTGGAGACCGCCGTCGGGAATTTCACACCCTGGGGGGCGGTGATCGTCGGCGGTTGCGGATCGCCGGTGTACTTGGCGTCGGGAGCCGGCAGGGTGTCGTCGTCGGCTGCGCCGGCGCCGCATTGGCTCTTGCGGAAGTCGTTCCACTTCATGCCATTCAGCGTGTTGCCGGTCTTGGCAGCCTGATATTTGGCGCTGCAATCCGCCATGCTGAGGCCTTTGCCGGTATCGGTCGCGGCGGCTGTCGTCGCCTTGGCAGGTGCCGCGGCAGGCTGTGCGGCTGCAGTTGCGCCGGCGGCGCATTCACTCTTGCGGAAGTCGTTCCATTTCATGCCGTTGAGCGTGCCGGCAGCCTTGGCGGCCTGGTATTTGGTGCTGCATTCCTTGGCCGTCAGCCCAGGCGCCGCGTCATCGCTGCTGGTCGCCGCTGCTTTGGTCGTGGCGGCGGGTTGTGCGGCTGCCGTCGCGCCGGCGGCGCACTGGGTCTTGCGGAAATCGTTCCACTTCATGCCGTTGAGCGTGCCGGCAGCCTTGGCGGCCTGGTATTTGGTGCTGCACTCCTTCGCCGTCAGGCCCGGCGCCGCATCGTCGGCGGCGGCTGCCTTGGTCGTGTCGGCGGCCTTGGCCGTGGCTTTGGCTGGGGCGGGATCGTTCGTAGCAGCGGTGGCGTCGGTGCCGCATTGGGCCTTGCGGAACTGGTTCCAGTTCTGCCCGCCAAGCGTTCCCGCATCTTTGGCCGCATTATACTTGGTGCTGCACTCGGCCATGGTCAGCGCGTTGGCAGGCGCGGCCAGGAATAAGGTCGCGACGGCAAGACCCGTCAAAGTGGCAAGTCGGTGGATGAGCATGCGTTTTCTCCCTACGGCGGTTCATGATATGTCCCAGTGCAGCAATAGCGCTCAACGGCTGGTTGCGCCAGATGCTAAGTAGCGTAGAGACAAATTTAGAAGTGCATTCTTTTCTTTAAGGTGATGAATTCGTTGCCGGGACTGTCTCCCGGCCAAGTTCGTCCGGGTGCATTGCACGGAGAGCGCGCATATGGCTGGTTCCCAGCGAGGACACTGCGTCGCATGACAGCCAGTCAAATCGGCGGGTGCGGCGGACCTGAGCCTACCGCTGTCTGGAGCAGCACGATGCGGATTCGGGTTCAAGGCCACACTGCCACAGACCAAAGGATCCAGATGAGGTTTGAGTTGACGTTTCTGATGTTGCTGCCGCAACAAGGGCTCGGAACTTGAAAATCAACACACTAGCGTGACGCAAAACACACAAAACAATAATTTTCTAAGGATTGGTCGTCCATAATCATACAATGTGATGACGGGGCTTGGGCCATTTTATGGCATGAGATGCTCGGAAAGAACCATCGGGAAGCTGGCGAACATGGCAGGACATTATTTCGGTACGGACGGCATTCGTGGGCGAGCCAACAAGTTTCCAATGACGGCGGAGGTCGCCATGCGGGTCGGCATGGCCGCCGGCCTCTCCTTCCAGCGCGGCAGCCACCGCCACCGCGTCGTGCTCGGCAAGGATACCAGGCTTTCCGGCTACATGATCGAGAACGCGATGGTATCCGGCCTGTGCGCCGCCGGCATGGATGTCTTCCTGCTCGGCCCGATCCCGACGCCGGCTGTTGCCATGCTGGTGCGCTCGCTGCGCGCCGATATCGGCGTGATGATCTCCGCCTCGCACAACCCCTATTACGACAACGGCATCAAGCTGTTCGGTCCCGATGGCTACAAGCTGTCCGATGAGATCGAGGAGCGTATCGAGGGGATGCTCGACAAGGATATCGAACTGGCGCTCGCCGATTCCGATGGGCTCGGCCGCGCCAAACGCGTCGACGGCGTGCATGACCGCTATATCGAATTCGCCAAGCGCACGCTGCCGCGCTCGATGTCGCTGTCGGGCCTGCGCATCGTCGTCGATTGCGCCAATGGCGCCGCCTACAAGGTGGCGCCCGACGCGCTGTGGGAACTCGGCGCCGAGGTCGTTGCCATCAATGTCGAGCCCAACGGCTTCAACATCAACAAGGAATGCGGCTCGACTCATCCGGCCGGCCTGCAAAAGAAGGTGCACGAGGTGCGCGCCGATATCGGCATTGCGCTCGACGGCGATGCCGACCGCGTCGTCATCGTCGATGAAAACGGCGCGATCGTCGATGGCGACCAGATCATGGCACTGATCGCCGAATCCTGGCACCAGAACGGACGGCTGGCCGGCGGCGGCGTCGTCTCGACGGTGATGTCCAATCTCGGCCTCGAACGCTTCCTCGGCGACATGAACCTGCAGTTGCATCGCACCAAGGTCGGTGACCGCTATGTCGTCGAGCACATGCGTGCCCATGGGCTCAATGTCGGCGGCGAACAGTCGGGCCACATCGTGCTGTCCGATTTCTCGACTACCGGCGACGGGCTCGTCTCGGCGCTCCAGGTGCTCGCCTGCATCAAGCGGCATAACCGGCCGGTCAGCGAACTGTCGAAGAAATTCGAGCCGGTGCCGCAGCTTTTGAAGAATGTGCATATTTCCGGCGGCAAGCCGCTGGAGGAGGCGCCGGTCAAGGCGGCGATCGAAGATGCGCGCAATCGCCTCGGCAAGGCCGGGCGCCTGGTCATCCGGCCATCCGGCACGGAGCCGCTCATCCGCGTCATGGCGGAGGGCGACGACCCGCAGCTTGTCGAGTCCGTGGTCAACGACATCGTCGAGGTCATTTCGGAAACGCGCAGCGCCGCCTGATCTCCCTCCAACATCGGTTCAAAGGCCCGCCTTGCCGGCGGGCTTTTTTATTGGGTCGCGGCCAGCTCGCCTGCAGCAACGGCCGCCAGATTGCTCCACTTTTAGAGATTCGTGGTTAATCAATACGGTTAAACGCCTTTTAACCTTTCCGATTCATTATCCACAACTGAGGTCAATCACATTTCGGGCGCGTTCGCCGTTCGAGGGTTCTCAGGGGTGATAAGCATGTTCAACACAGCAAGAATGGCTCTCCTGGCCGCGCTGTTTGCCGGCGCCGGGCCGGCATTCGCCGCCGATTTCGTCGAGCCGCCCGTCGTCGAGGAGGCGCCGCCACCGGTTGCCTACGAGCAGCCGGCCGACTTTGGCGGCTGGTATATCCGTGGCGACATCGACTATCACTGGTCGAAGTTTCGTGGTGGCGACTACATCACCTACGGTGTGGCGCCCCAGAGTCCCGGCAAGTTCGATACAGGCAAGCTGGATGGCGCCTTCTCGGCCGGCGGCGGTGTTGGTTACCAGATCGACGAGCATTTCCGCACCGATCTCACCTTGGACTGGATGAGCAAGTCCAAATTCCGCGGCTCGACCAACGGCTTCTGCGGCGTATTACAAACTCCTTGCACATCCGTCGACACCTCGTCCTATTCGGCGCTGCTGCTCTTGGCCAACGCCTATGTCGACATCGGCACCTGGCATGGCGTCACGCCTTATGTCGGTGCCGGCATCGGCGGCGCCTGGGTTAAGTGGGATACACTCCACAACGTCGACGATGACGGCGAGTTCGAGCATCACGGCGGCAAAGGCTGGCGTTTTGCCTATGCTGCCATGGCGGGCGCCTCCTACTGCCTGACCGACCGCGTCAAACTCGACGTCGGCTACCGCTTCAGCCACATCAATGGCGGCAAGATGTTCGACTACGCTTCGGATAGCAATGTTGGCCCGGGCTATGACCGCGGCATCAACGTGCACGAAGTGCGCGGCGGCCTGCGCTACCAGTTCGGCAGGTCGGACTGCGCGCCGCCGGAGCCTTACGTCCCGGAACCCGAGCCGGTCTACACGAAGTAGTCGCTTCGAAATCGAGGAATTCGTCGACCGCCCGGCTGATGCCGGGCGGTTTCGTTTGGCTGCCTAAAGATGCTGCGTTGCCCTGTAACACCGTCCAGCTCGAGGAGCGAAAACGGACCAAATCAATTGCTAACGCCTTGTTATCCTTAACCCGCACTTAACCACTATGGTTAACAATGCTGCCTGAAACGGCGCGCGCGATCGCGAATGCGCCAAGTTCGGGAGCCGAGGACCATGACATCCAAATCGCCTGTAGCACTGGCGCTTGCAGCAGTCGTCCTGATGCCGCTGACGCCGGCGCTTGGCGCCGATTACGAACCGCCGGTCTATGTCGACCAGGCGCCCGACTATGTACCGGTCGAGGTTGGCTCGGGATGGTATCTGCGTGGCGATGTCTCCTATCTGGTGCAGAAGAGCTTCAAGGATGAGCATTTCGCCTTTACACCCGCGAGCTTCGACGAAAAGGAAGATCCCATCTTCGCCAGCATCGGCTTCGGCTACCATTTCAACGACTATCTGCGCGCCGATCTCAATGTGGGCTATCTTCCCGGCAACAAGATCGACGTCGGCTATAACGACGGAACGACCGTGGCATCGGCGACCCTGAAGAACTATGCCTTCTCAGGCATACTCAATGGCTATGTCGATCTTGGCACCTATGTCGGAATCACACCTTATCTCGGCGCTGGTGTCGGTATCGTGCAGAGCAAGCGTCGCCTCTCGGCGAGCTACTTCACCGACAACGCCGACCCCACCGACGATTTCGTCCTGCGTGACAACAAGACCCAATACTCCTTCGCCTACACGCTGAATGCCGGGCTTGCGTACCAAGTGTCCAAGAACGTCTCAGTCGATCTGGGCTATCAGTATTTTTCCGCGCCAGACGCCGAATATGTGACTGCCGAGAGCCTGACTTCCTTTCCGATCCGCAAAGGAATCAACAATCATCAAGTCAAAGTCGGACTACGCTACGATCTCTGGTAGGCTCGATCGAAGCCGAGGCGTTGACAATGGCGGGTCGTAGGCCCGCCGTTTGGGTTTCGCCGCCGGCAATATCCCGGCAGGGACAAAAACTTTCCCCTTGACGCCGAAAGCCTGAACGCATATCGCCGTCCGTGGGCCACCCCTCCCCAACGAGGGGCCACTATCTGGAAGGATAGACCACGATGACGACGCATACGAAGCCCGGATTCCGTCCGGCAAATCCCAATTTTTCCTCAGGTCCCTGTGCAAAACGCCCCGGCTGGTCGGTCGAGGCGCTCAAAAATGCCGCGCTCGGGCGCTCGCACCGTGCCAAGATCGGCAAGACCAAGCTCGAACAAGCGATCGAGCTGACGCGGGAAATCCTCCAGGTTCCGGCGGATTACCGCATCGGCATCGTGCCGGCCTCGGATACCGGCGCGGTCGAAATGGCGCTGTGGTCGCTGCTCGGCGAGCGCGGCGTCGACATGGTGGCCTGGGAGAGCTTCGGCTCCGGCTGGGTCACCGATGTGGTCAAGCAGCTGAGGCTCGCCGATGTGCGCAGGTTAGAGGCTGACTACGGCGCACTGCCGGACCTGACCAAAATCGACTTCGACCGCGACGTGGTCTTCACCTGGAACGGCACGACGTCGGGCGTGCGCGTGCCGAACGGCGACTTCATCCCGGCCACACGCAAGGGCCTGACCATCTGCGACGCCACTTCGGCGGCCTTTGCGCAACAGCTCGATTTCAGGAAACTCGACGTCGTCACCTTCTCCTGGCAGAAGGTCTTGGGCGGTGAGGGCGCGCACGGCATGCTGATCCTCAGCCCGCGCGCCGTCGAACGCCTGGAAAGCTACAAGCCGGCCTGGCCACTGCCGAAGATCTTCCGTCTCACCTCGGGCGGCAAGCTGATCGAAGGCATCTTCAAGGGCGAGACGATCAACACGCCGTCGATGCTGTGCGTCGAGGACTATCTCGACGCGCTGCGTTGGGCGAAGTCGATCGGCGGCCTCGACGCGCTGGTCACCAGAGCGGATGCCAATGCCGCTGTTCTCGATCGCTTTGTCGGGAAATCTTCCTGGCTCGGCCATCTTGCCGTACACCCGGCGACGCGTTCGAACACGTCGGTCTGCCTTTCCTTCACCGACCGGCAAGTCGCTGCACTCGACGCCGACGGACAGGCTGCGTTCGCCAAGGCAATTGTCTCGGTGCTCGACAAGGAAGGCGTCGCCTATGACATCGGCGCCTACCGCGATGCACCGCCCGGCCTGCGCATCTGGTGCGGCGCGACAGTCGAGACCTCCGATCTCGAAGCGTTGCTGCCCTGGCTCGACTGGGCCTTTGCCGCGCAAAAGGCGTCGCTCAAAGCGGCGGCCTGACTCCCTCCCCCTCGAGGGGAGGGTGGCCCGAAGGGCCGGGTGGGGTCGCCTCCACCCGCTCAACGATCCGCCATCCAGAAAGAAAAAGATTTGGCCGCATCCGGCCGCAACGACCCCACCCCGGCGCTTCGCGCCGACCCTCCCCTCAAGGGGGAGGGACGCCAATCGCAAAGGACCAAGCCAATGCCCCGCGTTCTCGTCTCAGACAAACTTTCCACCACCGCCGTGCAGATCTTCAGGGATCGCGGCATCGAGGTCGACTATTTGCCGGATCTCGGCAAGGACAAGGAAAAACTGCTCGAAGTGATCGGCCAGTATGATGGGCTGGCCATCCGCTCGGCGACAAAGGTCACGGAGAAGCTGATCAATGCCGCGACCAGGCTGAAGGTCGTGGGCCGCGCCGGCATCGGCGTCGACAATGTCGACATCCCGGCGGCGAGCCGCAAGGGCATCATCGTGATGAACACGCCCTTCGGCAATTCGATCACCACCGCCGAGCATGCCGTCGCCATGATCTTCGCGCTGGCCCGCCAGATACCGGAGGCCAACGCCTCGACCCACGCCGGCAAATGGGAAAAGAACCGCTTCATGGGTGTCGAGATCACCGGCAAGACGCTGGGCATCATCGGCTGCGGCAATATCGGTTCGATCGTCGCTGCGCGCGGCGTCGGCCTGAAGATGCATGTCATCGCCTTCGATCCATTCCTGTCGGACAGCCGCGCCGAGGAGCTCGGCGTCGAAAAGGTCGAGCTCGACGAGCTGTTCGCCCGCGCCGACTTCATCACGCTGCACACGCCGCTTACCGACAAGACGCGCAACATCATCGACGCCGCGGCGATCGCCAAGATGAAGACCGGCGTGCGTATCATCAACTGCGCCCGTGGCGGGCTGATCGTCGAGGCCGACCTGATCGCGGCGCTGAAGAGCGGCAAGGTGGCCGGCGCCGGCATCGACGTGTTCGAGGTCGAACCGGCGGACAACAACGCACTGTTCGGCATGGAGAATGTCGTGGCGACGCCGCATCTCGGCGCGTCGACCACCGAAGCGCAGGAGAATGTCGCCTTGCATGTCGCCGAGCAGATGTCCGACTATTTGATCAAGGGCGCCGTTTCCAACGCCATCAACATGCCGTCGATCACCGCCGAAGAGGCGCCGCGGCTGAAACCTTTCGTCAAGCTTGCCGAAGTGCTCGGCGCCTTTGTCGGACAGGTCACCGAGGATCCGATCAAGGAGGTCGAGATACTGTTCGACGGCTCGACCGCGACGATGAACACGCGCGCGCTGATCAGTGCCACCCTTGCCGGGCTGATCCGGCCGCAGGTCTCCGACGTCAACATGGTGTCGGCGCCGATCATGGTGAAGGAGCGCGGCATCATCGTCGCCGAGGTCAAGCGTGACAAGTCGGGCGTGTTCGACGGCTATATCAAGCTGACGGTTAAGACCGAGCACAGGACGCGCTCGATCGCCGGCACCTGTTTCTCGGACGGCAAGCCGCGCTTCATCCAGATCAAGGGCATCAATCTCGACGCAGAGGTCGGCCAGCACATGCTCTACACGACCAATGCCGACGCGCCCGGCATCATCGGTCTGCTCGGCACGGTGTGCGGCGAGAACGGCGTCAACATCGCCAACTTCCAGCTCGGCCGCAACCGGCCGGGCGGCGATGCCATCGCATTGCTCTATCTCGATGCGCCGTTCCCGGAAAACGTGTTGGCGCAGGTGCGCTCGCACAAGTCGATCGACTCCGCCAAGCGGCTGCATTTCGATGTGGGGATAGCCTGAAATTCGGTCGCCCCGTGTGCAGCAGCACGCGGGGCGGTGGAACGTCGCGGCAAGCGACTTCATTCAGCAGCGGATGCCGCCATCTTCCGTCCGCTGTATTCGGCGAGGCTGATGCCACCGAGCACCAGCGCGAGAGCCAGCGCCTGATAGAGCTGGAATGTCTCACCGACAATCAGCACCGATAGCAGCGTACCGAAGATCGGCACCAGATTGATGAACAGGCCGGCCCGGTTGGCGCCGATCAGCTCGTTGCCCCTGATATAGAAGATCTGCGCGATGACCGAAGCACCGATGGCGGTATAGAACGCGACCGCCCAGCCGCGGGCATCGGGGACAATGACCTTGCCGGCGGCAATCTCCCACAGGAAGAAAGGCAGCGATGTGACGAGTGCGGCAACCGACAGCGCCAGCATCAGGCTCTGCCAGCGGATGACCGGCTTCAGCCGCAACCCCACCGAATAGAAGGAGTAGCAAAGCACGGCGACCAACATGATCGCGTCGCCAAAGTTGAGATCCAGCTTGAGAAGCTGGCGCAGGTCGCCATGGCTCGCCGTCACCGCGACGCCAATGATGGTCAGCACGACGCCAGCTATCTGCACCCGGTTCACCCGCAGGCGAAACAGCACGAAATTGGCGATGATGATCACGATCGGTATCGCCGCCTGCTCGATCGAGACGTTGATCGCCGTCGTGTAGTTGAGCGCCGTGTAGAAGATCGCATTGAAAAAGGCGAAGCCGCAAGCGCCGAGCCCGCCAAGCAGCAACCAGTGCCTGCGCACCACCGGCCAGTCTTGGCGTAGCGTTCCCCAGCCGATCGGCAGCAGGATCAGAACCGCCAGCAGCCAACGCAGGAAGACCAGCGTCATCGGCGAGATATGACCGACCGCCAGCTTTCCCGCCACGGAGTTGCCGCCCCACAGCAAGGTGGTGAACAGCAGGAACAGATAGGCGGCTCGATGCATCGTGAACTCCCGGCCAGGCAGAGGGAATTTGACGGTCGGTGTGGGCCTATTGCGACCGCCAGCCCAAGTAAATGATGTCAAAGGCGAAAATTGTTGTGCCTCGGAGCGCTTTGGGCGGCAAAGAGTGGTCGCGCTCGCCGGGTCTTGACGCTATAGAGCGACGTGCGTGCAATTGGACGCTACAAAGTACGCGTCGGAAGGCTTTAATCTCGCGTCGTGCTTTTCCGAAAATCGATTCCGATTTTGGGGGCCGATGCGATAGAGGCCTATCGTTTCGAATTGTTTCAAGCTGCTCGTGCGGCGTCTCAAGGGAAAAGAAATATGGCCAATGTGGTGGTCGTCGGCTCGCAATGGGGCGATGAGGGCAAAGGCAAGATCGTAGACTGGCTGTCGGAGCGCGCCGATGTTGTCGTACGCTTCCAGGGCGGCCACAATGCCGGCCACACGCTGGTCGTCGACGGCAAGGTCTACAAGCTGTCGCTGCTGCCGTCCGGCGTGGTGCGGCAAGGCAAGCTTTCCATCATCGGCAACGGCGTCGTCTTCGATCCGCACGCTTTCGTCGCGGAGGTTGCGAAATTGAAGGCGCAAGGCGTCGAGGTGACGCCAGACCGCCTGAAAATAGCCGAAAACACCGCGCTTATCCTGTCCTTGCACCGGGAGCTGGACGGATTTCGCGAGGACGCCGCTTCCAATTCCGGAACGAAGATCGGCACGACCCGTCGCGGCATCGGTCCCGCCTATGAAGACAAGGTGGGCCGGCGCGCGGTCAGGGTGATGGATTTGGCGGATTTGGAAACGCTGCCCTTGAAGGTCGACAGGCTGCTGACGCACCACAATGCGCTGCGGCGCGGGCTCGGCCATGCCGAGGTCACGCATGAGGCGATCATGAGCGAGCTGATCTCGGTGGCCGACGAGATCCTGCCCTATATGGACCGCGTCTGGAAAATCCTCGACGACAAGCGCCGCGCCGGCGAGCGCATCCTGTTCGAGGGCGCGCAAGGCACGTTGCTCGACATCGACCACGGCACCTATCCGTTCGTCACCTCGTCCAATACGGTTGCCGGTCAGGCCGCCGCCGGGTCGGGTGTCGGGCCGGGCGCCATCGGCTATGTGCTCGGCATCACCAAGGCCTATACGACGCGCGTCGGCGAAGGCCCGTTTCCAACCGAACAGA
This sequence comes from Mesorhizobium sp. M0159, assembly GCF_040322295.1. NCBI lineage: Bacteria > Pseudomonadati > Pseudomonadota > Alphaproteobacteria > Hyphomicrobiales > Phyllobacteriaceae > Mesorhizobium > Mesorhizobium sp. M0159. The sequence continues at coordinate 256,731 of NZ_JAMYTF010000001.1, forward strand.
AGAACGAGATCGGCGAGTTCCTGGGCACGCGCGGCCATGAATTCGGCGTCGTCACCGGCCGCAAGCGGCGCTGCGGCTGGTTCGATGCCGTGCTGGTCCGCCAGGCCGTCGCCGTCAACGGCATCAAGGGCATTGCGCTGACCAAGCTCGATGTGCTCGATGGGCTGGACGAGATCAAGGTCTGTACCGGCTACCGACTCGACGGCGAGGCGATCGATTACCTGCCGGCCAGCCAGGGTGCGCAGGCCCGCGTCGAACCGGTCTACGAGACGCTGGAGGGGTGGAAAGGCACCACTGCCGGCGCGCGTAGCTGGAACGACCTGCCGGCCCAGGCGGTGAAGTACGTCCGCTACATCGAAGAGCTGATCGGCGCGCCGGTCGCACTCCTTTCCACCAGCCCTGAACGGGACGACACGATACTTGTGACCGATCCGTTTCAAGACTAGTTTCTCAGCCTTCCGGGCATTGCGGCTGATTTGCGGGGGCCGGCCCAGAAACAAATGCAGGTCGACTGACGTATGGTAGATTTTGTTCCTATTCTGAAAAAGGCGCTCGATAAACTCGGTGAGCCGTCGGCGGAAGTGCGCGCCAGGGTCTATGACAGGGCCCGTTCGTCAATCGCGAAACAACTCGCAGAGAAGGCCACGATGACGCCTTCCGATGTCGACCGGCAGATGCGTGCACTGGAAGACGCCATCGCCAAAGTCGAGCGGGACTATGCCAAGCCTGCGCCGCCACCCGACCCGCTGGCGGAACTGGAGGACATCTTCTCCTCCATCGACCGCAACAAGAACCAGTCCAGCCATATCCGACAGCCAGCAAAGACGGAGCCGGCATGGCAGCCGGCCAAGACCGAGCCGGCAAAGACCGGGCCGGCCTGGCAGCCCACGCCCGCCAAGGCGGCGCCGAACTGGCAAAAGCCGCAGCCCGTCGCTCTTTCTCAGGAGCGCGCTGGTCCGCCGCCGTCCGATATGGATCTTCCGACGGCTGACGGCCAAGACGGCGTTTTTCGGGGCGACGACTTTTCCAACGACGGCGGCCCCGCGGAGGACAGGTTCCAGCGGCTCCATCCTGCCGAGCGCAGGCGCAGCTATGGCGGTGTTATCGCCGCCGCCATTGCCTTGCTCGTCATTGCCGGTGGTGGCTATGGCATCTGGCTGAACAAGGATGCGTTCGGCAGCATGCTCGGCCTCGACTCGACCAAAGCCGTCGCCACCGAACCGCTGGTAAAACCAGCCCCGGCCAAGCCGGAGGCCGATGCGGCGGTACCGGCCGCCGCGCCTCCGACGGAGGCCGGCGAGGGCGCGAAGTTCACGCAGCGCCTGACGCCCGAGGGCCACGAAGTCGATCCCGGCCCCGCGGCCGGGCAGGCGGGCATCGGCGAAGGCGAATCCGTCGCCGCACTGACCACGCCGCCATCGGCCGCACAAGCGCCGACCACCCCGGCACCCGCCGCGCCGGCACCGGCCGCACCCGCCGACACGCAAGCCACGGCCGATGCTCCAGCAGTCGATGGGTCCGCTGCACCAACTCCCGCAACGCCGCCCGCCAACGGGGCAGCAGCGCCTGCAGCGGCCGCCCCGCCGCCCGCACCGGCAGCGGCACCAACGGCAGTTCCGCCGCAAGCCACGTTGGCCGTCGGCCAGAAGGCGATCTTCTACGAGGAGCGCACCAGCACCGCTCAAGGCTCGGCCGAGCCCGGCAACATCGTCTGGTCGCTGGTGCAGGAATCGCCCGGCGGCGACCTGCCGCCCGAGCCGGCGATCCGCGCCGAGGCGACCATTCCAGGCAAGGATATCCAGTTGCGCATGACGATCCGTCGCAACACCGACCAGACGCTGCCGGCCAGCCATATTATCGAGATGATCTTCCTGACGCCTGACGGCTTCGAGGGCGGCGGCGTCGACAACATCCTGCGTGTCGCCATGAAGGGCTCCGAGCAGGATGCCGGAAGCCCGCTGATCGGCATCCCGGCCAAGATCGCCGACGGTTTCTTCCTGGTTGCGCTCAACGATACCAAGGCGGATGAAGACGCCAATCTGACCTTGCTCAGAGGTCAGGACTGGATCGATGTGCCGGTCGTCTACAAGACCGGGCGGCGGGCGCTGCTCACCATGGAAAAGGGCATTCCAGGCGAGAAGGTGTTCGACGAGGCGCTAAAGGCCTGGCAGACAAAGACGGCGGGGTGAGGCCGGCTCACCAGCCCAACGCCTCTCTGGCTCAGAAGCCTTGGAACAGCATGTCGAGCGCGCTCACGATGTCGTCGTGATGGCGAGAAAGATTTCCTTCGGCAACGGGCAATTCAGAGGTCATCAAGGCTGACATGAATTGAGTGACCATGACATGGTCCTTACCGTTGATGGTGAAGATAGGGTTTAGCCGGCGGCCCGGCACTGGGGCCTTGTTGGCTGGCATCAGCGGGACGACGACCTTCGTGTCGAGCCGTCCCAGAAGGTCGGATTGGACATCGAGAAGGTAACCGTCGCCTTCGGCACTCTGGTAGAAATCATAACGTGCCATCAAAACAGCCGGTGCTTGGCCAGAGGCAAGCCGTTGCGCCTGACATAGTCATTCGAACTGTCGATCGCTTCCTTGTTTTCCTCCTGCCACCGGCGGTTTTTTTCGGCCGAAATCGCCTTGGCGATGCCCTCTTCCGCAGCGCGGGATATATTGATGCCCAACGCCTTGGCATCCTCGATCAATCGGGAGTCGATCGATGTATTAACCGACTTTCTTTGGGTTTTTGGCTTCGATTGAAGCATACAGCCGCTCCCATTTATGCGCATAATGTAGGCGCATATGAGCGTGCACGCAACCTCTCATCCCTCCATCTCTTCCCTTAGCATCTCGAGTTCCAGCCATTCCTCCTCGAGCGCTGCCAGTGTGACGCGCTCCTTGTCGAGCGCGGCAATCGTCTTCTGGAACGAGGCCGGGTCGCGCTCGTAATAGGCCGGATCGGCGATGTTGTTCTCCAGCCGCGAGATCGAGGCCGACACCGCCTCGATCTTCTTGGGTAAGGTTTCCAGCGCGAATTTCTGCTTGAACGACAGTTTCTTGGCCGGGCCCTTCGGTGCGGCCGCTTCGTTCCTGCTTGCCGCCGTCGCTTCACCGGCTTCTGCTTTTGGCCGCGCCCTGCGGTCGTCCAGCCTGGTGCCGCCGCGCTGCCCAAGCATGTCGGAATAGCCGCCGGCATATTCGATCCAGCGGCCGTCACCATCCGGCGCGATGATGCTGGTCACGGTGCGGTCGAGGAAATCGCGATCGTGGCTGACCAGGATCACCGTGCCGGCAAAACCGGCGACCAGTTCCTGCAGCAGCTCCAGCGTCTCCATGTCGAGATCGTTGGTCGGCTCGTCGAGCACAAGCAGGTTTGCCGGCCGCGCCAAAACGCGTGCGAGAATCAGCCGTGCCCGCTCGCCGCCCGAAAGCTCGCGCACCGGCGTGCGCGCCTGTTCCGGCTTGAACAGGAAGTCTTTCATGTAAGAGACGACGTGGCGCTGCTCGCCATTGATGACGAGGTTCTCGCCGCGCCCGTCGGTCAGATACTGCGCCAGTGTCTCCTGCGGGTCGACGGCTTCGCGCTTCTGGTCGAGCGTGGCGATCTCCAGATTGGTGCCGAGCCGCACCGTGCCTGCGTCCGGCTTCAATTCGCCGGTCAGCATCTTCAACAGCGTCGTCTTGCCGGCGCCGTTCGGCCCGACCAGGCCGACGCGATCGCCGCGCTGGATGCGGGTCGAGAATCCCTTGACCACGGTCAGATCGCCAAAGCTCTTCTCGATGTTCTTGGCTTCGATCACCAGTTTGCCGGATTCGGCGGCGTCGCTGGCTGTCATCGTCGCCGCACCCTCGGCGCCGCGATGACCACGAAAGCGCTGGCGCATGGTCTGCAATTCACCGAGCCGGCGCATGTTGCGCTTGCGCCTTGCCGTCACGCCATAGCGCAGCCAGTGCTCCTCGCGCACGATCTGGCGACCGAGCTTGTGCTGCTCGCGCTCTTCCTCCTCCAGCACCGTGTCGCGCCATTCCTCGAAATAGCCAAAGCCCTTGTCGAGACGGCGGGTCTGGCCGCGGTCGAGCCAGATTGTGGCGCGTGACACGCGCTCGAGAAAACGGCGGTCATGCGAGATGACGACCAGTGCCGAGGAGGTGCGGGCAAGCTCCTCCTCCAGCCATTCGATGACCGAAAGGTCAAGATGATTGGTCGGCTCATCGAGGAGGAGAATGTCGGGCTCCGGCGCCATGACGCGGGCGAGGGCGGCGCGCCGCGCCTCGCCGCCGGAGAGGTCGTTCGGCCGTTCCTCGCCGGTCAGGCCGAGATGCTCCATCAGATAGGTGGCGCGGTAGGGATCGTCGGCCGGCCCGAGCCCCGCCTCGACATAGGCGCGGACAGTCGCAAAGCCGTCCATGTCGGGCATTTGCGGCAAGTAGCGCACGGTCGCCGAAGGCTGGCGGAAGACTTCGCCGTCCTGCGGTTCGATCAGCCCGGCGGCTATCTTGAGGAGCGTCGACTTGCCAGAGCCGTTGCGGCCGACCAGGGCGATCTTGTCACCAACTGAGGCCGTCAGGGCGGCACCGTCGAGCAGCGGCGTGCCGCCAAATGTCAGCTTTATCCCGTCGAGATTGAGAAGCGGCGGCGCCATGTCAGCTTTCTGGGCTCAGCTTTCCGGAAGAGGGTAGGGATGCGCGAGCAGCAGCGCGCGGCCGCTGGCCAGCGCGATTTCCAACCGGCCCCTGACCTCGTTGGAAATGGTCAGCGACGAGCCGAACGCAACCTCGACATGGTCGAGCGGCCATTTGGCGCCGGTGACTGTCAGGCCGGCGAGATCCGAAAAGCCGAGCACCGAAAACAGCGTGCCGTCGACATAGTCGAAGCCAGTCTTTCCAGGCAGCAAAGGAATGCCTTCCTGTGCGCCGCTGGTCAAAAGCACTTCCGTTCCGCCTTCCGCCAGCCGGACGCTTAGCGCCAGATGCAGGAAGATGTGGTCGGTACGTTTGCCGCCGAAGGCGCCTGCGAGCACAAGGCTGGTCGCACCACGTTCGAGTGCGGCGGCGATAGCGAGTTCACCGTCGGTCTTGTCTTTTTCGGCGGGAAACACCTGCCGTGGCACGGCGGCCAGATCCTCCGGCAACTCGGCAGGCACCGAATCGAAATCGCCGACCCAGAGTTCCGGCCTCAGGCCCAGCATGCGGGCATGGCCGATGCCGGCATCGGCGGCGATGACGCGCGAGCCTTCGACCTGGCGGTCGAGCAGCGGCGTGCGGATGAGATCGCCGCCAAGCAGGATGGTGAATGTGCTCATATCTCGTGGCCCTTACCAGCCCTGCCCCGGAAACGGAAGATGAAACGGCAGACGAAACGGAAGGCTGGGCTTTGGATGCCCGGCAAACTTCCGCTTGCGCAGCACTTCGGCCGGGCCTATGTGTCGAAACGCTCTAACGGGGTGCCGGACGCGATCTTCGCGGACCGGCTGAGAGGCAAGACTGCCAACCCGCTGAACCTGATCCGGTTTGTACCGGCGGAGGGATTAGACGTTTCGGACAGCCCGACGCCTCAATTCCTTTCAACGCGAACGAAGGAGGCGCCGATGCGCAGTTTTTTCCACTCTCTTGTCTCAATTGTCCTGCTTGCGGCATCCGCGCTCGCCCTGCCAGGGCAGGCATCGGCACAGGATAGACTGACGGTCTATACCTATGAAAGCTTCACCGCCGATTGGGGTCCGGGACCGGCGGTGAAGAAGGCCTTCGAGGCCGAATGCAGTTGCGTCGTCGAATTCGTCTCGGTCGCCGACGGCGTGGCGCTGCTCAATCGTGTGAAGCTGGAAGGCGCCGCGACCAAGGCCGATATCGTACTTGGCCTCGATACCAACGTAACCGCCGACGCCAAGGCAACCGGCCTGTTTTCGCCGCACGGCGCCGTGTCGGGCGTCAGTGTGCCGGGCGGCTGGAGCGACGATATTTTCGTGCCGTTCGACTATGGCTATTTCGCCGTCGTCTACGATACCGAAAAACTGAAGAGCCCGCCGAAGAGCCTCAGGGAATTGGTCGAGGGCGATGCCGGAGAGAAGATCGTCATCCAGGATCCGCGCACCTCGACGCCGGGCCTTGGCCTGCTGCTGTGGGTCAAGTCGGTCTACGGCGACAAGGCGCCGGAAGCCTGGGCCAAACTCAAGGCGAAGGTGCTGACGGTAACGCCGGGCTGGAGCGAGGCCTACGGCCTGTTCACCAAGGGCGAGGCGCCGATGGTGCTGTCCTACACCACCTCGCCGGCCTACCACATGGTCGCCGAAAACACCGAGCGCTACCAGGCGGCGTCCTTCGAGGAGGGCGAATATCTGCAGATCGAGGTTGCGGGGATCACCACCAAGGGTGCGAAGAACCCGCTGGCAGAAAAGTTCATTGCCTTCATGACCGGACCGAAGTTCCAGGATGTCATTCCCGAAACCAACTGGATGTTCCCGGCCGGCAAAACCGACAAGCCGCTCAACCCGGCGTTCGATAAGCTGGTCAAGCCGACCAAGACCTTGCTGTTCAGCCCGGAAGACGTCGCCGCAAATCGCAAGGCCTGGGTCGACGAGTGGCTGGCGGTGATGAGCAAGTAGGGCTCAAGCCTCGTCGGATGTTTGCGCCAAGCCACCCCCCTCTGGCCTGCCGGCCATCTCCCCCTCAAGGGGGGAGATCGGCAGCTTTGTCGCCTCTCCTCATCCTGCCACTTGTGAGATTGGCGAAGGCGGCTGAGTGCGCAATCTCCCCCCTTGAGGGGGAGATGGCCGGCAGGCCAGAGAGGGGTGGGCTCGGCCATTGTCAGGTATTTCCTTCGATCAACACCTGTCGTAGTGTCGGGTAGCGCGACATGCGTACGCGTCATCCGGCCGATCCCCGCGTCACTGCCGGCATCGTCGCGCTCGCCGCCATCGCGCTGCTGATCGGCGGTGCATTCGCCGGGCTCGTCGTCGAAGCCACACGCGACCTGTCCGGCGCCGCCTCCGCTTTCGATTCCTATCTCTTGCGCGTCGTCCGTTTCACGCTCTGGCAGGCTCTGCTGTCGACCCTGCTCTCCGTTGCACCGGCGCTGTTCGTCGCGCGTGCCCTGTCGCGGCATCCACGTTTTTTCGGGCGAGGCTTCATCCTCCAGCTTTTCGCCGTGCCGCTGGCGCTGCCGGCCATTGTTGCCGCACTCGGTGTCTTGGCGCTCTATGGCCGCGCCGGCTATTTTGCCGGCACGCTGGGCGCGCTAGGCGGCCAGAGCTGGCCCGGCATCTATGGCCTGTCGGGCATACTCGTCGCCCATGTCTTCTTCAACCTGCCGCTGGCGACGCGGCTGTTCCTGGAGGCGTTGCAGACCGTGCCGGCCGACCAATGGCGGCTGGCGAGCCAGCTTGGCATGGGCGCTGCGCCGGCCTTCCGGCTGATCGAATGGCCGCCGCTGCGTGCGGCCTTGCCCGGCGTTGCAGGGCTCGTTTTCATGCTGTGCATCACCTCCTTCACCATCGTGCTTACGCTCGGCGGCGGACCCAGCGCGACGACGCTCGAGGTTGCCATCTACCAGGCGCTGCGTTTCGACTTCGACCCGGCGCGGGCTGTGACGCTGACCCTGCTGCAGATTGCCCTGACCTTCGTCGTCGTGCTGGCCTTGACGCGGCTCGGCGCCAATATGGTAGGGGATGCCAATCTGCCGGTGGCGCCGCGCCGGTATTTTTCAGCCGGTGCGGCCGAGACCGTGCTGAACGCATTGGCGATCGGGCTGGCACTGCTGTTTGTCGCCGGGCCGATGGCGGCCACGTTGGCAGCCGGGCTTGGCGCCGATCTCGGCCGCCTGGCCGGCGAGAGCGCGGTGCGGCAAGCGACGGCGACCAGTGCCGTGCTCTCCCTCCTATCGGCGCTGCTCTCTGTGGCGTTGTCGCTGTCGCTGGTCATGGCGCGCCGGGCGCTGGCGCTCACCCGGCGGACAGGCCGGCGGACACTGCTCGAACATCTGGCCGACACCGGTGCGGGGTTCGTCCTGGTGGTGCCGCCCATCGTCATCGGCGCCGGCTGGTTCCTGCTCTTGCGCACCGTCAGCGATGTCTTTGCGATCGCCCCTGTCATGGTCGTTGCGGTCAATGCGGTGATGGCGATGCCGTTCGCCATCCGCGCCATCCGCCCTGCCTATGACGCGTCGAGCGAACGCCACGAACGGCTCTGCGCACAGCTTGGTATCTCGGGCTGGAACCGGTTGCGGCTGGTCGACTGGCCGTCGCTGCGGCGGCCGCTCGCCACCGGCTTCGCTTTCGCCATGGCGCTGTCGCTTGGCGATCTCGGCGTCATTGCGCTGTTCGGCAGCGATTCCGTGCAGACCTTGCCCTATCTGCTGCTGGCGCGCATGGGCAGTTACCGCACTGAGGATGCCGCCGGCCTGGCGCTGCTGCTCGGCCTTGTCTGCCTGGCGCTGGTGTTGGCCGCGGACTGGCTGGGAAGGGGCGAGAAATCATGATGCCGACCAGCCCGGAACGGTCCATTTCGGTGGAAAAAGGCGCGGCCGTACGACTCGATAATGTCTCGTTCAGCTATGGTGAAACGCCGCTTATATTCGATGTCGATTTCCCGGCGTCGGAAATCACCGCCATTATGGGGCCGAGCGGTTCGGGAAAGTCGACGCTGCTCAATCTGGTGGCCGGCTTCGAGACGCCGCGGTCGGGCCGCGTGCTGATCGGCGGCGCCGACGTCAGCACTGCGCCGCCATCAGCGCGGCCGGTATCGATGGTGTTCCAGGAAAACAACCTGTTTGCCCATCTTTCCCTCGAGCAGAATGTCGGGCTCGGCCGCTCGCCTTCGCTCAGGCTGAGCGAGGCTGACCGCGCCGCAATCGCCGCAGCGCTGAAGCGCGTCGGCCTTGCCGGCAAGGAAAGCCGGCTGCCGCGCGAACTCTCGGGCGGCGAGCGGCAGCGCGTCGCGCTCGCCCGCGTCCTGGTGCGCGACCGGCCGGTGCTGTTGCTCGACGAGCCGTTCGCTTCGCTCGGACCGGCACTGCGCGACGACATGCTCGACCTGGTGGCCGACGTCCATTCGGAGCAGCGCATGACGGTGCTATTCGTCACGCACCAGCCGGACGATGCGCGCCGTATCGGCCAAAACATGGTTTTCCTGGATGGTGGCACGGTTGCCGCGACGGGCACCGCGGCCGATTTTTTCGTCGGGGCTGGACCGGAGGCATTCCGACGCTATATCGGCTCGGGTCCCTTTGCGGCTGGATCACGAGATGTTGCCCGGAAGCGGACATAATTTATGGTCAAACCGGCGGAAGGCGAAGCGGCGCTTGCTTGCCATGGTCGAGGTAGTGTGGCTAGGTCCGCCAGGAGCTGGTCCGGCCTAGACCGTGATTTGCCCTTGCTGCCTCGTATCTGTCGGACGCACGAAGGACGCCGTAGCACTTGATTTTGCGCGTGATGCTTTCCGGAAATCGCGCCCGATTTTCGCGGTCACGTGCCAGGACTTGAAAGGACGCCGATCTGCCGACCGGCATCGACAATCGGAGGGTGAAACCGCTGGCGCGCTTTCTGGCGCTGGCCGGTCTTGCCGTGGCGCTGGCAAGCTGCCAGATGTTCACGCCTCCCGACGTGCAGGAATCGGGCTTCCAGCCCTCCGACAAGCCGATCACGGTCGACAATGTCGCCGCCAACGGCAAGCTCGCTCAACTGGCGAAGGCGCAGCACCCGCGCATCCTCGCCACCTATGGCGGCGAGTATTCCGACCCCAAGCTCGAGCGCATGGTGGCCAAGATCGTCGGCAGACTGACCGTGGTGTCGGCCAACCCAACCCAGACCTACCGCATCACCATCCTCAACTCGCCCAACGTCAATGCCTTCGCGCTGCCGGGCGGCTATCTCTACATCACCCGCGGGCTGCTGGCGCTGGCCAACGATTCCGCCGAGCTTGCCGCCGTCATCGCGCATGAGATGGGCCACGTTACGGCCAACCACGGCCTGCAGCGCCAGCAGCTGGAAGCCGAGGAGGGGTTGGCGACCAAGGTCGTTTCGGATGTGCTCGGCGACAACCCGACGGCCAAGGCGGCGCTGATCCGCGGCAAGCTGAGGCTGGCCCAGTTCTCGCGCAATCAGGAGCTGGAGGCCGACGCCATCGGCATCAAGTCGATCGGCGAAGCCGGTTTCGATCCCTACGCCGCCGGCCGCTTCCTGCAGTCGATGTCGGCCTATACCGATTTCCGCTCGATCAGCGGCGCCACCGACGCCAGCCTCGACTTCCTGGCGACGCACCCCAACACGCCGCAGCGTATCGACCTCGCGCAGCGCCACGCCCGCCAGTTCGGCGCGCCCGGTGTCGGGTCGCGCGACCGCGATTCATTTCTTGCCGGCGTAGACGGGCTACTTTACGGCGACACGCCGGAGGAAGGCTATGTGCGCGGCGAAACCTTCCTGCACCCTGGCCTCGGCGTGTCGTTCTCGGTGCCCAACGGCTTCGTCATCGACAATTCGGCGGCGGCGGTGACGGCGACCGGCCCGGGCGACATGGCGATCCGCTTCGACGGCGTTTCGATCGACAAGAACCGCTCGCTGACCGACTACATCCGCAGCGGCTGGGTTGCCGGCCTCGACGACAGCAGCGTGCGCCAGGAGACGATCAACGGCAACGAAGCGGCAACCGCGCATGCCGGCGCCGACGGCTGGCAATTCGACATTGCGGTGATCCGCGCCGGCGGCCAGGTCTACCGCTTGCTGACCGCGGCACCGTCGGCCAGCACCTCGCTGAGCACGGTGGCGCGCTCGGTCAGCGGCTCGTTCCGCATCCTGAGTGCTGCCGAGAAGGCGGCGTTGAAGCCACTGCGTATCCGCATCGTCACGGTGCAGCCCGGCCAGACAATGGGCTCCCTGGCCGCACAGATGGTCGGCGTCGACCGCAAGCTGGATTTGTTCAGGGTGCTCAACGCGCTGTCGCCGGGTGCCGCGGTTTCGGCCGGCGACAAGGTCAAGATCGTCACCGACAAATAGCAGCCGACGCAATTCAGGCTGCGAGAAATTCCGGGTTCTGCTTTACCAGCGCCGCCTTGAGCTTTTCCATGGCGCGCGCCTCGATCTGGCGGACACGTTCCTTGGAGATGCCGAGCGTCTCGCCGAGCGCTTCGAGCGTCGCGCCCTCGTCGCTCAGCCGGCGCTCCTCGATAATCCTGAGCTCGCGCGCATTGAGAGCGCCGAGTGCCGTCTTCAGCCACACCGAGCGGCGTTCGACGTCGATCGTATCGCCGACGACCTCATCGGGCAGCGGGTCATCCGAAACCAGGAACTCCATCCGCTCGGTTGCGCCCGCATCGTCGGCTAGCGGCGTGTTGAGCGAGCTGTCCGGCGCCGAAAGGCGGGAATCCATCATCGCCACATCGGCCTCCGATACCCCGAGAGCCGCCGACACTTCGCGGTAGAGCGTGGCATTCGACATCTGCTCGGCGCCGTTTGCCAGGCGGGCGCGCAGACGCCGCAGGTTGAAGAACAGCGCCTTTTGCGCCGAGCTAGTGCCGCCGCGCACGATCGACCAGTTGCGCAGGATATAGTCCTGCATCGAGGCGCGAATCCACCAAGTCGCGTAGGTCGAGAACCGGACCTCGCGCTCGGGCTCGAAACGGGCCGCTGCCTCCAGCAGCCCGACATGGCCTTCCTGGATCAGGTCGCCCAGCGGAAGGCCGTAGTGGCGAAACCGCGACGCCATGGAAATGACCAACCGCATATGCGCGACGGTGATGCGGTGCAGCGCGTGCTGGTCATTGTTTTCCTTCCAGCGCAGCGCCAGGAGATGCTCTTCGTCACGTTCCAGATAAGGGGCTTTCATCGCCGCGCGAACCATGGTCCGTCCTGCACTGTCTTCCATCATGCCGCGCTCCTGCTCCAGGCGTTGCGGTGCGATCGAATCGTGAGTTGGCGCCGATGGTTGAAATGGCGGCGCCGCGCCCTACAACAGCGAAGAACGTGCCATGCGGGGGAATGTTCCCCCGGACTGTCATGTCGATTGCGCTGTTCCAGGCGATTCGCCACCGGCCTTGACTCAGCCGGATGGCGCCCGGAGATGCTGGTTGAGAATTGGATTTCAAGGGCGCGAGATTTTTGAAATTTAGTTTCTTATTCTGGCATCGCGCATCTGTCATTTTCCGGCACTCGCAATGACGCCGGACATCGGCCGAGGACGGGATCACAGAAAAATGAAATGGCTCAAATCGCTCATCATCGCCGGAACGCTGCAGGTTCTGGCCATCGCCGCCGGTCACGCCGGCGCCAATCTCGACCAGATCAAGCAGTCCGGCGTCTTCAAGGTCGGCACGGAAGGAACCTATGCGCCCTTCACCTATCATGATGCTTCCGGCGCGCTGGTTGGCTTCGACGTCGAGATCGCGCGGGCCATCGCCGAGCGCCTCGGCGTCAAAGCCCAGTTCCTCGAAGGCAAATGGGACGGGCTGATCGCCGGTCTCGATGCCAACCGCTACGATGCCGTCATCAACGAGGTCGGCATCACCGAGGCGCGCAAGGCCAAATATGATTTCTCCGATCCTTACATCGCCTCCAAGGCGGTGCTGATCGTGCGCGGCGACAACACCGACATCAAGGGTTTCGCCGATCTCAAGGGCAAGAAGGCGGCGCAGTCGTTGACCTCGAATTTCGGCAAGCTGGCTGAAACCAACGGCGCCGAGCTCGTCGGCACCGACGGCTTCGACCAGTCGATCCAGCTGCTTCTTACCGGCCGCGCCGACGCCACCATCAACGACAGCCTGTCCTTCCTCGACTTCAAGAAGCACAAGCCCGACGCCAATGTGAAGATTGCCGCGCAGGAAGAAAACGCCGACTATTCCGGCGTCATCGTACGCAAGGGCGATCCGGAACTGGTGGCCGCCATCAATAAGGCGCTGGCCGACATCAAGGCCGACGGCACCTACCAGAAAATCGCCGACACCTATTTCGGCCAGGACGTTTCGAAGTAAAACGGCTTTCTCGTGTGGGCCGAACGCCGGCCCGCGTCGTTCATATCGCGGCGAGCTGTCTTTTGACGGCCCGCCGCTTTCGCGTGATATGAGCGACGGCAATCTGGCAAGGAGGAGCCTTCGTGCCGCACTGGCTGCAATTGATGCTGGAATCCCTGCCTACGCTGCTGTGGGCTGCACTGATCTTCACCGTGCCGTTGACGCTGCTGTCGTTTGCATTCGGTCTTGTCCTAGGCCTGGTTGTGGCGCTTGTCCGGCTGTTCGGTCCCAAACCGCTGGTCGCCGTGGTCCGCTTCTACGTCTGGATCTTCCGCGGCACGCCGCTTCTCGTGCAACTGTTCCTTATCTTCTACGGCCTGCCATCGGTCGGCATCCTGCTCGACGCCTTTCCGGCAGCACTGATCGGCTTCACCTTGAACATCGGTGCTTATTCGTCGGAAATCATCCGCGCCGTCATCGGTTCGGTGCCCAAGGGCCAGTGGGAAGCGGCCTATTCGATCGGCATGACCTGGGCCCAGGCAATGCGGCGCACCATTCTTCCACAGGCGGGGCGCGTCGCCGTGCCGCCGCTGTCCAACACCTTCATCTCGCTGGTCAAGGACACTTCGCTCGCCGCCGCCATCACCGTGCCGGAGATGTTCCAGGCAGCGCAGCGCATCGTCGCCACCACCTATGAGCCGCTGATCCTCTATGTCGAGGCAGCGGCCCTCTATCTGGCCATGAGCTCCGTGCTGTCGGCCTTGCAGGCGCGGCTGGAAACGCGGCTCAACCGTTATGGCGGCTTCCTGGAGGCGCGCGCATGATCGGCCTCACCAACATCGAAAAGCGTTTCGGCGACAATTTGGTGCTGAAGGGCGTGACCGTCACCATCGAGGAAGGCAGCGTCACGGCGCTTGTCGGGCCGTCGGGCGGAGGGAAGAGCACGCTTTTGCGCTGCATCAACCTGCTCGAGCTGCCGACTTCAGGCACGGTACGGATCGGCGACGATGCACTCGAATTCCACCCCGGCGGCAGGGTCTCGACCAGGGATATCCAGCGACTGCGGCTGCAGACCGGCATGGTGTTCCAGAATTTCCAGTTGTTTCCGCATCGCACTGCGATCGAGAACATCATGGAGGGGCTGGTGACGGTGCTGAAATGGCCCGAGGAGAGGGCGCGCGAACGGGCGCTGGCCCTGCTCGAAAAGGTCGGCATGGCGCACAAGGCCGATGCCTGGCCGGCGACGCTGTCAGGTGGCCAGCAGCAGCGCGTGGCGATTGGCCGGGCTCTGGCGCCTTCGCCGAAAGTCCTGCTCTGCGACGAGCCGACCTCTGCACTCGATCCGGAACTGGCGCAGGAGGTGGTCGACGTGCTCGGCAAGCTCGCCAGCGAGGGCACGACCATGGTGATGGCGACGCATGATCTGCGGCTCGCCTCCAAGATCGCGCGGGAAGTGGTGTTCCTCGATGCCGGCAACATCGTCGAGCAAGGCCCGGCCGCGGTGCTGTTCAGCAACCCGGAACGCCAGCGGACCAAGCGGTTCATTGCCACGCTGAAGCACGAGGCGGAAAGGGAGGGCGGCGAAGGTTAGATATGCCCGTCGCCGGTCAGCTAAGACAAAAAAAACCCGGCGCAAGGCCGGGTTTTTCTGAATTCGAAAGCAAAAAAGCTCAGGCGGCTTCTTCCTGCTCGGCTTCCTCGTTGTCGGCCTTGGCGCCGCGCTTCGGGCCCTTGTTGAGGTTCACCTCGATGAGGCGCACCGCTTCGGTCTCCGACATGCGGTTGACGGCCGCGATCTCGCGGGCCATGCGATCGAGCGCCGCCTCGTAGAGCTGGCGCTCGGAATAGGACTGCTCCGGCTGGTTATCGGCGCGGTAAAGGTCGCGCACCACTTCCGAGATCGAGATCAGATCGCCGGAGTTGATCTTGGCATCATATTCCTGGGCGCGGCGTGACCACATGGTGCGCTTGACGCGGGCGCGGCCCTGCACGACCTTCAGCGCGCGCTCGACATAATCCTCTTCCGACAGCTTGCGCATGCCGATCGAGGTCGCCTTGGCGACCGGCACCTTGAGGCGCATCTTGTCCTTCTGGAAGTCGATGACGAACAGCTCCAGCTTGTGGCCCGCGACTTCCTGCTCATCGATCGAGACGATCTGGCCGACACCATGCGCCGGATAGACGATGTACTCGCCGGTCTTGAAACCGTGGCGCGCTGCGGTGGACTTCTTCTGCGGGGTGATCGTTGCCATTACGCCCTGAACTCCTTGTTGTGGTACCGGCATCGTGCCGGCCCGAACTCGTGCGACCGGGGTGACCGGTCCTTAGCCACACAACGATGAACTCACCGGAAAGGCCAGGACCGGCAAATCGCAACATTGCGACCGCCTGCCCCAGATCGCTCTGGTCCGGATTGAGAAATTCACCTTTCAGTGATTTGGGGCGTTTGCGCCATAAATCGACGTTGTGTCACCGGCATGTTTGGTTGATATAACACAAAAAGTCGGAAGAATCAAGGTTTTGCTGCACGCGCGAAGGCCACGCGCCGTCGCCGCCTGTCAAGGCAGTTAATGTATCACGTCTGTTACGCGGCGTCAGGCCGCCGCAGCCGGCAGGCTCGTCAGTCGCCTTCGCCGGGCTCGGCGGAGAAATATTTCTCGAACTTGCCAGTTTCGCCATCGAAATTTTTAGCGTCGGCCGGCGGCTCCTTCTTGGCGGTGATGTTGGGCCATTTGTCGGCATATTCGGTGTTGATCTGCAGCCATTTGTCGAGGCCCGACTCGGTGTCGGGCTTGATCGCGTCGGCCGGGCATTCCGGTTCACAGACGCCGCAATCGATGCACTCGTCCGGGTGGATGACGAGCATGTTCTCACCTTCGTAGAAGCAGTCGACCGGACAGACCTCGATGCAGTCCATGTATTTGCATTTTATGCAATTGTCGGTCACGACATAGGTCATTGGTCGGCTCCGGGACGTCCCATTTTATTGGGCTTTTTTGGTGAGGTAACGCCTTTGTCCGCTGGTGGCAAGGGCGGCCCCTGCCAGCGGTGCCGCGGTTTCCGGAATGAAATTCCGGAAGGCCGGCAAAGCGGGCGTTCGACCTTGCTCAATCGTCGCCGAGCAGGTGGTCGGTCTGGCGGCGTTCCTTCTTCGTCGGGCGACCGCTGCCGGCCTCGCGCAACGGCGGCACCGCATCCGGAAGCGCCTCGCCCTTGGGCGCGGGGGGCGGCGACATGTCCTCGTAGAGCAGGCGGGCCTCTTCGGCCGGGCCACGCCGTACGCCGGTGCCAAGGACTTTCCAGACGAAGATCCGCCGCTCCAGCGTGATGGTCAAAACGTCGCCCGGCCGGACCGTATCGGAGGCCTGCGCTGCTTTGTCGCGATTGATGCGGACGCGTCCGGCGACGACCAGCTTGGCTGCCAGCGTGCGCGATTTTACCGCGCGCGAGAAGAACAGCCACTTGTCGATGCGCTGGCGGGCATCAGTGACCATTGGACGAGCAGCCTACTTCTTCAGCTGGTCGCGCAACGCGGCGAGCTTGGCGAAGGGCGAGTCCGGATCGAAGCGGACCGGGCGTTCCTCACGCGGCTTTGGCTGGAAGGCGGGCTTTGCGCCTTGGGCGCCGCCTTTGCCGTCCTGTCGGCCAGCCTTCCAGTCGGGCCGGTTTTCGCGCCGGTCCGGGCGTTCACCTTGCGGCTTGCCGGCGCGCTGTTCTGCCGCCTCGCCTTGCGGCCTGGGCTTGAACTTGCTGCGATCGAAGCGCGGCTTGCCGGCGCCGTCGCGCTGGTCGTGGCGCCCCTGACGGGCGGGCCGGTCGCCCGGCGCCGGTTGCCCGCCGGCATCTGCCGGCGCATCGCTGCGGCTGTCCGGCCCAGCTTGACCATTGCGCGCGCGATTGTCCCGATGATTGTCCCGGGGGCGGTTGTCATGCTGGCGATGACGCGGGCGCTGGTCGAAACGACCCTGCCGCCATAACAGGACAGGTTTTGGCTCCTCCGCTTCTGGAGCAGCTTCGCCGGAGACGGCTTCCGCCGTCGCTGCAGGTTCGGCCGGCGATGCTTCCGTAGTGTCGGAAACCGGCGGTTCTGCCGATGCCGCAGCCTCAGTTTCCGCCCCAAGTTCCGCCCTTGGCTCGGCCGCTGGTTCCGCAGGCGCTTCAGCAGTCGCCTCCGCGGCGGGCCGGGTCTCTTGCGTGACTTCTGCCGCAGCTTCAGGGGCTGGAGCTTCCGCGACAGGCTCTGCCGTCGCTTCGGTCACAGCTTCGGCCGCCGCCTCCGCAACAGGAGCCGCATCCGACACAGGTTCCGAAGCCTCCGCCGGCGGCTCTGCCGCGGCAGATGCTTCCGCCATCCTCGCCTGCTCGACTCGCGCAGCCTCTTCCGCCGCCTGCTTTGCAGCGGCAGCTTCACGCGCGGCATTGTCCTGTGCTTCGAGCCGCGCCTTGACCTCGGCCGCCGGTTTGGCATCGGCGCGATAGCCGAGACCCTTCAGGATCTCTTCCATGTCGTCGGCGGTGGCGCCGAGGATCGACATCATCGGCGGCGTCACCATGAAGGACTGACCGTCATAGGCGCCGTCGGGGCGAGGGCCGAGGCCCGGCTTCCAGTTGGTCGCCGGCCGGATCAGGTCGGCCAGCCGTTCGAGAATATCGACGCGTACAGCACGCCGGCCAAGATTGCGGTAGCCGGCAAGCTTGTAGAAGGTCTTGTCGAAGGTCGGATCGATGACCACCGAGGTGCGGCCGGAGGCCAGTGCGTGAACGACATCGCCGAAGCCGGGCTTGTCCTTGCCGTCGTTCCTCAGCGCCCACAGCAGCGTTATCAGCCCGGCCGGCGCCGGCTTGATCAGCGCCGGGACGAAGACATGGTAGGCGCCGAAGCGCACGCCGAGACGGCGAAGCGCCGCGCGGCCTTCCTGGTCGAGGGATTTCATCTCGTCGGCGATGTCGCGACGGTTGATGAGGCCGAAATGCTCGACGAGCTGGAAAGCAATGCCGCGGCCGATACCGGTGATCTGCTCGGCATTCTTGAGATCGACCAGCGGCTTCAGCAGGGATTCGATCTGGAAATTGACGAAGCGCTCGGCGCGCGCCGCAACCTTGTCGCGTGCCGGGCCGGTGAGTTGCTCGTCGGCGAGCAGAACGAGACGCGGCTTCAAAGCGTCTTCGCCGGCAACCAACGTGCCGATCGGGGCGCCGATCCAGCGCAGCGTGCCATCCGAACCCAGCGCAATGTCGCCATTGGCAGAGGCGCCGAAACGCTCGGCCCGCGCTTCGAACTCGGCGGCAAGCGCCTTCTGCGCCGCCGCCCGCACCGCCTTGGCATCCTCGCCGCCGGCGCTCTGGTCGGCGGTGAAGCGGAAACCCTGCAACTCGCCGACGTGATGGCCTTCGACGAGGACGGTTCCGGTTGGGCTGATTTCGGCTTCAGGCATCGTGTTTTCTCTAAGGCGCCGCATGAGGACGGAAGTCCTGCGGTCTACAAAACGTTTCGTCAACCGCTCATGCAGCGCATCCGACAATCTGTCTTCGATTTCGCGCGTCTTTTCCTGCCAGTGTGCCCGATCGGCCAGCCAGCCGGGCCGGTTGGAAACGAAGGTCCATGTGCGGATCTGGGCAATCCTGTGCGACAGCGTGTCGATGTCGCCTTCGGTTGTGTCGGCACGGCGCACCTGCTCGGCCATGTAGTTCTCGTCGACATGGCCATGCCTGGCAAGGTCCATGTAGATGGAGGCGATCAAGTCGGCATGCTGGGCCGGCGCGATCTTCCTGTAGTCGGGCAGCGCGCAGGCTTCCCAAAGCAGCGCCACGCGCCTGGCATCGGTGGTGAGTGCCCGGACGTCGTCGTCGCGCGACAGATGCTCGAGCGCCTGCGCGTCTACTGCCGGCAGTGCGCGAGTCAGGCCTTCTACCGGGGCGTTGGTCTCGATCGAGCGCTTCAGCGCATCGAGGCTGGCGAAATCGAAATGCGCGGTACGCCACTGCAGCACTTTCACCGGATCGAAATCATGCGCCTCGATCTTGTTGACCAGTTCATCATCCAGCGGATCGACCTGGCCGGTGACGCCGAAGGTGCCGTCGCGCAGATGCCGGCCGGCGCGGCCGGCAATCTGGCCGAGCTCGGCCGCCGTCAGGTTGCGGTACTGGTAGCCGTCGAATTTGCGATTCTGGGCGAAGGCGACGTGGTCGAGGTCGAGGTTGAGGCCCATGCCGATGGCGTCGGTGGCGACGAGGTAGTCGACGTCGCCCGACTGGAACAGCGCCACCTGGGCGTTGCGGGTGCGCGGGCTGAGTGCGCCGAGCACGACGGCGGCACCGCCCTGCTGACGGCGGATCAGCTCGGCAATGGCGTAGACCTCGTCGGCCGAGAAGGCGACGATCGCGGTGCGCCGCGGCAGGCGGGTCAGCTTCTTCGAGCCGGCATAGGCAAGATGCGACAGGCGTGGTCGGGTCACCACCGACACGCCCCGCAGCAGGCGCTGCAGGATGCCGTGCATGGTGGCCGCGCCCAGCAGCAGCGTCTCCTGCCGGCCGCGCAGATGCAGGATGCGATCGGTGAAGATGTGGCCGCGTTCGAGATCGCCGGCGAGCTGGACCTCGTCGATGGCAACGAAGGCGGCGTCGGTCTCGCGCGGCATCGCTTCCACGGTGCAGACCGAGTATTTCGCGCCAGCCGGCTGGATCTTTTCCTCGCCGGTGATGAGCGCAACCTTATGGGCGCCGACCTTCTCGCAGACGCGCGCATAGACCTCGCGGGCAAGCAGCCTGAGCGGCAGGCCGATGACGCCGCTTTCGTGCGCCACCATGCGTTCGATGGCGAGGTGGGTCTTGCCGGTGTTGGTCGGGCCGAGCACGGCCGTCACGTCTCGACCCGACAGGATCAGCGGTTCAGTGTGTTTCGGATAGATGTTCATCGGCCTGGAAATAAGGCTCTCTGCCTCGCATTGTCGGGAGCGCGCCCATATTGGCCGCGTATGACAGGCGACACATAGGGATTTCGGGCACGAAGCGAAAGCGGAATATGCCGAGGGCAGGCCGATTGGTTCGTTCGAGCCTCAAATCTGTTCCCGATTAACAGTTGGAACGAGTCTGGAACGAATCAGCGACGAATCACTGACTCGCGCTGATTCAGGGTTTGTTCACGGCTACATCTGGGTTTTCTTTCGGCGAATCTCACCACATGCTGAATCACGGAAACTGGCCCGATTTATGCAAGCGGCATCCAAGCGAGCATTGCGGTTAACCTTTGCCGGTGAATGGTCGTGGCCGGCCAATCTGCTTCGCACAACGTTATGAAATTATTGATGTTTCCTAACGCGCTTTAATCATTTCGAGGGTGTTTTCAGCTCTCGCCGTTAACGTTCCGCTCAAAGCCGGAACGAATCGGCGACGAATCAGAGATAGCCGAAGTTTCTTGGTTTGTTCACCGCAGCATGTTGTGTTGTGAACAGCTTTTCCACCTAGAATCCACAGGCTGCCGGGCGGTTTTTGCACAGGCTGCGAGTTTGCCGTTAACCTTTGCGTGCCGGATTGGGGCAGCGTGCTGCATCGAGATCTTGCAACGGGAAGACCGCTATAGAAACGGGCCGTTTTGCAGGCCCGTTCGTCCAAGCGCGTATCTGTCTCAACGTAAAGATAAACGATCAGGCGATGTACTGGCCGCCATTGGCTGATATGGTCGAGCCGGTGATGAAACCGGCATCGTCGGAAGCGAGGAAGACGACGCAGCGCGCGATTTCCTCCGGCTCGCCGAGACGGCCGACCGGGATGTGCGGGATGACGCGCTCGTTGAGGACCTTCTCGTCCATTGCCTTGACCATCTCGGTGGCGATGTACCCGGGGCAAATGACGTTGACGGTGATGCCGGCGCGCGCGCCTTCCTGGGCCAGTGCCTTGGTGAAGCCGATATCGCCGGCCTTCGAGGCCGAATAATTGACCTGGCCGGCTTGGCCTTTCTGGCCGTTGATCGAGGAGATGGTGATGATGCGACCGAACTTGCGGTCGCGCATGCCGCCCCACAACGGATGCGTCATGTTGAAGACGCCGGAAAGGTTGGTGTCGAGGACCTCTTTCCATTGCTCGCGCGTCATCTTGTGGAACATCGCGTCGCGAGTGATGCCGGCATTGTTGACCAGCACCGAGACGGGACCGAGATCGGCTTCGATCTGTTTGATGCCGGCGGCGCAGGCCTCGTAGTCGGCGACCGACCATCTATAGACCGGGATGCCGGTCGCGGCCTTGAACTTTGCCGCCGCTTCCTCATTGCCGGCGTAGTTTGCGGCGACCGAATAGCCGGCGCTTTTCAAGGCGACCGATATCGCCGCGCCGATGCCGCGCGACCCGCCTGTGACGATTGCAACCTTTGTCATGCGTTTCCCTCCCAGAGTGAATGGTGAATGGTGAATGGTTATTGCGTAAGCCCTCCGATCTTCCATTCACCATTCACCATTCACCATTCACAATTTGCCATTCATCCCATTGCTTCCACGCACATGGCAACACCCATGCCGCCGCCGATGCACAGCGTGGCAAGGCCTTTCTTGGCACTTCTGCGGCGCATCTCGTAGACCAGCGTGTTGAAGATGCGGGCGCCCGAGGCGCCGACCGGATGGCCGATGGCGATGGCGCCGCCATTGACGTTGACGATGGCCGGATCCCAGCCCATGTCCTTGTTGACGGCGCAGGCCTGCGCGGCAAAGGCCTCGTTGGCTTCGACCAGATCGAGGTCGCCGACCGACCAGCCGGCCTTGGCCAGCGCCTTGCGCGAGGAGGGGATCGGTCCCGTCCCCATGATCTGCGGGTCGACACCGGCGGTCGCCCAGGAAACGATACGCACCAGCGGTGTGATGCCGCGCCTTGCGGCTTCCGCTTCGGTCATCAGCACCACGGCGGCGGCGCCGTCGTTGATGCCGGAAGCATTGGCAGCAGTCACCGTGCCTTCCTTGTCGAAGGCGGGCTTGAGCTTGGTCATGGCATCGATTGTCGCGCCGTGGCGGATGTATTCATCCTGGTCGACTACGGTGTCGCCCTTCCTGCCCTTGACTGTAAAGGCAACGATCTCGTCCTTGAATTTCCCGGCTTTCTGCGCGGCTTCGGCCTTGTTCTGGGAAGCCAGTGCGAACTGGTCCTGGTCGTCGCGGGTGATCTGGAACTGGCGGGCGACGTTCTCAGCGGTGTTGCCCATATGATAGCCATAGAAGGCATCGGTCAGGCCGTCCTTGATCATGGTGTCGATCAGCTTGAAATCGCCCATCTTGACGCCACCGCGCAGATGCTGTGCATGCGGAGCCATCGACATCGATTCCTGGCCGCCGGCAACGATGATCCTCGCGTCGCCCTGGGCGATCTGCTGCATGCCGAGCGCGATGGCGCGCAAGCCCGAGCCGCAGAGTTGGTTCAGGCCCCAGGAGGTCGCCTCCTGCGGTACGCCGGCAGCCATTGCCGCCTGCCGCGCCGGGTTCTGCCCTTGAGCCGCGGTCAGGATCTGGCCGAGAATGACCTCGTCCACCTCCTTGCCGTCGACGCCGGCACGGACCAGCGCTTCCCTGACGGCGACGGCACCCAATTCATGGGCTGGCGTGTTGGCGAAGGCGCCGTTGAAGGAGCCGACGGGCGTGCGCGCTGCACTGGCGACAACGATGGCGTTGGAAGCGGACATGTTCTTCTCCAGGCTTTCGGGGAACGATTTCGGGTGCCGTCGGGGACTTTTCTTGCCCTTTCCACAACCCGAGTCAAACCCGAAATGGGCATGGCGTCCCACTGCCGCAAGCATGCCGCCCGTCGCTGCAACGGCGGCCCGCCCGTGCTGCGCAGCATAAAATGTTCTCGCACTGCACAAACTGCTTGGATTCATGACGCTTTTGCGCATATCCTTTAAAAAGGCGCAATCGTTACCGGCGGCTTACTTAAGCTGCCCGGTGTCCGGGGAGGATGCAGATGGCCGCAAAAGACGAACCTATTGTTATCAAGAAATATGCCAATCGCCGTCTCTACAATACGGGCACCAGCACCTATGTGACGCTCGAGGATCTCGCTGAAATGGTCAAAAGAGGCGAGGACTTTACTGTCCAGGACGCCAAGACCGGTGACGACATCACGCATCCGGTACTGACCCAGATCATCTTCGAGCTGGAGAACAAGGACGGGCAGAACATGCTGCCGATCCCGTTCCTGCGTCAGCTCATCGCCTATTACGGCGATCAGATGCAGATGATCGTGCCGAGCTTTCTCGAACAGTCGATGCTGGCCTTCTCGAAGGAGCAGGAGCGCTTTCGCGAGCAGATGAAAGATGCCCTCGGCAAGTCGCCGATGGACATGATGAAGATCGCTACGCCGATCAAGGTGCTGGAGGAGCAGACGCGGCGCAACATGGAAATGTTCCAGAACGCCATGCGGCTGTTCACGCCGTTCCCGCCCGCGGGCTCGGCGCCGACAGCAGCGCCGGCCGAACCGGCCAGGAAGGAAACGCCGGAAAAACCCGACGACCTTCAGGAACTGAAGGAGCAGATCGCCGCGATGCAGCGCAAGCTCGACACGATGTCGTGATTGCCGGGGCGAGGCGCCGCGTCGAACCTTCGCTCAGGTGCCGCTGAGACTTCGCAAGCAGCGCGGCTAGAGCTGCTCCGGCAGCGGTCCCTGGTAGCGGGCGCGTGGCCGGATCAGGCCGTTGCTCGTCACCTGCTCCACGGCATGCGCGGCCCAGCCGACGCTGCGGCCGAGCGCGAACAGGCGGAACGGCGCATCGGACGGCAAACGGAGACCGCGCGTCAGCGCGGCCAAAGCGAAATCGACGTTCGGGCGCATGCCCGTTGCCGCAAAGGCCGCATCGCAAAGCCGTAACAGCCCATCATCGACATCTATCGCGGCCAGCAACGGTTCCGCACGCGGATCGCCGTCGGGATAAAGCGGATGGCCAAATCCGGGCAGCGGCCTGTCGTGACCGAGCCAGCGTCCGACAGCCGCATCCGGCCCCAATCTCTGCGCATCTTCCGCCAGCATCATGACCGCCTCCGCGGCGCCGCCATGACGCGGCCCGGAGAGCGTGGCGAGGCCGGCAAGCAGGCAGGCCGAAACAGGTGCGCCGGTGGACGCGGCGACCCGTGCGGCGAAGGTCGATGCGTTCAATTCGTGATCGGCCAACAGCACGAGCGAGCGGCGGATCAAGTCTGCGCCGGCCGCATCAAGCGACCATCCCTGCGCCAGCCTTTCGTGCACGGCACCAGTTCCGGGAATCGCGCCGAGCGCCTGGGCCAAAGCGGCGATGGCGCCGGCCGCATCGTGGTTGAGCGAAGCCGATCTTCGGCCGAGCGAAGGCCGGCCGTTGGCGGCCAACGCGGCCAATTCCGCGAAGGCAGCCGGCCGGCCAGTTGCGCCGTTGCCATGGCGGCTCGCCGAGACGAACGACACTGGTGCGCCAGATGCCCAAAGCAGGTTTGCCGTCTGCTCCAGCGTGGCAGCCTCGCAGAGAGCAACCGCATCCTGGCCGCGATAGACAAGGCGGCCATGCAAAACGGTCGAGATCGTGGTGGCGATCGCCGGCTCACCCCAGGCAATTGCACTTTCGGCGATTGCCTGGGGATTTCGGCCACGAGCCCGGCGGCTCGCCAGCGCCGCGATATCGTCGGCGCGATACTGGCTGCGGCGTGGATCCGCCCGGTCCGGCCGCACGCCGATGCGTCCGCGGCTGACATAGGCATAGAGGGTCTGGGCTCGCACCTTGAGACGCTCCAGGGCTTCGTCCCGCGTCAGCCACTCCGTCATGTCAGCCTTGTCATGTTGATTCCGTTGATCAAGATTGATGGTCCAGTCACCAACCCTTATCTTCCACCCGGAAAGGGTCAAGGAGAAAACCAATGGCGAATGGGCTCGATGATGTGGTGGCGGCGGAAACGGTGCTCTCCGATGTTGACGGTCTTGGTGGCCGCCTGACCATCCGGGGCCATTCGTTGCCCGAACTGGCAGGCCGCTGGAAATACGCCGAGGTGGTTCATCTGCTGTTCGACGGCTTTTTCGACGATCTTCCCGACGGCAGGGAGCTGGCGAACGCGATCGGTCGGGCGCGCAGCGAAGTGTTCGAGCAGATCAAACCCTTGCTGCCGTTTCTCGCATCCGTCGATATCTACAGCGCGATGCGCGCCGGTATTGCCCTGCTGCCGGATGGTGACAAATTGTCGGACGCGCTGCGGCTGGTTGCGGCACCTGCCGTGCTGACGCCGGCCTTGCTGCGCTTGCAGCGCGGCGAAAGCCCGATTGCGCCCGATAGCAAGGCCGATCATGCAGCCGACATGCTGCGGATGCTGACCGGCATTGTGGCCTCGCCTAAATTGGCGAAGGCGCTCGATGCCTATCTCGTGACGGTTTGCGACCACGGCCTCAACGCATCGACCTTCGCCGCGCGCGTGGTCGCTTCGACGCAGGCCGGGCTTACTTCGGCGGTGCTGGCCGGGCTCGGAGCGCTCAAGGGGCCGCTGCATGGCGGCGCGCCAGGTCCGGTGATCGAGATGCTGGATGCGATCGAGGTGCATGGCGACGCCGCCGGCTGGCTGCGTGGCGAGATCGCGCGTGGCGGCCGCATCATGGGCTTCGGCCATCGCATCTATCGCGTGCGCGATCCGCGTGCCGACGTGCTGAAAGCCGTCGTGCGCCAGCTCGGCGCCGAGGGCGAAAGCGGCCACCGGCTGGCCTTCGCCGAAAGCGTGGAGCAGGCGGCGCTCGAAGTGCTCCGCATCGCCAAGCCGTCACGCTCGCTCCAGACCAACGTCGAGTTCTTCACAGCGCTCCTGCTGGAAGCGGCGGGCTTTCCGAAAGAGGCGTTCACCAATGTCTTTGCTGCCGGGCGCGTCGCCGGCTGGATTGCCCATGCGCGCGAGCAGCAAACGAGCGGACGGCTGATCCGGCCGCAGTCGCGCTATATCGGGACGGTGCCGGACCTCGTCGCCTGACGAGCTTTCAGCGCATGCTTTGCGAAACGAGGCGACGACCTCTCTTAGGGGACGAGAGAGGTCTACATGACAAAAATTTCATGTCATTGCTCCACACATCCGCTGTTCTTGGGTGACAGAGAGCCTATATGCTGCAGTGCAGCATGGTTCCACGGGAGCCCGCCTCGAAAGGAATAAAGCCGCCTTGACCGCCAGAAAAACCGCCATCGTCACCGGTTCCACCTCGGGCATCGGCCTGGCCATTGCCCACGCGCTCGCGGCCGAAGGCTGCAACGTCGTCGTCAATTCCTTTTCCGACACCGCCGACGACCGCGCCATCGCAGACGCGATCGCGAAGCACCACAAGGTGAAGACCGCCTATGTCAAAGCCGACATGTCGAAGCCGGCCGAGTGCCGGGCTTTGGTGGCGAAGGCAGCCGAGGCATTCGGCTCGGTCGACATCCTGATCAACAATGCCGGCATCCAGCATGTCGCGCCGGTGGAAAGCTTCCCGATCGAGAAGTGGGATGCGATCATCGCCATTAACCTGTCATCGGCCTTCCACACCATCGCAGCCGCCATCCCGTTGATGAAACAGGCCGGTGGCGGCCGGATCGTCAACGTCGCCTCGGCCCACGGCCTTGTCGCCTCGCCGTTCAAGTCGGCCTATGTCTCGGCCAAGCATGGCATTATGGGCTTGACCAAGACTGTCGCCCTGGAACTGGCGCGCGACAAGATCACCTGCAATGCCATTTGTCCGGGCTATGTGTTGACGCCGCTGGTCGAGGCGCAGATCCCCGACCAGATGAAGGCCAACAAGATGGACCGCGAGACGGTGGTCCGTGAGGTAATGCTCGAAAAGCAACCGACCAAGGAGTTCGTCACCGTCGAGCAGGTTGCGGCGGCCGCGGTGTTCCTATGCTCGGATGCGGCGGCGCAGATCAACGGCGCGCACATCTCTGTCGATGGCGGCTGGACCGCTCAGTGAGGCTTCCAGCGGTCAAGGGCCACGCCATGCCGAAAAATGGCAAGGCGGAAGAGCCAAAGAAGATCAATGTCGCGCTGCAAGGCGGCGGTTCGCACGGGGCGTTTTCCTGGGGCGTGCTCGATCGGCTGCTCGAGGACGGGCGCCTCGACATAACGGCGGTTTCGGGCACCAGCGCCGGCGCCATGAATGCCGTGGCGCTGGCCGACGGCTTTGTCCGCGGCGGTGTCGAGGGCGCGCGGCGGAAGCTCGACGATTTCTGGCGTGCGGTGGCGGCAAAGGGCCGCTTCAGCCCGGTACAGCGCATGCCTTGGGACGTCGCCTGGGGCAATTGGTCGATCGAGAACACGCCCGGCTATTTCCTGTTCGATACGATGTCTCGGGTATTTTCGCCCTATGTCGCCAATCCGCTCGCCATCAATCCGCTGCGCGACGTGGTCGAACGTGAGATCGATTTCGACAATGTGCGCGCCTGCAAGTCGATGGAACTGTTCATTTCCGCTACCAATGTCGAGACCGGCCAGTTGCGGGTCTTCTCGGACGGCGAGATCGACCTCGACACGGTGATGGCGTCGGCCTGCTTGCCGCAATTGTTCCGTGCCGTCGAGATCAAGGGCGTGCCCTATTGGGATGGCGGTTATGGCGGCAACCCGGCACTGTTCCCGTTCTTCAAGACGGCGGCCACCGAGGACGTGCTTTTGGTGCAGATCAATCCGGTGGTCCGCGAGGGAACGCCGAAGAGCGCCAATGAGATCCAGAACCGCATCGACGAGATCACCTTCAATGCCGGGCTGTTGCGCGAATTCCGCTCGATCGCCTTCGTCAAGGAACTGATCGCCGCCGGCCGATTGCCGCACGGCGAATATCGCGACATCCGCATGCACCGCATCGATGCCGACGAAGCGTTCAAGGATCTGTCGGCATCGTCCAAGGTCAATGCCGAATGGGCGTTCCTTGCCTATCTGCGCGACCTCGGCCGCACCGCAGCCAGTGATTGGCTGGAAGAAAATTATGACGCCGTCGGCAAGCGGCCGACGATCGATCTGTCCGGCGAACTCGACGACGGCTTGAAGCCGGTGACCGGGCCGGCGCCGGGCCGGCGGGTCAAGGAATTTCTTGCGGCGCGCAAGCAGCCCGAGGCCGCCCGCCGTCCGGCCTAGCTGCTTCGCAAGCAGATGGCATTCGCAATCCGTCAATCATCCTGACACTTGCTGCCATACCGCTGTTTTGGCGATCAACAGCCGATGCTGCAGCCGCATCTTTGCGGACAAAGCAACAACCCATCAACTTTTCTGACTATATTGCGCTGCAACTTTGAGGTAGAAGCGCGCTTCGCCGATCACGGCAATTTGAATACGGCCTCGCGCGCACCCATATCGGCGACGCGCCCCAAGTAGAAGATGCGGCCTGGCCGAACCCCGCGCACTGGAAAAATGACGATGCCGAAATTCAGGTTTCACAAGCTTGCAGCCATTGTTGTGCTCATCGGGTTCGCCGGCTGGATGGCGACAGGCGAGTTCTCGTCCGTCGGCAGCGCGTCCGCCGACAACAAGCCCAAGGCAGGAGAGGTCGAGCAGCCCAAGGCAGCCGACGCAGGCAAGCCCCAAGCTGGCGAACAGGGGGCTGCCAAACCGGGGACTGCCGAGGCGGAACAGCCCAAGGCGCCGTTGCGCACGGTCGCGGTCATAACCCCGCCGCGGCGCACCTATGCACGCGCTATCCGCATTTCCGGACTGACCGAAGCCGACAAGCGCGCCGTCCTGGCGACACGCGTCGCCGGCGTCATCGACAAGCTGCCGGTCAAGCAGGGCCAGCACGTCAAGACCGGCGACCTGATCCTGATGCTTGCCGCCGAGGAAAAAATCTCGGCGGTCGACAACGCCAAGCAGCTTGTCGTGCAACGTGAGGCAGAGCTGGCAGCTGCCCTGCGGCTGATGAAAACCGGCAATCTGCCCAAGTTGCAGCTCGATACAACCCGCTCCAACCTGACGCTGGCCAAGTCGCAACTGGACGCAGCGCAAGCCGAGCTCGACCGCAACGAGGTGAAGGCGCCCTTCGACGGCGTCATCGACCGGGTGCCGGTGGAGCTTGGCAGTTCCGTGATGCAGGGCGGCGAGGTGGCGACCATTCTCAAGCTCGATCCGGTGATCGCACGCGGCGAAGTCAGCGAACGCGATCTCGGCTATCTGAAGATCGGTGACGAAGCCAATGTGCGCCTGGTCAGTGGCCAGACCGTCAAGGGTACGGTGCGCTACATCAGCCGGGATGCATCTTCGGCAACCCGTACCTTTCGGGTTGAAGTCGCTATCCCCAATGCCGATGGGTCCGTACCGGCCGGCATGACGGCAGAAATCGCGCTCAGCGCCCAGCCGACCGACGCCGTGATGCTGCCGCGCTCGGTGGTGACGCTCGGCGACAAGGGCGACCTCGGCATCCGCGCCGTCGACAAGGATGACAAGGTCGTGTTCTTCCCGATCGATCTGGTCGACGACACGCCAACCGGCCTGGTGCTCGGCGGCATTGCGGCCGACGCCCGCATCATCGTCGCCGGCCAGGAGCTGGTGAAGGAAGGCGAGGTGGTCAAGCCGGTCGCAGCCGACCAGGCGACCATCCAAAAGCTGTTGGGCGAAGCGACGGCCGGGACGCAGTAATCATGGACATCGTCAAACTTGCTATCAGCAATGCCCGGCTGACCATTGCGGTCCTGGTCTTTCTCATCCTTGCCGGTGCGGTCGCCTACCAGTCGACGCCGAAGGAAGCGGAACCGGACGTTCCGATTCCGATGATGTATGTCAGCCTGATCTACCAGGGCATCTCGCCGGAAGACTCCGAGCGCCTCCTGCTGCGGCCGATGGAAGCCAAGCTGAAGAGCCTGAAAGGCCTCAAGGAGATGCGCTCGGCCGCCTTCCAGGGCGGCGGTTATGTGCTGGTCGAATTCCAGCCACAGACGGATCTCGCCACCGCGCTGCAGGACACACGCAGCAAGGTGCAGGACGGCAAGGCCGACCTGCCGCAAGCGGCTGAGGAGCCCGTGGTCTCCGAGGTCAATATCTCCGAGTTCCCCGTCCTGGTCGTGACGCTGTCGGGCGAGGTGCCCGAGCGCGTGCTGACGGCGGCGGCGCGCGAGCTGCGCGACCGCATCGAGGAAGTGCCTGGCGTGCTCGAGGGCTCGCTGCAGGGTGCGCGCGACGACCTCGTCGAAGTGGTCATCGATCCGATGAAGCTGTCTTCCTACGGGCTGCAGCTCGACCAGTTGATCGGTGCGGTCGGCGCTTCCAACAGTCTTGTCGCCGCCGGCAACATCGAAGGATCCGAGGGCAAATACGCGGTCAAGGTGCCCTCGCTTATCGAGACACCGGAGGATGTGGCGGCGCTTCCGGTCGTCGCCGGCCCCAATGCGGTGGTGCAGGCCAAGGACATTGCCACCATCCGCTCCACATTCAAGGACGCCGAGACGGTCACCCGCCTCGACGGCAAGCCGGCGATCGCCATCGAGGTGAAGAAGCGCATCGGCTCCAACCTGATCGATACGATTGGCAAGGTCAGGGAGGTGTCCGACGCCTTCATCAAGACGATGCCGGAGGGCATGCACGTCACCTACACGCAAGACAAGTCCGTCTTCGTGAACCAGTTGCTCGGCGACCTGCAGAACCACGTGATGATCGCCGTCATCCTGGTGTTCATCGTCATTCTCTACGCGCTGTCTGGCCGTGCCTCGCTGCTGATCGGATTGGCCATCCCCTCGTCCTTCCTGATCGGCATCCTGTTGCTGGCAATGATGGGCTACACGATCAACATGATCGTGCTGTTCAGCCTCATCCTGGCGGTCGGCATGCTGGTCGACGACGCCATCATCGTCACCGAATTCGCCGAGCGACGCATGAGCGAGGGCATGCCGAAGGAGCAAGCGTTCGCGCTTGCCGCCAAGCGCATGGCCGGCCCGGTCATCGCGGCGACGATGACGCGCATTGCCGCCTTCTCGCCGCTGTTGTTCTGGCCGGGCATTATCGGCGACTTCATGAAATACATGCCGATCACGCTGATCGTGACGCTCTCGGCCTCGATGCTCTATGCGCTGGTCTTCGCGCCGACGCTGGGCGCGATATTTGCCAAGGCGCCGGCCCATCACCCCGACGACAATCGCGACGGCTGGTACATGGCCGTGGTCAAGCAGGCGGTGCATTATCCCATCACCGTGCTTGTCCTCACTGTGGCGCTGTTGTTCGGCGTCGGCTACGCCTATTCGAAATTCGGCGCCGGCGTCGAATTCTTCCCGAATGTCGAGCCTGACTACGGCCTGCTCTATGTCCACGCCCGCGGCAATCTTTCGCTTGCCGAAATGGACGCGGCCACCAAGACCGCGGAAAATCGGCTGCTCGGTTGGCCGGGCGTGAAGTCTGTCTATACCCGTGTCGGCAAGACGCAGGGCGGCGGCCAGGATGTTCCGGAAGACGTGGTTGGCGTGATCCAGTACGAATTCGTCGACTGGCGCGAGCGTAAATCGGCGAACTCAATCCTGGACGAACTGCGCGGCGTGATGGCTGGCATTCCCGGTGTCGACGTCGAGGTTCGCGTGCCGGAAGCCGGCCCGCCTACAGGCAAGCCGATCCAGATCAGGCTTTCGGCCGTAGATCCGAAGGGCCTTGACGACAAGGCCCGCGCGGTCGCCGCGCGCATTGCCAAGGTGCCCGGCGTCATCGATATTTCCGACGGTCTGGCGCCGCCCGGCGTTGACTGGGCGCTCGAGGTCGATCGCGCCAAGGCGGCGCAGTACGGCATCAGCCCAACCGCGGTCGGGACGGTCGTGCAACTGGTGACCAACGGGCTGAAGCTCAGCGAATACCGGCCCGCCGGCGCCGACGATGCAGTCGACATCAGGCTGCGCCTGCCCGAGGATCGGCGCACGCTGTCAACGCTCGACGAACTGCGGGTGCAGACCGCGCAAGGCTCGGTGCCGATCTCGAACTTCGTCGTGCGCAAGCCGGAGCCGACGGTCGGTATCCTCAACCGCATCGACGGCGCGCGAACTGTGGTCGTCCAGGCCAACGTCGCTGCCGGCGCCCAGGTGGCAGCCGTCCAGCAGGAGGTCACCAAAGCTGTCGCCGACATGAACCTCGGCAGCGGCATTCGCTGGAAGCTTGCCGGCTCGAATGAGGACAGCGCGGAGGCCGGCGCCTTCCTCAGCAAAGCCTTCGGTGCGGCGATCTTCCTGATTTTCATCGTGCTTCTGGCGCAGTTCAACAAGTTCACCAGCGTCTGGCTGGTGCTGTCCTGCGTGGTCATGGCGACGATCGGCGTGTTCCTCGGGCTGCTGCTGACGGGAGAGGCATTCGGCATCGTCATGTCGGGCATCGGTGTCATCGCGCTGGCCGGGGTGGTGGTGAACAACAACATCGTGCTGATCGACACCTATGACCGGTTGCGCGAAGAGGGCTGGGACAAATACGAAGCCGTGCTGCAGACCTGCCGCGAGCGTGCCCGCCCGGTGGTGCTGACGGCGGTATCGGCGATCCTCGGCGTGCTGCCGATCGCCTTCGGCCTCGGCCTCGAAATCTTCCATCACGAGACGACGATCAACGCGCCGTCGACGCAATGGTGGATTTCGCTGTCTTCGGCGATCGTCTTCGGGCTGTCCTTCGCCACCGTGCTGACGCTGGTGGTGACGCCGTCGATGCTGATGGTGTTCACTCGCGCCAAGGTCAAACCCGGTGCGCGTCGTGGCTGGTTCAGTCGCCTGTTGGGGCGTCGAAAGGCCGAAATCCCGTCGAAAGGCCTGGACGCCGATCTGGGCGCCGAACCGGCGATCGCCTTCCCGAAGGCCGCCGAATAGAGTCCGGATCGCCGTCCTGATCAAGCAAAGGCCGCCCGGGAACAATGGGCGGCCTTCTGCATTGTTCCGTCATTGCAACCTCAAAGCGAGGATTTTCTGATGACGATCAGCACCATTCTCATCATTATCCTTATTCTTATTCTGATCGGCGCGGTTCCGGCGTGGCCGCATTCCCGGTCCTGGGGTTACGGACCATCCGGCATCGTCGGCGTCATTCTGATCGTTGTCCTGGTGCTGCTGTTGATGGGCCGGATCTGACCGCAATCATTGGTCGTGACAAGCGGCGGATGACCATCTGGCCATCCGCCTTTTTTTGGTTTGTTGTTAGGCAACTTTTTGCGTCGTCTTGAGCGTGGCGATGCCGATATCCTCGAGCGCTTCCGACACTGCATTTTCCAGCGGCGTGTGCGGGATCGTACCGATAACGCTTTCCAGCCTGCCTGAAACCAGCCGGTGCGGCTCGAAGCGGAGATAGGACATCGAAACGATCTCGCGCCACATCGCCACGAACGGGCCGCCGGCACGCAGCACCCACCACGGCATCGACGTCAGTTTCAGCGTGCGTCCGAGCGCCTTCTCCGCGGCCGCCTTGATGTCCAGATCGGTCACCGCATGGCCAGGAAAGTTCAGCGCCTCGTAGGAGCCGAGCTTGTCGAGATTGTCAG
Source organism: Mesorhizobium sp. M0159 (assembly GCF_040322295.1). Lineage (NCBI taxonomy): Bacteria > Pseudomonadati > Pseudomonadota > Alphaproteobacteria > Hyphomicrobiales > Phyllobacteriaceae > Mesorhizobium > Mesorhizobium sp. M0159. Next base: position 290,062 of record NZ_JAMYTF010000001.1, read on the forward strand.
CCAGCCCGACGAAGGCCTTGGCCAGGTCGGGCAGATAGGCCCATTCATGCACGAGATCGACCGGCCCTGGGGCGGTATAGACACCCTTGGTTATCTTGGCGGCAACAACCAGATCGAACCACGATCCGCTGCCGCTGCCGCCGAAGAAATCACCAGCGCGCAGCAGGATCGTGCGCACCCGACCCGCATCGGCCTCGCGGCGAAACAGATCTTCCATGGCGACGCGGATGCGGCCCTTTTCCGTTGTCGGGCGAAACGGCGTGTCTTCGGCGATCACCGCCGGCATCGGCGAGCCGTAATTGTAGACGGTGCCCGGGAAGAGATGCAGCGCGCCGTTCGCCCGGCAGGCAGCCATCACATTCTCGGCCATCGGCAGGCATTTGCTCCAGTCGGTGTAGAGCGGGTTGAGGCCGTTGAAAATGATATCGACGCCTTCGGTCGCGCGGATCAGCGCAGCACGGTCGAGCGCGTCGCCGGCGATCGCCGTGGCGCCTTTGAGCTCGGCCGGCACCTTGCCGCTGCGGGTGATGGCACGGACATCGTAGCCGGCATCGAGGAAGGCCTTGGCGACCGTGCGGCCGAGGCGGCCATTGGCGCCGAGAATTGCGATCGTGGTCATTGTTCGTCTCCGTGTTGCGTTACGACCCCAATATTGTCTCTTCGCAAACGAATGAAAATTGACTACGATTGGCGATATGATATTCAATTTTGAATGGATATTGACTGGAACCTGATCAAGAGTTTCGTCACCGTGGCGGAGACCGGCAGCCTGTCGGCCGCCGCGCGAAAACTTGCCGCGAGCCAGCCGACGCTCGGCCGCCACATCACCGAGCTGGAACAGGCGCTCGGTGTCACGCTCTTCCGGCGCGGGCGGCGTGGCTACGCGCTTACGGAAGCGGGCAACACGCTCTTTGAACGGGGCCGCGCGGTGAGCGAGCAGGCGAGCGCCTTTTCGCTGCTGGCGCTGGGATCGGTCGAGGCGATAGAGGGTACGGTGCGCATTGCCGCCAGCGAAGTGGTGGCGGCCTATGTGCTGCCGGAAATCACAGCGAGGCTTGGGTTCGAGGAGCCGGGCATCGAAGTCGAGATCGTCGCCTCGAACCAGGTCGAGAATCTGCTGCGTCGCGACGCCGATATCGCCATCCGCATGGTCAAGCCGGCGCAGAATGAACTGGTCGCGCGCAAGGTGACCGACATTCCGCTCCGCGCCTGCGCGGCAAAATCCTACCTCGACCGGCGTGGCCGTCCGCGCGAGGCCCGCGATCTTGCCGGCCATGATCTGGTCGGCTTCGACCGCAGCGATGAAATCATTCGCGGCTTCGCCCAGTTCGGCGTCGCGCTCGCCCGCAATGCCTTCCGCTTCAGGACCGATAATCAGATCGTGCTGTGGGAAGCGGTGCGGGCGGGAAACGGCATCGGCTTTGGCCAGGAGCCGCTCGCCGACCGTGATCCGCTGGTCGAGACAGTGCTGCCGGGTCTCCCGCTGCCGACGCTGCCGGTGTGGCTGGCCATGCACCGCGACGTGCGTACCAGCGTCCGCATCCGCCGCGTCGCGGATTTCCTCTACGAAGAGTTCAAGCGCTATTCAGCCGGTGCAGGCTCGGCAGCGAATTCGGCGCGGTGAGCGAGGCCGGCCATCAACAGCACGACGACCAGCAGCCCGGACAGTGCGACGAAGATCGGGCCGAAGCTCGAGTGTTCGGCGATGAAGCCGATCGCCGACGGCGCCACCAGAATGCCTGAGTAACCCATTGTGGTGACGACGCTCATGCCTGTGCCGGACGCCATGCCTTCCTGGTTGCCGCCGGCCGAAAAAATGATCGGCACCATGTTGGCAATGCCGAGGCCGCAAAAAGCGAAGGCGGCAATGGCCAGCCAAGGCGAGGGAGCCAGCCCGGCCACCAGCATGCCGGCAGCAGCGGCAAGGGCCGAGGCGCGCAACGTCGTAACGGCACCGAAACGGTTGCGGACGCCATCGCCGAGGAAGCGCATGATGGCCATGACTCCGGAAAAGGCGGCATAGGCCAGGCCTGCGATGGCAAGATCGGCGCCGAGCTCCTGCCTGAGATACAGCGCCGCCCAGTCGAGTACCGCACCTTCGGAGATCATCGTCAGCAGCGCCATCAGCCCAACCAGATAGACCAGCGGGTTTGCCGGCAGCGCGAATTTGTGGTGCTCGGCGACTGGGTGCTTGTCCTCGGCGATCAGGTAGCGGACCGCTACGGCGATTACGGCAAAGGCAAGAGCCGTCACCACCGTCGCATGGGCGAGGTGACCGTAGTTCTGGATGGCGAAACCGCCCAAAGCGCCGCCGGCGAAACCGCCAAGGCTCCAGAAGCCGTGCGAGGACGACATGATGGCACGGGACAGCCGCCGTTCGACTGCCACTGCATTGGCATTCATGGCGACGTCCATGCCGCCGATCGAACCGCCGAAGATGAACATGGCGACGGCCGCAAGGGGCACGTTGGGGGCCAGAGCCACAACCAAAAGGCCGAAGCTGCCGGCAAGTCCGAACCAGCGCAGCACCGTGCGCGAGCCATGCTTCGAGATCAGATGGCCGCACCAGGTCATGGCAGTGACGGCGCCGGCACCGAACAAAAGAATCAGCAAGCCGAGCGTGAACTTCGAAATGTCGAGTCGCGTCAGGAACACCGGGATCTGCGGCGCCCAACTGCCGGTCAAGAAGCCGTTGGCGAGGAAGATGCCGGCCACTGCCCAGCGTCCACGAATCGCGATCTGCGTGATTTTCTGCGCGTCCATCGGGTAGAATCCGGTCCGGAAATGGCGTTGCGCGGCAAATTAGATCGATTCAATTCACAGTCAAGCGCTCTTCGCCGAAAGTGCTTGGACCAGACGCTACGTCCTCTCGCGTCGGCCAACCATCTCGGCGGTCCACTCCGAAATCCCTATGGCTCGGGATAAGGCGCGCCATCCTTGTGCACAAACCGGCCGTCAGCGTTGGTGCCCATCATGTCGATGTCGGAGCAGGTGGCGACGTCGTCGGGCCAGCGCGAACCGACTTCGAGATAGATCGCCATCGCGCCCGATTTATTGATCATGTGATGGCCGTTGCCTGATCCTTTCGGAAAGGCCGCGCAATCACCGGCGCGCAGCACCGTCTCGCCGGCATCTTCGACGAGCGTCAGCTCGCCTTCAAGCACGTAGACGAATTCGTCTTCGTGCGAATGCCAGTGGCGCTGGCTCGACCAGTTGCCCGGCGGCAGGCGCATGAGATTGATGCCGAAGTCGGTGAGCCCGCCTGCGTTGCCTAGCCGCTGCCGCACGCGTTCGGCACAGGGTGCATCGAACGGCGGTGGATAGGATGAGCCCTTGCGTCCGGGCACGTCGGCAACGTCAATCTTAGGCACGGCAGTCCTCCCATTTGGCGGCAAACCATTCGTGAAGGTCGTTCAGCGCGATGGATTGTGACCCTAGTGGTCCCTGGGGCGCCTTGCCTCGAACTCGGCCTTCTTGGCGTCGGAGGCCTCGATCTGGTTCAGGGCCTGCCACTCGGCATAGGGCATGCCGTAGATGATTTCGCGCGACCGGTCCTTGCTGAGTTCGACACCCTCGGCTTGCGCCGCGTCGCGGTACCAGTTGGACAGGCAGTTGCGGCAGAAGCCGGCGAGGTTCATCAGGTCGATGTTCTGTACGTCGGAACGCTCGCGCAGATGCGCGACCAGCCGGCGGAAGGCAGCGGCTTCGAAATCACGCTTTTGTTCGTCGCTGAGTTCGGTCATGTCATGTTGGCCTCCCTTGGGCCTCATCATACCGGCCCGGTGCGCGAGCCGAATATTTTCACCGCATGTATATCGGCACGTCGATCTATCGCGTCAACGATCGGCGCCAGCCGTTCGGCCCAGGCGAGGGCACCCTTGTGGTCGGCGATCAGGTCCTGGCGGACCTCGAGCAGCGCATGGGCAAAGCCGTTGACGATGGCGTGCCTGAACATGGTATCGCCGCGCAGTGCGCCGTCATAGGGTTCGTTGTCGCCGACGATGAGGCTCTTGTCCTCGGCGAGCATGTCGATCAGCGGCCGCGCAACGCGGTCGTCCAGGTCCCACAATATGCCGACGTGCCACGGCCGCACGAATCCCTGCATGGTCGGTGTGAAGGAATGCACCGAAAAGATGAAGGGTACCCGCGCGGATGCTCGCGCCACAGAGGCGATCATGGCGCCGACGGCATCATGATAGGGGCGGTAAAAGCGGCCCAGCCGTCTTTCGCGCTCCTCCGGGGCCATGGGATAATTTCCCGGGATGACGGTGCCGTCATAGAGCTGGCGAATCAGCGTTGGATCGTCTTCGCCGCGATTGGGGTCGATCAGCAGTCGCGAAAAATTGGCAAGCACCGCCGGAACGCCGAGCAGACTTGCGAGTTCGCGGGTTACAGTCTCGACGCCGATGTCGTAGGCGATGTGGCGGTCGAACTCCGCCGCCGGCAGGCCGAGACTGCCATACTCCTCCGGCAGGTCGCGGCGGGCGTGATCGGCCAGAAGCACCATGCCGCGCTTGCGATCGCCTTCGACGATATCGAAAGGCGCGAAAACTGTGGATCGGGTCATTGGCGGGAAAGGTCTGTTCGCTGGCTTTCGGGGAGGTGGTATCGTCATTCCACGAAGAGAACGCTTGCGCAATGCCGTTGTTTGGCCACGGTTTCTGCCAAAAAAATGAGCAGGGGCGACCGCAAGCGCGCCAGAGCCTTCTAAATCGATTGGAATTGGACAGATCGGCGCGTTGACATGCGTACGGACTTTTCCGAAAAGGGGCGTTGAGAGATGCAAATGTGGTTCTTGAGGGGTTTCAGGATGGGTTTCGCCGGCAGGCTGCGTGTGCGCCACGCCTTGGCCATGCCGCTCCTGGTACCGGCCATGGGTCTTTTCGCGGTGATTTCGGCCTCGCCGGCACGGGCCGATTTCCGGGTCTGCAACGCCACGCAGAACCTGGTCGGTGTCGGCATCGGCTATCGCGCCAAAGCCGGCTGGATCACCGAAGGCTGGTGGCACATCGAAGGATCGAGCTGCAAGACGCTGATCGAGGGACCGTTGTCATCAAGGTTTTACTATCTTTATGCAGAAGACGCCGAGCGCGGCGGACGCTGGGATGGCCCGATCAACATGTGCGTGGCCGAAAAAGAGTTCAAGATCGCCGGCGTTACCGATTGCGTCGCCCGGGGCTTTCAGCGCGCCGGATTCCAGGAATATGACACGGGCGAGCAGGCAAGCTGGATGGTCCAGCTGACTGACGAGCCCGCAACGGATGGCGCTCCAGCCGCCCCGGGAACAAACAGTCAATGAGACGCAGCCGCAAGGTCAAGATCCTCGCCACCATCGGTCCGGCCTCCTCGTCCGAGGAGATGCTGAAGAAGCTGTTCGAAGCCGGCGCCGACGTGTTCCGCATCAATATGAGCCACACCGACCATGAATTGATGCGTACGCTTGTCGGCCGCATTCGTGCCGTCGAGGAGGCGGTCGGCCGGCCGATCGGCGTTCTCGCCGACCTGCAAGGGCCAAAGCTGCGCGTCGGCAAGTTCGCCAACGGCAAAGAGGTGCTGACCGCCGGTCAGACCTTCACGCTCGACGACAATGCCGAGCCCGGCAATTCGACGAGGGTCTACCTGCCGCATCCCGAAATCCTGCGTTCGGTCGAGGCTGGTCATCGCCTGCTGATCGACGACGGCAAGCTCGAGCTCAAGGCGGTCAGCAGCAACGGCAAGGCGATCGTCTGCACCGTCGTCGCCGGCACCACCATTTCCGACAAGAAGGGCGTCAGCCTGCCCGACACCGACCTGCCGGTCGGCGCGCTGACGGAAAAGGACCGCCGGGATCTCGACGCGGTTCTGGCGACCGGCGTCGACTGGGTGGCGCTGTCCTTCGTGCAGCGGCCCGAGGACCTGGCCGAAGCGCGCAAGATCGCACGCGGCCGGGCGCTGATCATGGCCAAGATCGAAAAGCCGCAGGCCGTCGCCCGGCTGGCCGAGATCATCGAGCTTTCGGATGCGCTGATGGTCGCCCGCGGCGATCTCGGCGTCGAGATGCCTCTCGAAGCCGTGCCTGGCATTCAGAAGCAGATTACCCGCGCCGCGCGCCGTGCCGGCAAGCCGGTGGTGATCGCCACGCAGATGCTGGAATCGATGATCACCGCGCCGGTGCCGACGCGGGCCGAGGTGTCGGACGTGTCGATCGCCGTGTTTGAAGGCGCCGACGCGATCATGCTTTCGGCGGAGTCCGCCGCCGGCGCCTATCCGGTCGAGGCGGTGGCGATGATGAACCGGATCGCCACCAAGGTCGAAACCGACCCGACCTATGCCGGAATTATCAACGCGCAGCGCTCGGAACCGGAAGCGACCGGAGCCGACGCGATTTCGCTCGCCGCCCGCGAAATAGCCGAGACGCTGAAGCTGTCGGCGATCATCACCTATACCGCGTCCGGCACGACCGGCTTGCGCGCCGCGCGCGAGCGGCCGCAAGTGCCGATCGTGGCGCTGTCGCCGATCCTCAACACGGCGCGGCGGCTGTCGCTGTTGTGGGGCACGCATTGCGTCGTTTCCCCCGACGCCAGCGACCTCGACGACATGGTCGACCGCGCCTGCCGCATCGCCTTCGATGAAGGTTTCGGCAAGCCGGGCGACCGCGTCATCATCACGGCCGGCGTGCCGCTGAGGACGCCGGGCTCGACCAACATGTTGCGCATCGCCTATGTCGGATCGGAAGTCGGCCGCTAATGTCGGCCGCGGCTGCCGGATAGGCCGGCTGCATGGCGCGTCGTAAACACGGCGCCAGCCGGGCGCATCGACGGCAGTCGGGTTAGGATAGACGCCGAACTCCGCCAGCTTGCATCAGCCTGTGACCGGTTCAGGAGTAGGGGAGTAGGGCGCATGTGTTCCACAGTGCAATCTGCACCTCTCACATACTACCTTGCTACCTTGCTCCCCTATTCCCCTACTCCCTTACTGGTCTCAAATGCCTTCGCCGGCAAGCTCCTCGGAAAGTGCGGCGACCTGGTCCTGGGCGCTGCGCATCATCGGATAGATGCCGAGCACGCGCTGCCAGGCCTCGAGTGCCGACTGCTTGTGGCCGGTTTCGGCCATGATCTGAGCCAGGCCGGAAAGCGCGCCGAAATGGCGTGGTTCGAGCTGCAGGGTGCGGTCGATGTCCGCCATCGACTTCCCGTAGTTCTTCATCATGAAATGAACAGTGGCGCGGCGGTTCCAGCCTTCCGCATAGGTCGGCTGCAAAGTCACCACCTGATCGAGGAAATCGAGTGCAACATCGAATTTCTGGTTTTCGATCGCCTTCTGCGACCATTGCATCATCAGGTCGATAGAGGCGCTGCCCGACTGGGACCACTCGCTGCCGATCCGTCCGGCGATGCGCTCGGCCGCCCTTTCATTGCGTTCGCGCTTGAGATCGGCAAACAGCTGATCGAGCCGCGCCTGTTTCGTCTTGACGACCGGAGGTGCTGTCGGCGGTGTTGTGGTCGGATCTTCAGCCCACGCCGGCAGCGAGACAGCGCCGGAAACGAGGAAAGCCGTGAAAAATGCAAAAAGAATCCGCATCGCGGGAATCTAGCCCCCGACGCCGGATCGTCAAACTGAATTTAGCGTGAGAGTCGTATCATGCGGACGGAGGCGCGCAGCCTCCGTCGAAAACTCAACCCTGGCGCGCCTTGTAGCGCGGCGCGGTCTTGTTGATGATGTAGATGCGGCCCTTGCGACGAACCAGCTGGTTGTCGCGGTGACGCGCCTTCAACGCCTTGAGCGAATTCTTGATCTTCATGGTCTTGCCCGTCGGTCTGGGCCCGGTCACGGGCCGAATTATTAAGGCGCGCCCACAGACGCGCGCCTTTGAACTGTGCGTGGCTCATAGACGAGGAGCGTTGCCCGTGTCAACCGCAAGCGCGTTGCCTAAACGATACGGACCGTTTCGTATCATCAAATATCCGCCACTGGCGTCTTGCGGCGTTGCGCAGGCTTGAGACGGCTGGAATGATGCGGTTGCGAATTGGAGATCGTCATGCGCCGAATTCTTGTGTCCGCCTGTCTTGTCGTCCTCGCGGCAGGTTCTGTTGCCTATGCGCAGGAATGCGACCGCAACGACGACAGCCAGCAGATGATGAACATCTGCGCCGACGCGGACTACAAATCCGCCGACGCCAAGCTCAACAAGGCCTACCAGGATCTCATCGGCGGAAGTGACGCAAAAGCCAGGAAGCTGTTGCAGACGGCGCAGCGCGCCTGGATCGCTTTTCGCGACGCGGAATGCAGCTATTCCGCCGCGGACAGCGAAGGCGGCTCGATCTATCCGATGCTGATATCGGAATGCCTGACGCGGCTGACCGACGATCGCACCAAGCAGCTCACCGTCGATTCGACCTGCGCGGAAGGCGATGTGAGCTGCGCCAGCCCCGACGAGGACGAGAGCGGCGAAATCCAGTAAGCGTAGGTTCTAACTTGTGTTTGAGCATGATCTTTTCCGAAAACCGGATTCCACTTTTCGCTAGCGCGGACCTTCGGTTCGGGATCATGCTCTAGCTGCGGCGGCTCACGCGCGTAAAATGGCCCATCTTGCGGCCGGGCCGCGCCTCGGCCTTGCCATAGAGGTGCAGCATCAGATCGGGCTCGGCGAGCAGCTCAGGAACGCGCCTGACATCGTCGCCGATAAGGTTTTCCATGACGCAGTCGAACCGCCGGGCGGGATTTCCCAGCGGCAGGCCGGCGACGGCGCGGATGTGCTGCTCGAATTGCGAGACGGTGCAGGCGGCCTCCGTCCAGTGGCCGGAATTGTGGACGCGCGGCGCTATCTCGTTGGCCAACAGCGAACCGTCGGCAAGGACAAAGAATTCGACGCCGATGACGCCGACATAGTCGAGCGCTGCAAGGATCTCTGCCGCCGCCGTTTGAGCCGCAGCCGCCGTCTCGGATTTTACTCCGGCCGGCAGCGTCGAGCTGTGAAGAATACCGTTGCGATGGACATTCCACGCTGGATCGTAGGCGGCGAGCGAGCCGTCGCTGCCGCGCGCGGCGATCACCGAAATCTCGCGCTCGAAGGTGACGAAGGATTCCAGGATCAACGGCACGTTGCCCATCGCCTCGCAAGTGCCGGCAAAGCCGCCTGTTTCTATGTTGCGGAAGACACGCTGGCCCTTGCCGTCATAGCCCATGCGGCGCGTCTTCAATATGCCGCTGCCGTTGAACTGTTTCAGCGCAGCCGTCAGTTCCTCGTCATTGTCGACGGGGCTGAAATCCGCGGTCGGTATGCCGATGCCGTTGAGGAATTTCTTTTCCGCTAGCCGGTCCTGCGCCACTTCCAGTGCGCGTGCCGGCGGATAGACCGGCACCGTAGAGGCAAGTGCCGCGGCGGCCGCGACCGGTACGTTCTCGAATTCATACGTAACGACGGCACTGGCCGCAGCCAGCTCGCTAAGCGCGGCCGCGTCGTCATAGGCGGCGACGATCTGCCGGTTGGCGACCTGTGCCGCCGGGCAATCCGGCTGCGGTTCCAGCACGACGATGCGGTAGCCGAGGCGGGCCGCGGCCATCGCCAGCATGCGGCCAAGCTGGCCGCCGCCGATGATGCCGATGCTCGATCCCGCCGGCAGGCTCACGGCGCATCCGTGGGCTCGGCGGCCACCTTGGCGGTCTGCGCGGCGCGCCAGCTATCCAGCCGGGCGGCGAGCTTTTCGTCGCTCAGCGCCAGCACCGCGGCGGCCAGAAGGGCAGCGTTGGCAGCGCCGGCCTTGCCGATGGCCAAAGTGCCGACCGGAATGCCGGCCGGCATCTGCACGATTGATAGCAGCGAGTCCTGGCCCGACAGCGTCTTTGATTCCACCGGCACGCCGAACACCGGCAGCGGCGTCATCGCCGCCGTCATGCCGGGCAGATGCGCCGCACCGCCGGCACCGGCGATGATCACCTTGTAGCCGGCCGCCTTGGCGCCCTTGGCGAAGTCATAGAGCCGGTCGGGCGTGCGGTGGGCCGAGACGATCAGGCGCTTGTGCGGAATTCCAAGCGCCTCAAGCGTTTCGGCGGCGTGGCGCATCGTCGCCCAGTCGGACTGGCTGCCCATGATGATGGCGACGTCGGCGCGGTGATCGTCCAAGCTTCTGCTCTCCGGCGGCAAAAGCGCGCATTAGCTGAAATCGAGGGGAGCCGCAAGGATGGCCGGAAACGGCAAAGCCGCTTGTGCCGTCTCCGTGGCTACGCACATGGACAGGGGCGGTCTGTCATCGGGCGGCCGCTGCTCGGAAGCGGTTGACGAAGTCGTCAAGTTCAGGCCGTTCGGTATCGGAAATCGCCCAGTAGGAAAAGGCGCTGTCGCTCCAGTGGACCAGCGAGAAGCCACCAGCAGAAAGATCGACCGGTCCGGCTGTCGAGCCGGTTTCCTCGGGCGCGGCGACGAGAGTGATCAGGTGCTCGCGGTGCCTGTAGACCAGTGCCGGCACTGGCTGGTCGGCGATCACCTCGACCCGACCGCCGAGCAACGCGAAGCCGTCACTGGCAAGATCAGGTGCCGGCGGCGACAGGCCGACCCTGCGATCCAGCCAGGGTTTGACCGTGTGCCGGTCCGACGAGACGACGTCCACGGGGCTGGCTGCCAGCAGGCTGCGGCGATGGCCGCTGGCGACCGCGGCGGCAAAGCTGTCGGGCGCCCTGCTCAGCATCATCCATTGCGTCGCGCCGCTGGCCAGCACGGCGGTAACGATGATCGACGCCGCCAGCGCGCGCCAGTCGAACGCGCCAAATCGGTGCACCGCTCTGTGTGCCGGCGGCACTCGAGCGGCGGGCGCCGGCGCCGGCAGCACTTTCTCCGTACCGGCTGTCCCGATTGCAGCGATGCGAGCCTTGAAATCCTCACGGACATCGAGCCTCGGCAGCCCGCTGACGACCGTCTGCAGCGCAGCGATGCGGGCATGCTCGGCGGCGAGCGCCGGATCGGCCGCGATGCGTCGCTCGACAGCCAATGCTGCTGCTGCGTCGAGCTCGCCATCGACCAAGGCATGGATCATCAGCTCCACGCCCGCCGGGTCATCGGGCAGTCCATCGTTGTGCGCGATCATGGCGCCCTCCCAAGTTGGGATATCAGCAGACCGCGCGCCCTCGCCAGCCGCGACATCACCGTGCCTAGCGGCACGCCAAGCAGCGTCGCGATCTCGCGATAGCTGAGGCCGTTGATGTCGCGCAGCACCACAGTCTCGCGAAATTGGTGCGGCAGCGCGGCGATCGCCGCCTCGAGTGCGGCCGTGTCGGCCTTGGCGATCAGGCTTGCCTCAGGACTATCCGTATCCGGCAGGCCGGCGCCATATGCAGCCGTCATGTCATCGAGGTCGCTCAGGTCGCCGACGGCGACGATACTGCGCGGCCGGTTGCGCGCCAGCCAGGAGTAAGAGGCGTTGCGCACGATCGCCAGCAGCCAGGCGCGCGCATTGCCGCCGGCATAGCCGGCGATGCCCGCATGCGCCTTCAAACAGGCCTCCTGCACCACATCCTCCGCGTCGGCGGCGTTGCCGGTCAGCCAGCGGGCAAGCGCAAGCGCATCCGCGAGATGGGGCAGAACCACCTCGCGAAAGCGCTCGGTCGCGGCCTCTTGGTTCAACACCGTCGCATCGCCCGGCATCCCGGGCAGAACCGTCCGAAAATCCTCACGGAGCGACGGTGATCCTGCCCTGCATGTGCGGGTGAAGCCCGCAGAAATAGGCATAGTCGCCCACTTTGGTGAAGGTGAAGGCATATGTGTCACCGGTGTCAAGCGCCTTGGAGCGAAACGAGACATCGTTGGCGACCACCAGATGCGGGATGTCGTCGTCATTCTCGAAGGTCACGGTAGTGCCCTGCTTTACCGTCAGCACCGCCGGTGTGAAGGCAAAGTTCTCGATCTTGACCATTGGCTGGTCAGCTGCGTTCAGTGGCATGGCAACCATTATCAGGATCGCCGCCAAACCGAACGTGACAGAGGATACGACCAAGACGCGGGATGGGAAGCGGATCATCGCATTTCCCCTCAGGCCAGCGTGCTGTCGATGATGGCGAGGTCCTGCCCGCCTTGCTTGACTGTCACGCTGCTTGTGCCGAGCAGGCTGCGCAACTGGCCGGCAGGTGCCGTCATCGGCCCGGGTGAGGCTGCGGTGCCCGGCGCCGGTTGCGGGAAAGCGGTCGAGCGCGCGGTATGAAAGGTAACGTTGCCTTCGACCTTCTGCATGATCTGGTGGATATGGCCGTTGAGTACGGTGACAGAGCCGAAGCGCTTGAGCAGGGCCAAGGCCTGCGCCGCGTCGTCGGTGCCCCAGCCCCATTCGGGATAAACAGCCCATAGCGGAATGTGGGCAAAGACGACGATTGGCGTCGAGGCGGTGACCGCCTTCAGATCATCGGCCAACCATGCCAACTGGTCGGCGCCGAGATTGCCCAGCCCGCCAGCCTTCAGGTTGACGACGTTGACCAGCCCGATGAAATGGACGCCGTTCTGGTCGAACGAATACCAGCCAGCGCCCTTGGTGCCCTTGCCGTAGCGGTCGAGATAGGCCTGGCCATTGCCGTCATCGATCAGGTCGTGCTCACCGGGCACATAATGCACGTCGAAGCCTGCGCCGCCGATGATCTGGGCAGCGTTGTCGAACTGCGCGGCTTTCGACAAATGGGTGATGTCGCCGGTGTGGATCATGAAAGCGGGCTTTTGCGGCAACGCCTGGATCTTGCCGATGGCCTCCTTCAGCGTGTCGATGGCGTGCGGGTTGGCAGCCTTGTCGAAGCCGATGTGGCTGTCGGAGATCTGGAGGAAAGTGAAGCCGGTGGCCAAGGCCTCGGCGGCTTGCGACGCACCGAGCAGGCTGAGCGAAACCGGCACGCCGGCCGAAATTGTCCACAGCACTCCCGTGCCGGCCCAGATCATGCATTCCAGTGCATGACGGCGGCTGATGCCGTCAGCTTCATTGTCGTGGTGGTGGGTCATACCGGTCTCCTGCACGCCGGAAATGGCGTCTGTTTGGGAGACCAATGGGCGGGGTGGTTTATTCCGCCCGAAGACTAAAAGTTCATTCACACTGCCGTGATGGCGCACTGGCCCGATGCGAAGCCGGCGCTGGAAGGCACTGGCTCGACCACGCTCTGGCGATGTCTAGTCCGGCCAGCGCAGCGCTCCGGCGGACTGCTTGCGAGCGGGTTTCATCGCATCCGCGGGCCGATCGGCAGCACTCAACACCGCCCGCAGGCGTTCGGCAACGATCTCCGCCTCGCCGGGATGGAGATTGCACGGATCAAGGAAGAAGTGACCGCGCTCGACCTCGTGGTTGCGCACGAGCACGGGCGGCGAACCCGCCGCAAGCGCCGAGGCGAGGCCGGCGGCGGTGAAGCGGCTTTCCGGCGCAACAAACACCTGCAGGCGGTCGAGAGGATTTCCGGTCGGATCTGGAATGACACGTGCCTCGATGCCAGGCAGGCCCTGCAATGCGGTTTGCCACAGATGCAGTGCGGCTTCTTCCCGCTGGCGAATGCCGGCATGGTCGCGCCGCTCCCAGGCTTCCAGGGCCGCCATAGTGCCGGCAATGCTCTCCTTGCCGACTTTCATGGCGCGCGCAACGCCCCGGTTCTGGAGATAGGCGGCCCGTACCAGATCCTTGCGGCCGGCAACGATGCCGCTTGTCGGCCCTGAGAGAAATTTGTGCCCGCTGTAGACAACAATGTCGGCGCCGCGCGCCAGAAAGCCACGCAAATCGTATTCCGAGGCGGCGTCGACGATCACCGGCACGCCCTTGGCGTGGCAAATCTCGCAGAACTCCTCAAGCGAGAGCATGCCGTATTGCACGGTGTGGTGCGCAACGACGTAGAGGGCTGCCGCCGTCCGGTCCCGGATCGCCTCGGCAACATGATAATCCTGGGTGACGCTGACCGTGCCGGCAGGCACTGCCTTGGCTCCGGCAAGCCGGATCGACTGGTCGATCGGCGCGCCATAATTGACGATGTGACCAAGCTGAACGATGACCTCCGATTTGAGGCCCTCGGTGTCGTCCGGCAGCCGCTCGATCGCAAGAAGGCTGGTCCCGGTCATCGCGCCGGCAATCGCCATTGTTATGCCGCTGGCGCAGCATGCGGTGATGAAGCCGGCCTCGCCGCCGGTAAGGCGTGCAATCACCCTACTTGCGGCGCGCTGCAGATCGTCCATCTCGACCCATTGCGAGGCCATTTCCGACATTGCGGCAATCGCTTCTGGCACGATGATCGAAGCACCGAGTGCCGTCATCGTGCCGGAGACATTGATGATTGGGCGAAGGCCAAGCCGTTCGCGGATTGTCGTGTTGGAACGGTCAGCGGCATAGGTCGTCATCTCTGTAGATCCTGTTTAAGATTTCAGGCGGCGATCTCGACGACCGCCTCGATTTCAACTGTGATGTTGCCCGGCAGCGAGCCGACACCGATCGCGGAACGGGCATGTCCGCCAAGCGTATCAAAGACGGCCGCGAAAAGATCGGAACAGCCGTTCACCACCTTGGGGTGCTCGCTGAATGTCGGCGTCGCATTGACAAAGCCAAGCAGCTTGACGACGCGCACGATGCGGCCGAGGTCGCCGGCCGCCGCATGCATGACGGCGAGCAGGTTCAGGCCGGTCAGACGCGCATGCCCGTAGGCCTCTTCAACGCTGACATCCTCTCCGACCTTGCCGGTGCAGAGCGCGCCATCGGCGCGCAACGGCCCCTGGCCGGAGAGGAAGATCAGCCGTCCGCTCTCGGCATAGGTGACGAAGTTGGCGATGGGCTTCGGCGGCTCGGGCAGTGTCAGGCCCAATTCCGCGAGCCGGATGTAAGGCGTCATAAAAGCTCCTTGCGACAGCTTTCGCCGTCCGATGTCAAAAATGCGAGGCGCGAAACCGCGCCAGGAAACTGCGAAGGCGTTCATTGTCGAACCCCGCCGCCAGAATCTCGGCGGGTGGTCCGACGGCACTGACGCCGCCATCCGCCATGAAAACGATGCGGCTCGATGCGTCGCGCGCAAAAGCCATTTCATGCGTGACCATCAGCATCGTCATGCCGTCTTCGGCGAGGCTGCGCACGACCTCGAGCACCTCGCCAACCAGTTCGGGGTCGAGCGCCGAGGTTATCTCGTCGAGAAGCAATATCTTCGGCTCCATCGCCACGGCGCGGGCGATGCCGACGCGCTGCTGCTGGCCGCCGGAAAGCTCGGCCGGCAGACTGTCGGCTTTGTGGGCGAGGCCTACGCGGCCGAGCCAGTGCTCGGCAATGGTGCGGGCCTCGGCATTGCTCTTGCCGCGCACCTTGCGCAGGCCAAGCATGATGTTGCCGGCCGCAGTCAAATGCGGAAACAGATTGAAGCTCTGGAACACCATTCCGGTCTCGGCTCGCATCGCCGCCAGGTCGCGCTCGCTGCGTCGCTGGCGTGTTCCCGTCTCGCGATAGCCGACTTCTTTGCCGTCGATACGGATCGAGCCGCTGTCGTAGCTCTCCAGGAAGTTGACGCAGCGCAGTAGCGTGGTCTTGCCGCTGCCGGAGGGGCCGATGATAGTCACGACCTCGCCGCGTGTCACTTGCAGGCTGACGGAGCGCAGGACCTCGACGGATCCAAAGGCTTTGGAAACCTCGGTGACATCGAGAAGTGCCGGATTCTGGTGCGAGGCGTTGGACATCGTGCTATTCCCGGATGAAGGAGAAACGCCGCTCCAGGCGCCGGCTGGCCAAGGAGAGGGCGTAGTTGACGGCGAAGTAGACGAGCGCACCGAGAATGTAGAGTGGCATCGCCTCATAGGTGCGGCCGATGACCTGGTTGATTGCCTGCATGAGGTCGGTGATGCCGAGCAGCGAGACCAGCGCGCTGCCCTTCACCGCGTCGGTGACGCCATTGATCCAGGGTGGCAGGAAGCGCCTGAACGCCTGCGGAAAAATGACGTAGACCAGCCGCTGGCGAAAGGTCAGTCCGATCGCCATCGCCGCCTCGGACTGACCCTTGGGAATCGAGCCGACGGCGCCCCTGAGATACTCGACGACTTGTGCGGTCTTGAAGAGGGTGAGGGCGAACACGGCCGCCCAAAAGGATTCCAGATGCAGCCCCACCGCGGGCAGGCCGTAATAGACGAAGAAGATCAGCACCAGGATCGGAATGCCGCGTATGGTGTCGCTGAAGATGCGCACTGCCCAGCGCAGCGGAAAAGGACCATAGACAAGGCCGACGCCCATCAGCACGCCGGCGATGAGCGATAACACCACGACCAGCAGCGACACCCACAAGGTTACGGCAAAGCCTTCGGCGAGGAACGGCAAGGCGTAGATGATCTGGCTCAGCATGTCAGCGCGCCGCCTTGAACCGGCGCTCGACGAGCCGCAGCGCGAAAAGCAGCGTGTAGCCGGTCAACAGGTACATTGCCGTCACCACCAGATAGACTTCGACAATGCGGAACGTGTTGAAGTTGATCCACTGGGCGCCATAGGTGAGTTCGGGTACCGAGATGACCGACGCCACGGACGTATCCTTGAAGAGCGATATGAATGTGTTGGAAAGCGCCGGCAGGGTTATGCGCAGCATCGTCGGCAGGCGCACATCGAGCAGCCTTTGCCATGGCGTCAGGCCGATTGCCTTGCCGGCGTCGAGTTGACCGCGCGGCACCGCCTCGAGCCCCGAGCGAAACACCTCGACCAGGTAGGCGCCGCTGTAGAGCGACAGCGTGGCAATGAATGAGGTTTGCGCGCTGTAGGCAATGTCGACCACCGTCGGCAAGCCGTAGAAGACCAGATAGACGAGCAGGATCAGCGGCACGTTGCGGATGAACTCGACATACCCCGCGATGATGGTCCGCACCGCACGTCCGGCCGACACGTACCAGACCGCCAGAACGAGCCCGATGACGATGCCGATCGCGATCGAGATGACGGCCAGTTCGAGGCTTAGCAGCAGTCCGCCCCAGAGCTTGTCGAAATGCCGCCAGATAAGGTTGAAGTTGAGAGTATAACCCATGCGTCCTCGTCATGGAGGGCTGTGATGAGAGAAGGCGGAAGGACGTTGTCCTTCCGCCTGCTTGCATCAAATGACCGGGAAACCGGGATGGCGCGCCGGCGGCTCCTGTCCGAAATAATCCTTGAACGCAGCGTCGTAGAGTGCCGTTTCATGGCCGAACATGGCGATGGTGAAGGTCTGGTTGACGAAGGTCAGCCAGTCGAGGTCGCCCTGCCGCAGCGCGGCACCATAAAGCATCGAGAACCAGCTCTTGCCGGCATCGAAGTACTTATCCGGATTGCGCGAGGCGAGCCAGCGCACCGTTGACAGATCGACCGCGGCGGCGTCGACGCGCTTCGATTCCAAGGCCTGCAGCACGTTGGCCTGCGTGTCTATCTGCATCACCTGCGACTCCGGCAGGACGATATGCACGTTAGCCTCGGCATCGACATTTTGCAGGATGGAAATCCGCGTCGCCGAACCGCCGGCAAGCAGCTTGTCGAAGGTCTTGTTTTCGGCGTTCGGAAGGGTCAGCAAGGCGATGCCTTCGACGTAGTAGGGTCGGGAGAAGTGGATCAGCTGCGAGCGCTGGGCGGTCATGGTCATGAACTGGATGGTGATGTCGACCTTGTTGGTGGTCACGTTTGGAATGCGCTGAGCCGGATCCTGCATGACGAATTCCACTTTGGTCGGATCGTCGAAAAGCCCCTTGGCGAGAATGCGACCCATGGTGATGTCCATGCCCACCAGTTCGCCGGCGTCGTTCTCGAAATGCCAGGGCGCATTGGTACTGCCGGTGCCGACGATTACCTTGCCGCGCTCGAGGACGGTGCGCAGCAGGCTGTCCGGCGCTGCCTGGGCCGCCGCTTTCTGAACGTCGACCGCGGTAGCGGCGCTCATCACTCCGGCCGTTGCAAGCCCGGCCATTCCCAGTTTCAGAAATTCACGCCTTTTGGATGTGTCGTTCACGGCGACCTCCTTTCGTGTTGTGTTCCCCTTTGGATCAGCAGTACAGGCATCGGTTGCAACTGACGTCATTGTCCCTTACAAGAGACGCCTGTACTCTGTACAAGACAGATTAACATCAGGAATCGATAATGCAAGATGGCAATGCCTTGGCCGCTCGACCGGACGCCGGTCTGGACGAAGACAAGAACTCGGGTTCTCGGGAGAAGGGCCTCAACCGGGTCCTCCAGATTCTGGAGTTTCTCCACACGACCCAGCGTGCGATCGGCATTGGCGACCTTGCCAGAGGGGTGAATGCACCGCGGTCGACGACCTATACGCTGGTGCGCTCGCTGGTCGACGCAGGCCTGCTGGAAATGGCCGGGGACGGCAATCGGGTCTATTTCGGAAAGAAGCTCTACCTCTACGGAATGGACTATGTGCGGGGCAACGACCTGCTCAGGCGAGGGCGCCAGGAAGTCGACCATCTGTCACGCGAGACCGGCGAGACCTCGGAGTTGTGCATGCTGCAAAGCGGCCGCTACACCATCGTCCATTCAAGCCCGGGAACGAGGCCATTCCGGATCAGCTCGGCGACCGGTCTGCAAATACCGCTCCCCTGGACAGCTTCCGGGCGACTGCTCCTCGCCGGCTTCGACAGGGCAGCGATTGAGGATATGGTCTCCGAGGACGATCTCGTGCTGCCGGACGGCCGCAGATTGCAGCTCGACGATTTCATAGACGACATCGCCGTCGCCAAGTCGGCCGGCTACTGCGTCACCTCCGGCCTTGTCGATGCCTACACGAAATGTCTGGCCGCGCCGGTCTTTTCAGCGCCGGGCAGGGTCGAGGCGACGATGTGCCTGGTGGTTCCCATCGATACCTCGACCGAAAAGACCGATGACCTGATAGAGCTGTTGCTCGAGCGCGCCGCGCGGCTTTCGATCGCGGCATAGGCCGCCTTTCCAGCAGGCCAGCGCCGGCGTCCGTTCAAGCGATAATGTCTGGAATGATCTTGTCTTCCAGCGCCATCAGCCTGTCCTTAAGGAAGAGCTTCTTTTTCTTCATGCGCTGGATCTGCAGCGGGTCGCAATTCATGGCAATCATCGCATTGATTGCCGCGTCGAAATCGGCGTGTTCCTGCTTCAGCCGGGAATATTCGAGGCGGATATCTGCCTGTTCCTGATCGGACATTTTTACCGTCTGCACGTCTGCGGCGCCCAAACTATGGGCCTGATTGGGCGGGACCGGGTCTTCTTGCACCGGCGCGCAGCCCATATCACATTTCATATTGGCGTGGAATGCTACCACGCAGCATTCGACATCGGTGCGCGATGGTGGCACACTGTCATTATGCCGTCACAGAAGCGAGCCTGCGGTGGACGTGCCATGACGGCTGCAATCCGAGGAAATCATGAACGGGAGAACCAATCATGTCTCTTGCATCCCATCTTGATGAGCTGCAGCGGAAACACGGCGACATCGAACGGGAAATCGACGATGCGATGACCCATCCGTCGGTAGACGACCTCGAAATCGTGAATCTCAAGCGGCGCAAGCTGGCGCTCAAGGACGAGATTGAAAAACTGAAGGCGAAACCGACGACCCACTGAAGCCCTTCCAGGACTAGAAGCGCCGCCCGGCGCGCGATCTTTCCGGTGGCATCGCTATGCTGCCGGAAACGCTCGCGGATTTGCGGCAAGCTGCCGTCTTGTTGTTTCCGATTTGCTGGGCCTGCGCGCCAGTCGCCATTGACAAGCCATCTTTGCTCCTCCACCTCATGCCCGGACCTTCAAGATTAAAGGCAGCCGGCATGACCGGATATTTTTCCTCACCCTTCCCGCGCCGCAGGTCGGTCGGTGTCGACGTCGGCGGCGTGATGGTCGGCGGCGGCGCCCCAGTCGTCGTCCAGTCGATGACCAACACCGACACGGCCGATGTCGACCAGACGGTCGCGCAAGTGGCGGCCCTGCATCGCGCCGGCTCCGAGATCGTGCGCATAACGGTCGATCGCGACGAAAGCGCTGCCGCCGTACCGGCCATCCGCGAGCGACTGGAGCGGCTCGGCATCGACGTGCCGCTGGTCGGCGATTTCCATTATATCGGCCACAAGCTCCTGGCCGATCATCCGGCCTGCGCCGCGGCCTTGGCCAAGTACCGCATCAACCCCGGCAATGTCGGTTTCAAGGACAAGAAGGACCGGCAGTTCGCGGCAATCGTCGAGATGGCGATCCGATACGACAAGCCGGTGCGCATCGGCGTCAACTGGGGTTCGCTCGACCAGGAGCTGCTGACCCGGCTGATGGATGACAACCAGGCCCAAGGCTTTCCGCTGACCGCGCAGGAAGTGACGCGCGAGGCAATCGTGCAATCGGCGATCCTGTCGGCCGAAATGGCCGAAGAGATCGGCCTTGCGCGCGAGAAAATCATCCTGTCGGCCAAGGTCAGCGGCGTGCAGGATCTGATCGCCGTCTACACCGAGCTTGCCACCCGATCCGACCATGCGCTGCACCTCGGCCTGACGGAGGCCGGCATGGGCTCGAAAGGCATCGTCGCCTCGTCCGCTGCCATGGGCATCCTGCTCCAGCAAGGCATCGGCGACACCATCCGCATCTCGCTGACGCCGGAGCCGAACGGCGACCGCACGCGCGAGGTGCAGGTGTCGCAGGAGCTGTTGCAGACCATGGGCTTCAGGCAGTTCGTGCCGATCGTCGCCGCCTGCCCTGGTTGCGGCCGCACGACCTCGACCGTGTTCCAGGAGCTTGCCCAGAACATCCAGGCCGACCTGCGCAAGAACATGCCGGTGTGGCGTGAACAATATCCCGGCGTCGAGAACCTCAAGGTCGCGGTGATGGGTTGCATCGTCAACGGTCCGGGCGAATCCAAACATGCCGATATCGGCATTTCGCTGCCCGGCACCGGCGAGATGCCGACCGCCCCGGTATTCGTCGACGGCAAGAAGGCGGCGACGCTGCGCGGCCCATCGATTGCCGCGGATTTCGAGAAGATGGTCGCCGACTATATCGAACGGCGGTTCGGGCAGCACGACAAAGCCGCGGCGGAGTAGTTGAATGCGGCGTTTGCTCGGCGCGGCGCTGGTTCTCATTTGCGGGCTGATCTGGGCGACAGCCGTTCAGGCCGATCCACCACGGCCCGCCAAAAAGAAGCTGATCGACCAGGTTTGCAACCTGATCGAGGCCCATGCCGACCGGAACGGGCTGCCCAGGGATTTCTTTGCCCGGCTGATCTGGAAGGAAAGCCGTTTCGATCCCAATGCGGTCAGCCCGGTCGGCGCCGAAGGCATTGCCCAGTTCATGCCGGGCACCGCCAGGATGCGCGGGCTCGCCAATTCCTTCGACATCGAACAGGCGATCCCGGCCTCGGCAAAGTACCTCGCCGAAATGAAATCCGGTTTCGGCAATCTGGGCCTCGCCGCAGCCGCCTACAACGCTGGCGAGACCCGGGTGTCGCGCTGGCTGAATTCCGGCGGCTTCTTGCCGATGGAGACCGAAAGCTACGTTCTGGACGTCATGGGCGAGCCGGCCGACAACTTCACCAATACCGCCTACGCCGGCGTCATCCGGCCGCTCGACAAGAAGGCGAGTTTCGCTGCCGCTTGCCGCGAGCTGCCGGTGATCATGTCCAGAACCGTGCCGATGTCGTCGATCAACATCAAGCCGTGGGGGGTGCAGGTGGCCGGCAATTTCCGCCGCGCCGCGGCGCTCAACCAGTGGCTGAGAGTGAAAAGCCGGTTCCCGGCACTGCTTGCCGGCCACGATCCGGTGGTCAGCCGGGTACGTACCCCGATCGGTAGGCGCGGCATCTATGCCGTGCGGATCGGCGCCGATAGCAGAGCCAAGGCCGACACGATCTGCGACAAGCTGCAAAGCGTGGGCGGCGCATGCATCGTGGTGCGCAATCGGTAAGCCATATGTCGGTGCGTTTCGCGCCATTGCTGCCATCTTGCTCCCCGTGGGCACTTCGTCCTCGACACGTGAATCATATTTTCGGCGAACCGTTAGCCAGGTCTTGCATCGTCGTCGATGCGGGGTAAGGTCCCCGCGATTTTTCGCGAAAGGGATCAGCATGGCCGGCTTCAAGACACTGGACGACATCGGCAATATCAGCGGCAAGCGTGTGCTGGTGCGTGTCGACCTCAACGTTCCCGTCACCGAGGGCAAGGTCACCGACGCCACCCGCATCGAGCGCATTGCGCCGACCATCGCCGAGCTCTCCGGCAAGGGCGCCAAGGTCATCCTGCTTGCCCATTTCGGCCGGCCCAAGGATGGACCGGCGGCGGAATTCTCGCTCGAGCCGATCGCCAAGGCGACGGCGGACGTGCTCGGCCGTCCGGTTGGCTTTGCCTCCGATTGCATCGGTGACAAGGCGGCAAATGCCGTTGCTGCCATGAATAACGGCGACGTGCTGCTGCTCGAGAACACCCGCTTCTACAAAGCTGAGGAGAAGAACGACCCGACCTTCACCGAAAAGCTCGCCGCCAACGGCGACATCTTCGTCAACGACGCCTTCTCGGCTGCGCACCGCGCCCATTCGTCCACGGAAGGCCTGGCGAATGTGCTGCCGGCGTTCGCCGGGCGCACCATGCAGGCCGAGCTCGATGCGCTGGAAAAGGGTCTCGGCAATCCTGTCCGTCCGGTTGTCGCCATCGTCGGCGGGGCCAAGGTCTCGACCAAGATCGACCTGTTGATGAACCTGGTGAAGAAGGTCGATGCGCTGGTCATCGGCGGCGGCATGGCCAACACGTTTCTCGCGGCACGCGGCACCGACGTCGGGAAATCCTTGTGCGAGCATGATCTCGCGACCACCGCCAAGCAGATCATGATCGAGGCGGCCGAGGCCGGCTGCGCCATCATCCTGCCCGCCGACGGCGTTGTCGCCAGGGAGTTCAGGGCCGGCGCCGTCAGCGAGACCGTCGCCATAGCAGACGTGCCGGCCGACGGCATGATCCTCGACGTCGGCGCAAAGACCGTGAAAACCATTGCCGAATGGATCGACCGCGCCGCGACGCTGGTCTGGAACGGGCCGCTCGGCGCCTTCGAGATCGAGCCATTCGACCACGCAACGGTGGCGACGGCCAGGCACGCGGCAGCGCGCACCAGGGCCGGCAGACTGATCTCGGTCGCTGGCGGCGGCGACACGGTGGCGGCGCTCAACCATGCCGGCGTCAGCGATGATTTCACCTATGTCTCGACGGCCGGCGGCGCTTTCCTCGAATGGATGGAAGGCAAGCCCTTGCCCGGCGTCGACGTATTGAAGCGCTGAGCGCGGCCGCAAGAGCAGCGCGAAGGAGTGCGCCCGCGACTTTCAATCGATTCGCGCTTGTTTGACGAAATGGTTCGACTTGAACCTGCGTTGCTCTGGTGGTCTGCTGGGCGCGGATCAATTCTTTCAGGAGAAGCACGATGAGCGAACGTCTCGAGGACATTGCCGCCGCGATGGTGGCCAATGGCAAGGGCCTGCTGGCTGCCGACGAGAGCTCCGGCACCATCAAGAAGCGCTTCGACGTCATCGGTGTCGAGTCGACCGCCGACAGTCGCCGCGACTATCGCGAGATGATGTTCCGCGCCAGCGATGCAATGACCAAGTACATTTCCGGCGTCATCCTCTACGACGAGACCATTCACCAGAAGGCCGCCGACGGCACACCGCTGGTCGACATCATCAAGGCATCAGGCGCTATCCCCGGCATCAAGGTCGACGCCGGCGCCAAGCCGCTGGCCGGCTTTCCCGGCGACACCATCACCGAGGGCCTCGACGGCCTGCGCGAACGCCTTGCCGACTATTACAAGCTCGGCGCCCGCTTTGCCAAATGGCGCGCGGTGATCGACATCGATGTTGCCAAGGGCGTGCCTTCCGCCACCTCGATCGGCTCGAACGCCCATGCGCTCGCCCGTTACGCCGCGCTTTGCCAGGAGGCCGGCATCGTGCCGATCGTCGAGCCGGAGGTGCTGATGGACGGCGCCCACGACATCGACACCTGCTACGAGATCAGCAAGGCGACGCTGACAAAGTTGTACACCGAGCTCTATGCGGCCCGCGTCGTGCTCGAAGGCACCATCCTGAAACCGAACATGGTCCTTGCCGGCAAGAAATCGGGCAAGGTCAGCAGCCCCGAGGAAGTCGCCGAAAAGACCATAAAACTGTTCCGCGAGACGGTGCCGGCGGCGATTGGAGGCATCGCCTTCCTTTCGGGCGGACAATCGGACGAGCAGGCGACCGCCAACCTCAATGCCATCAACGCCATCGGCCCGCATCCGTGGAAGCTGACCTTCTCCTACGGCCGCGCCTTGCAGGCCGCTCCGCAGAAGGCCTGGGGCGGCAAGGCAGCGAACGTCGCCGCCGCGCAGGCCGCCTTCGCCCATCGCGCCCACATGAACCATCTGGCAGCGCTTGGACAATGGCAGCCGACGCTTGAGCAAGCCGCCTGACGGAATTCAGGTTGCGTTCCCTCCGACCCGGGCCATGTGCCCGGGTTCGTTTGAAAGCAGCAAGGTCTGCAATTTCCTGCTACTGAAAATGCAGCTCGGTGTCGGTATTCCTCGCTGCCGAACGTCCTCCGTGAAAAGAGGAGCAGACCGATGCCAAACAACAAGACCGTTTCGCAGGAAGAGTGGTTTCAGGCGCACAAGGCGCATCTGGCGCGCGAAAAGGAATTGACGCGCTTTCGCGACCGCGTCGCCGCCGAACGCCGCGAACTGCCGTGGCTGAAGATCCGCAAGGACTATGTCTTCGAGACCGAGCAAGGGCCAAAGAAACTGCCCGACCTGTTCGGCGGCAACAGCCAGCTGATCGTCTACCATTTCATGTTCGGGCCGGGCGCCGATTATCGTTGCGAGGGCTGCTCGTTCCTTGCCGACCACATTGACGGTGCCAACCAGCATCTCAGGCACCACGACGTCTCGCTCGTGGTGGTGGCGCGGGCGCCGCTGGCCGAGCTTCTGCCCTACAAGCAGCGCATGGGCTGGAAATTCGACTGGGTGTCGTCGTACGCTTCGGACTTCAACTTCGACATGCAGGTGTCATTCACCGACAAGCAGATCGCGGCCGGCGACACGACCTACAATTTCGAGCGGCGCGCGCGGCAATCGAAGGATCTTCCCGGCACCAGCGTGTTCTATCGCGACGAGAAAGGCGACATCTTCCTGACTTTTATCTCGCGCTCCAGAGGCGGCGATCCGCTGATCGGCGCCTATCACTATCTCGACCTGACGCCGAAGGGTCGCAACGAAACCGGTCCCCACCATAGCCTGGTGGACTGGGTGCGGCTGCACGACGAATATGCGGATACGCCCGAAATGCAGGACAGCTGCTGCCATTGACGACAGGCGGTCACCCAAGGTCTTTCGTCTTCGGCCCGACATGCGCTAAGTGCTGTTCGCTATGCCCTAAAAGGGACTTGCCATGCGGCGCTTTCCGACCCTTCTCACCTGGCTCGCCTTTCCGGTCTATGTCTGGCAAGGACTTGGCGTGCGTCGCCGCACCGCCCGCATGCTGCCGGCACAAGGTCCGGTCATGCACGAGATATCTGGCCTGGCGCCAGCAATCTCGGTTCTGGTGCTTGGCGATTCCTCCGCCGCCTCGGTAGGCATCGGCAATTCCGAAAACGGATTGGCCGCGCAACTGGCAGTTCTGATTGCGCAACGCACCGGCCGCACCGTGCGCTGGCGGGCGGCCGGCTTCAACTCGGCAACCTCTGGCCAGATCCGCGATCATGTGCTGCCCAATCTATCGGCCGATCCGTGGACGCATATCGTGCTGGCCATCGGTACCAACGACACCAAGAATTTTCATTCGGTACCGCGCTTCAAGCGCGAGTTTGGCGGCCTGCTCTACGCGCTGCGCGCCAAATGGCCGGAAGCGCGCGTCGTGTGGTCGCCGGTGCTGGAGTTCACCCGGGCTCCGGCAATGCCGCCGCTGCTCGGCAAGATCCTCGAAATCCGCGCCGTCGAAATGAACCGGATGGGCGAGCGCCTTTGCCTCGAACGCGGCGCCATACCGGCGCCCCGGCTGCCGATCACGGATGCCGATGCCGGCTTCGCATCGGATGGATTTCACGCTTCGGAAGCCGGCTACCGAGCCTGGGCGGAACATCTGGTCAGCCTGGTGCTCGCCAACGAACCGGGCGTCGCGTAGCGGGCCGCCCGCACTACGTCCAGTGCCCGAGCACCGCCGTAATCGAAATCGCCGCCATCGCCAGCAGCGCCAGCTTCCAGAAATCGCTGCGCCGCTTCAGCCCGGGCCAGCCGAGCGGCTTGATGAGCTGGATGACCATCATGAGGATGATGACGAGCGCGAGAAGTTTCGACATGCAGCCTTTGATCAGCATCGCGGCTGGCTGTCAAAGCGGCTCCGGGATCGCCGGCTTCCACTGCGGCAAGCCTCTTTTCAGCACTGCCTTGTCACTTCGATGGATAAATCGGAACGCCGGTCATGAGAGCCGCACCCTCCTGACAGACTGCTGTCAGCAGGGGTGTGCGATAGTGCCTGCATCGAAAGAGAGGAGACCAGCCATGAACGGTATTACCATTCTGCGTAGCGTGCAGCACTATGTCGGCAAGATCCGGACGATCCGCAATGAGATCCGCACCCAGCGATTCATGAACACCCTGCCGGCGGACATCCGCAAGGATATTGGTTGGCCGGACATGTATGGCGACCGCCGCAATGGCGGCAATTGAGGCAAGCTTTCTGCGTGGCGTTTGGATGCGACCTGGCGACGAGCTGAAATGGGCATGCTGAAGCCTCCTGACAGTATGGTGTCAGGAGGCTCGTGCCATAGTGCGATGGCCGCCGGAGCCGGATGGCCGAGAGGACGATCGATGAAAAGCTGGAACGACAGGCTGAACACGCCTGGCATCAACGGCATAAGACCGTCGCCACGCACCATCGGCGACGTCGTCGAAGGCCAGCCGATGCTGGTTCCTACAGCTCGCCAGGTCCATGCATTCATCCGCTCCATCCCCGAAGGCATGGACATGAATATCCGCGCTTTGCGCACCGCTCTCGCCATCGAGCACGATGCCGAGATGACATGTCCGGTCACCATCGGCTATCATCTGCGCACCGTCGCCGAGGCCGCCAACGAGGATCTTGAGCGTGGTATGGCGCTGGGCGACGTTGCGCCGTTCTGGCGGGTGGTCGACGCAAACACGCCGACAACGAGGAAATTGTCCTTCGGCGCGGCCTTCGTCGCCGCGCAGCGCAAGCGCGAAGGGCTGGAACGATAGACGCCGAGGGACCATACGATGCGCCGCGCCGACAGGCTCTTCCAGATCGTGCAGCATCTGCGTGGTGGTCGTCTGGTCACCGCTCAGAAGCTGGGCACGTGGCTCGAGGTTTCCGAGCGGACGATCTATCGCGACATCGCAGACCTGCAGTCGACCGGCGTGCCGATCGACGGCGAGGCCGGTGTCGGGTACATGATGAGGGAGGGTTTCGACCTTCCGCCGCTGATGTTCACGCGTGACGAGATCGTCGCGCTGGTCGCCGGCGCCCGCATGGTGCGCGCGTTTGGTGGCGCGGCCATGGCGCGAGCCGCCGACGAGGCGCTGGTCAAGATAGGCGCCGTGTTGCCCGACGCCGAAAAGGACCGCATCGCCCGTACCGAGATCCACACGCCGATGTGGGTGGTAAGCGATGCCGCCCGCGAAGCCATCGACCTGATCGAGCGGTCCATCGAGAAACGTCAGGTGCTGACCATCGACTATTCGGATGAGGCCGGCCGCAGCACCGCGCGCGACATCCGCCCGCTCGGCCTGTGGTTCTGGGGCAAGGTGTGGACCTTGGTCGCCTGGTGTGAGATGCGCGGCGATTTCCGCGCCTTCCGCATCGACCGCATCGCCTCGGTGGTCATCGCCGGCCGCACCTTCAAGCCGGAGCGCGGCAAGCAGCTCGCCGATTTCTATCGCGCGGTGGAGCGCAGCGAGGATTACGGCATGGCGCCGGACCGGGCGGCGCGAAGCTGACACGGAAGATCACAAAAAAGCCCGCTTGAAAGCGGGCTTTTTGTTTTGGATGCCAGACCTACTCCTCTTCGTCGGCGTCCTTGTCCTTCGACTTCAGCGCCGAAAGCTTGGCGAAGACGGCGTTGGCGTCAAGTTCGCGGTCCTCGTCCTTCGGCTTTTCGGGCGCCGGCACCAGCCGTTCGGTCAAGGCGGCCGGCAGCAGCGTATCGCCGACCGGCTGCGCCTGCTCGCGGCCGCGCGAGGCGCGGTTGATTTCCATATCGAGGTCGATCTGCGACGTCAGGCCGAGCGTCACCGGATCCATCGGCTGGAGATTGGCGGAGTTCCAGTGCTTTCTGTCGCGGATCTGGTCGATCGTCGACTTCGTTGTGCCGACAAGGCGGGCAATCTGCGCATCCTTGAGCTCGGGATGGTTGCGCACCAGCCAGAGGATGGCGTTGGGCCGGTCCTGGCGCTTCGACAGCGGCGTGTAGCGCGGACCCTTGCGTTTGGATTCCGGCACCCGCACCTTGGGATCGGAGAGCTTCAGCCGGTGGTTGGCGTCCTTCTCGGCGCGCGCGATCTCGTCGCGAGTGAGCTGGCCGGTCATGATCGGGTCCATGCCCTTGATGCCTTGCGCCGACTCGCCGTCGGCGATCGCCTTGACCTCAAGCGGATGCAGTCCGCAGAACTGCGCGATCTGCTCGAAGGAAAGCGCTGTGTTGTCAACCAGCCAGACGGCGGTCGCCTTTGGCATCAGCAGCGTATTGGCCATTACAAAAATCCTTCTCGTTCGCCCGCGTTCCCGCGCGGGCGGTGGTTTAGAGCCACCAAAATGGGAAAATCGCGGTCTATATAACCGCTCGCTCGCCGTTTCGCAATCTTTTTGGCAGGCGCGCGTCAAGGACGGCACGGCAGCGCGACCAGCAGACCGCGAAGGTCGGCAGATGACGCCATACAGTCGAAAGCTTCAAAAAGACAAAGCCCGCCAGACCAAGGTCGGGCGGGCTCGGAACCGGCGACGGAAATCCGTCTGCTGCGGCTCTGGCTTCTAAAGCTTGATCCCGAACCGCGGCTCGGCGTTGCCGAAAAGCAGCGCCCGGTCTTCGAGCGGGATCGTGCTCGAGATCAAAGCCCTTTGCGGGCGATTCTCTCGATGTCGCCGCGGTTGATGCCGAGGTCGTTGAGCTGACGAGCATTCAGCCGGTTCAGTTCGCGCACGGTTTCGTTGTACATGCGCCAGTTACGGAAAGCGCGGATCGGGTTCATGATAGTCCTCCATCGTTTTGATGCCGCGTAAATAGGCATCGGCGATGAAAAATTGAACAGACGCTTTTGCATGGCCGCAATGCGTTTGTTGCATTGCACCATTAAGCTTTCGTTCAGCCTGTTTGCGGGCCGTCAGGCGACATCGAGCACAATCTTGCCGATGTGCTCACCCTCCTCCATCCGCTCATGCGCCCGCCACGCTTCCTTGAGCGGGAAGATCGTATCCATCACCGGCGCAACCTTGCGCGTGCCGAGCAGCGGCCAAACCTGCGCCTCGAGCGCAGCCGCAACTGCCGCCTTGAACTCCACGGTGCGTGGCCTGAGCAGCGATCCTGTGTGCACGAGCCGCTTGGCCATGATCTTGAAGAAATCGGCGCTCGCCACCGTCCCGCCCTGCGTCGCGATCTGGACGATGCGGCCTTCCATGGCTGCAGCCTCATAGTTTCGCGCCACATAGTCGCCGCCGACCATGTCGAGGATGACATTGGCACCCTTGCCGCCGGTTGCCTCCTTGACTGCGGCGACGAAGTCCTCCTCGCGGTAGTTGATCGCCCGGTCGGCGCCGAGCTTGAGGCAGGCGTCGCATTTCTCCTTGTTGCCGGCGGTGGTGACGACATAGGCGCCGAAAGCGGCAGCAAGCTGGATCGCCGTGGTGCCGATACCCGACGAGCCGCCATGCACGAGCAGGGTCTCGCCGCTCTTCAGGCCGCCGCGCTCGAAGACATTGTGCCAAACAGTGAAGTAGTTTTCCGGCAGCGCCGCCGCTTCGGTGTAGGTAAAGCCGGCGGGCAGCGGCAGCACGCTGCCGGCGTGCACTCTGACATATTCGGCATAGCCGCCGCCCGCCGTCAGCGCACAGACCCGGTCGCCGACGCGCCAGCGCGATATCTCGTCACCAAGGGCAGCGACTTCGCCTGCTGCTTCCAGGCCCGGCAGATCCGACGCTCCCGGCGGTGGCGGATAGGCGCCCTTGCGCTGTTGCACGTCCGGCCGGTTGACGCCGGCGGCCCGCACCCGGATCAGGATCTCGCCGGGACCGGGAACCGGTACGTCGCGGGTTTCCGGTTTCAGCACCCGCGGCCCGCCCGGTTCCGATATGGCGATCGCCATCATCTTCGCCGGAATTTTCTGTGCGTTCGCCATGAATTTTCCCGTCGTGCTCCGCCGGTTTCTCGTGCCAGCTCTTGCCCGCCATTTGCATCCATACCCTTGCCCTATGTATGCTCATTGGCAAATCAGGCAAATGGGCAATCACGGAGGAGCGACGATGGCGATCTTCGACGACGAACCCAAGAAGAAAGCGCGCCCGCACGAGATCGGGCAGGATCTGTCGCTGCTTTCCGTCGACGAATTGTCCGAACGGATCGGCATCCTGCGCGACGAGATCGCCCGGCTGGAAGCCGAGCTCAAGACCAAGGGCTCGACCAAGTCGGCGGCAGAGGCGCTGTTTCGCCGCGGGTAGTTACTGCGGGTAATGCCAAAAGCTCGGGCACGCCGCCGAAAAGCCCGAATGCCGCTGTCTGCAGACTTGTGCCCTAAACCCCAGCCGGATTGAAAAATGTTCGCAAGCTACAGACCGATCCTCTCGCTGCTGCGCGGCACCGCGTTCCTGTTGGCGGCATCCGGACTGCACGGTCTGCTGTTGCCGCTGCGCGGCCAGGTGGAGGGCTTCTCGACGGCATCGCTCGGCCTGATGGGCACGGCTTGGGCCGGCGGCTTCGTCACCGGCTGCTTCTTTGCGCCACGCATCGTGCGCCGCGCCGGTCATGTCAGGGCTTTCGGCGCCTTTGCCGCATCGGGAGCGATCGTCGCACTGCTCACCGGCCTGATCATCGACGAATATACCTGGATCCTGCTGCGCGCCTTCACCGGCTTCACCATGGCCGGCGCCTTCATGGTCATCGAAAGCTGGCTCAACGAGAAGGCCACCAACGAAAACCGCGGCACCGTCTTCGGCCTCTACATGATGGTCACCTATGCCTCGATCATGGGCGGTCAGATGATCGTTGCCGGCGGCGATGTGAGATCGGCGTCGCTGTTCATGATCACCGGCATTCTGTTCTGCCTGTCGCTGATCCCGACGGCGGTCTCGACGGCGTCTCACCCCAAGCCGCTGCAGGACGTGTCGCTTGACGTCAAGGGGCTCTACGTCAATTCGCCGGTGTCGGCGATCGCTTGCGTGCTGATCGGCATCGCCAACGGCGCCTGGGGTACACTTGGTGCCGTCTATGGAGCGCGCATCGGCATCTCGACAGCCGAGATCGCGCTGATGATGAGCCTCGTGGTCATCGCTGGTGCCGCCATGCAGCTTCCGGCCGGGCGGCTCTCCGACACGACGGACCGTCGTTTCGTGCTGGCGGGCGCGGCCTTCGGTGCTGCGCTGTTTGCCATCGCCATCTTCCTGTTCGAACCGCGCTCCGGCGTCTTCGTCATCGTCTGCACCGCCGCCTACGGCGCCTTCGCCTACACGCTCTATTCGATCGCGGTGGCGCATGCCAATGACCATGCGCGATCGGAGGACTTCGTCAAAGTGTCGGGCGGCCTGCTGCTGCTTTATGGCTTCGGCACGATGATCGGTCCGCTGGTGGCCGCCGGCCTGATGGGCTGGATGCGCCCTGAGGGGCTGTTCCTGGCCACTGCGCTCGCGCATCTCAGCCTGGCTGGCTATACGCTGCTGCGCATCAGCCGTCGCGCGCCGGTGCCGATCGAAGGCCGCGATGCCTTCAAGACCCAGCCCGCCGATCGCTCGGTGACGCCGGAAGCGTTGCGGCTCGACCCGCGCAGAAAAGCTGAAGCCGACAGTTGAGATTCGAGGCGCTTTGCCCCACAAATAAGGCATGATGCTTTCCGACGCCTTCATGGCGATTGCCGATCCCAACCGGCGCCATCTCTTGGAAGAGCTCCGGCGCGGACCGAAGACCGTCAACGAATTGGCATCCGGCTTGCCGGTGTCCCGCCCGGCCGTTTCGCAGCACCTGAAGGTGCTGCTTGATGCGGGGTTGGTCAACGCCAAGCCGGAAGGCACCAGGCGCGTCTATACGGTCAGCAATGCCGGCTTCCTGAAGCTCAACATCTGGCTTGACCAGTTCTGGGATGCGGAGCAGCTCGGTTCACCCGGAAGCTGAGGGGCATCGTCAGCGCGTCGAGCAACTATGCAGCATCGGGCCTAGAGCAATTCCAGGAAAAGTGTGAAACGGTTTTCCGTACGGAATTGCGCAAAAACAAAGAGATAGAGCGGTTCGGCGTTTCCGTGAAACGATGAACCACTCTAGCCATTGTTGTAGGGGAAGAGCTTGAAATACGGCTGCGCTTCCTCGATCACACGGGCAACCGAGGGGCGTTGCAGCAACCGGTCGTGATAGCGCCTGACCGCAGGATATTCGTCTCCGAACGGCTCGACCTTGTTGGCGTAGAACAGCGCGGGGGCGGCAGCGCAGTCGGCCATGGTGAAGCTCGCACCCACCGCCCATGTCCTCGACTGCATGTCCTGTTCAATGATGGCGTAGGAGCTGCGCAGCTGGGCGCGGGCCTGCTCGACGCCGAACGGATCGGTCTTGCCCTCCGGCCGCAGCCGGTCGCCAACGATCTTCTGCATCGGTTCCTGGACGTAGAAGTCATAGAAGCGGTCGGCAAGCCGGGTCTGACGGGCGAGATCGAGATCGCCGGGGATCAGCTCGACCGGTCCGGGATAATACGCGTTGAGATATTCGATGACGATCGTCGATTCCGGCACGGTCCGGTCCAGCGCCTCATCGCGCAGCACCGGCATCTTGCCGGCCGGCCACAATTTCAGGAACGCCGCGCGCGACTGTTCGTTGCCGAGATCGACGACGACCGATGTGAATGGCGTGCCGTTCTCATAGAGCGCGATCAGCGGTTTCCAGCAGAAGGAGGCCAGCGGATGAAGATGCATCGTCAGGGACATTTTTGCTCCTATCTTTGGTGCTTCGTCTCGCGGGCATCCGGTGTCAAGGTTCGGCCCGCTGCTACGTGGCCCGGCTGTGGGCGACGATCGCATCGATGATCGCGGCCCAATCGTCGGGATGCAGCTCGTGGCCGCCGCCCTCGATCCGGACCAGTCTTGCACCGGCGACCGCGTCGGCAAGAGCGG
This sequence comes from Mesorhizobium sp. M0159, assembly GCF_040322295.1. Lineage (NCBI taxonomy): Bacteria > Pseudomonadati > Pseudomonadota > Alphaproteobacteria > Hyphomicrobiales > Phyllobacteriaceae > Mesorhizobium > Mesorhizobium sp. M0159. Next base: position 323,287 of record NZ_JAMYTF010000001.1, read on the forward strand.
CGCCATGCTCGGCTGGAAAGATCGGATCGTCGGTGCCGTGGATAACGAGGAGCGGAATCTTCATCTCGTGCAGCCGCCCCGTCCAGTCCTCGCCGCTCCGATCTTCGCCGCCCTTGAGCATGAAGTGATTGGTCGCGCTGAGAAAGCCGCCGGACCGGTCGTAGTCCTGTTCCACGAACGCTCTCGTCCGCGCCTCATCGAACGGATGCGCGGTGCCGGCGAGCGCACGCGCGTTTTTGACCATGAAATCGACCGCTTGGCCACGGTCAGACCAGTCGACCTTGGCGCCTTCGGCCGAATGTTTCCTATAGGCCTCGGTGGTTCCGGGCAAATGCGACGTATCGATGCCCAGGGGCGAGCTGCTGATCACCGTCAGCGAATTGACACGCGGCGGGTATTTCAACGCAACGAGCTGCGCGATCATACCGCCCATCGACATGCCGACCACGTGCGCCTTTCGGATTCCCTGGTCGTCAAGGACGCGGACGGCATCGTCCACCATGTCGTCGAATGTATAAGGCGGCTCGCCCGGCGCGTATTTGGTCGAACGGCCGGTATCGCGATTGTCATAGCGGATCACGAAGCGACCCTCGCCGGCCAGCTTCCGCAAAACGCTTCGGGCCACCAAAGCATGGAAGCCATCGCGCCCATGATCAACAACACCGCCGGATGGGCCGGATCGCCGAACGTCTGGGATACGATTTCGGGGTGTTCGGCGTTTCTCATGACTTTCCTCCTTGGGCTGCAAATCCGATTGCAAGTTGCAATCAGTTGCACGATATTAAAACCGATACGATAGTGCAACCGGTTTTTGGAGATTCGCATGAACATCGATCGTCGGTCCGGATGCCCCATCAACCTGTCGCTCGAAGTGTTCGGTGACCGGTGGAGCCTGATCATCCTTCGCGACATCATCTTCGGCGGCAGACGCCACTTTCGCGAACTGCTCAACGGCTCGATGGAGGGCATCGCCTCCAACATCCTCGCCGACCGGCTGAAGCGGCTGATGGAGCTCGGCATGCTGACCAAGGCGGACGATCCCTCCCACAAGCAAAAGGCGATCTACAGCCTGACCGAAATGGCGATTACGCTGGTGCCGATCCTGGCGCATCTCGGCGCCTGGGGCCGCGTCTGGCTGCCGGTCAGCGAAGAGCTCTCTATCCGTGCCGAGCTTCTGGAAAAAGGCGGCCCGCCGATGTGGGATAAGTTCATGAACGAGTTGCGCCACGAGCATCTGGGTGCGTCTCCCGCCCCATCTGGACCCACCGTCCGCGCGACTTTGCAGGCCGGATACGATGCGGTAGTCGCCCGCAAGGCGGAGCGAGTCGGCTGCGATCCGGCGCCATGACCAACTTATTTTCCCAATTGCGGGCTGGCTCTGCTATCAAGGGACTGAAGATAATTTACGGATTGGATAACGCTCTTGGTCGAGAACTCTAAGGACACTGCCCGTGCGCGGGCCGATTTGCGTTTCAAGAAACAGGAAGAGGCAGCCACGGTTCGCCAGAAGGCGATGGCGGAATATGTCGCCGAGAGCGACGCTCGCCAAGCCAAGACCAACAAGCTGCGGGCGCTGCGCCTCGCCAAGGAAGCGGAAGACCTGGCCAATGCGCCTCCGGCCCCGGTGAAGAAGCCTCGCGCCAAGAAGAAATAGGCCGGCGCTCCCAGAATGCATGCTTCCTTTCGCACGCGAAACAGTTCACTCGGAGTCTGTTCTGCCGGTTGATAACTGGCGCGTTTAGGAGACGGCCATGACCGCACTGACGCTCGACAAAGCCCTTGAAATCATCGCCGCCGCCTTTGCCAAGGGTGCCGAGCTCAAGCTCAGGCCGCTTGGCGTCTCGGTGCTCGACGCCGGCGCCCATCTGGTCGCGTTCCAGCGTCAGGACGGCGCCTCTTTCCTGCGTCCGCAAATGTCGGCCGGCAAGGCCTATGGCGCGCTCGCTATCGGCATGGGCTCGCGCCGGGTGGAAGCTTTCGCCAAGGAGCGCCCGCATCTGATCGCCGGCGTCTCCGACGTGTCGGGCGGGCGCGTCCTGCCGGTCGTCGGCGGCGTGCTGATCCGCGACAACGCCGGCACGATCATCGGCGCCATCGGTATTTCCGGCGACACGTCCGACAATGATGAAACGGCAGCCATCGCCGGCGTCGAGGCGGCTGGCTTCACCGCTGACCCGGGCTGAGTCGGGATCCTTAACTCATATTGATGTCGCGGGTGGCCGACCGCATCGACACCGAAAAGCCGGCCAGCACGTCGATCAGCGCTATGACCATCAGTGTGAAGAAAACGGAATGGGCGGCGCCCTTCACCAGCAGGAACTCGACCAGATAGGCCACAAAGACGAAGGTCGACAAAAGATGGTCCATGATCGAGGCATTTGTCGTGCGCGTCGACTTCACCACTTCGACGAACAAGAAGATCAGTGCGATCAGCACGATGAGGTCGCCGAGGGTCATCGAGAACACGCCACCCGACATCATCCGGACCGAAAACATTTCGGTGGCCCACGGATCGTCGCCGCTGCCGAATATTCCCAGAAGCCCGAGATTGTAGAGGATGAAAGGCACGATCAGCAGCGGGATGGCACCGAACATGTGGCGGCTCCGGTTGGACTGATCTTTGTAGAGTGCGCCCGGCGTTCGCCGTCAAGAATTTTCGTGCGGCCGATAAACACGGACAAAGACGGCGTGAAACAACAATGTCAGGCCCGGCTGATACGATCAGTTGTCGCAAACGCAAAAAGACCGGCCAATGGCCGGTCGTTTCGCAACCCATAAACCGTCGAAAGCTCTCTCAGCTTTCCTTCGGCTCCAGAACCTGGCGACCGCGATACATGCCGGTCTTCAGGTCGATATGGTGCGGACGGCGCATCTCGCCGGAGTTCTTGTCCTCGACATAGGTCGGGGCCTTCAGTGCGTCGGCAGAACGGCGCATGCCGCGCTTCGACGGAGAGGTTTTTCGTTTCGGAACGGCCATGGATATGCTCCACTACATGGTCAAAACGCCCCGGCGGCCCTCGTGAAAGGGCCACATCAGGGGCCGGAATCTGAGAAAGTCGGGTGCCTATACACGCCCGACGGCGTTTTGGCCAGCGTCGCCGTGTTTTTTTTTGACACTATCGCAGGCAACCGACATAGGCGCCGGCGCGGCCGGCGCGCCGTTCGATCAACGCGGCAAGCCGCCTCAGTCCCGGCCCGGGCTTCGCCGGATTGCGCACGATCGGATTCGGCAAGGTGACGGCAAGCAGCGCTGCCTGCCGGCGCGACAGCTGTTTTGCCGAGACGCCGAAATGATGCTGGGCGGCGGCCTCGATGCCGTAGATGCCCGGTCCCCATTCGGCGATGTTGAGGTAGATCTCCATGATCCGCCGTTTCGACAGCACCGCATCGAAATAGACGGCCAGCGGCAGTTCCACGACCTTACGGACCGAGCCCAACGGCCGCGACCATAGATAAAGATTCTTTACCGTCTGCATGGTGATGGTCGAGGCGCCACGTGTCATCTCGCCGGCGAGCGCATCGTCGACGACGCCGCGCAACTCGCCCAGATCGACGCCGCGATGGAAACAGAACTGCCCGTCCTCCGACATGATGACCGAATATGCCAGCACCGGCGCGACATCGTCGATGGAAACCCAGCGCCGATCGTAGCCAGAAAACGTCGCCAGGTCCTTCAGCATCAATGTCGACACCGGATGCACGAATGTCGGCAGGTACAGGAAGGTCAGCACCACCGGCACCAGCGCCAGCACGACCGCGACGGCGATGCCGCGCCGGACCCAGCGTTGAAGACCGATGCGGCTGCCGCGTCTCGGTCTCGCCATGTCCAACCCTTCGGTTTCGTGATCGACGATCGGTTCCGCCAAGCCACCCAGTCCGCGCTACTCCCTGCCCCCGGCATAATGGCGCTTGGCTTCTTGCGCAACGTCTGAGTGTCGGCTACCGCTCCCGACCATGACGAAAGACGACCAAATGGCGTTCGAAGCTGCACTTATTGCCCGGGCAGTTCCGCTCGAGGCGCTGCTGAGGCGGTTGCTCGACGGACGGACGCTTTCGGGCGAGGTCGCGCGGCCCGAACGCCTGATGGCGGCAATGCGACATGGCGTGCTGAACGGCGGCAAACGACTGCGTCCCTTCCTGGTCATGGAAAGTGCTGCACTGTTTTCAGCCGACGGCGAGGCGGCGCTGCGCGTCGCGGCGGCGCTCGAATGCGTGCACTGCTATTCGCTCATCCATGACGATCTGCCGGCCATGGACGACGACGATTTGCGCCGCGGCCAGCCGACCGTGCACAGGGCTTTCGATGAGGCGACCGCCATTCTTGCGGGCGACGCCTTGCTGACACTTGCCTTCGACATCCTTGCCGACGAGGCGACAATGCTGCCGGCCGAGCGCAGGGCAACGCTGGTGCTGGCACTGGCCCGCGCCGCCGGGGCGGGAAGCATGGTCGGCGGCCAGATGCTCGATCTCGAAGCCGAACAAAGCCGGCCGGACGAGGCCGGCATCATCCGGCTTCAGGCGATGAAAACCGGTGCGCTGATCCGCTTTGCCTGCGAAGCGGGCGCTATCCTTGCCGGCGCGCCGTCGGGCGACCGCGAAAGGCTGGCCGAGTTCGGCTCGGCGATCGGGCTTGCCTTTCAGCTTGCCGACGATCTGCTCGACCTGACCGCCGACGCGCATCAGATGGGCAAGGCGACCGGCAAGGATGCCGCGGCCGGCAAGGCGACGCTGGTCGCGCTGCACGGACCGGACTGGGCGCGGGGCCAGCTCCATGGCCTCGTTGACCAGGCTCATGCGTTGCTCGAACCTTTTGGCGAGCAGGCTGCGCTTCTGAAACAAGCGGCGCAGTTCGTAGCGGCCCGCAACAATTAAGCGCGCCCCTATGGCGCGCCGGAGAATTGGCGACTGATCGGCCGGACGCCCTCGCAACCGGCCGATCGGGATCATTTCCGGCGATGTCGGACCACATGGACCCGCCACACCAGTTGCCGAGCCATTCTTCAGCCTCGCGGCAGGGTTCCGCGGCTCGGGTGGACAGCGGTCAGCCGTCGCCAGTTGTCTTTTCCACCACGGGCTGCGGAACCGGTTCCATCTCGGCCGCCGCCTCGACCGCCTGCGCCTCGGCCGGCTTGCGCCGGTTGCGGATGATGGCGGCGATGCGATCGCGGATTTCGCCGGCGCTGAGGAACACCGGAACGCGCGCCACCGGCGCGGTCGGCTCAAAGGACAGGCCAAGGCCGGTGATCCTGCCCTTGTCGTCGACGTCGCGGACGATCAGCTCGATCGGACCGAGCAGCACGCGGTCGGCGTATTCGGCGTGGCCGCCGAGCCGCGTAGTGACCAGGTCGCCAATGCTGAGCTTGCGTTCCGCTTCGGTCAGGCCCGGCGCGTAGGCGGTCTCCAGTTCCTCGGCGGGGCGTGACGGATCGACGGCGAAGGCCCCGAAGAAATCCGCGTCCTCGGGATCGACCACGGCACGGCTGGCGAACAGCTTGTCGAGCAGGCGCGGATAGCGGTCCGGCACGAAGATGTAGACATGGTCGCCGGCCGCCAGCCGGCCCATATCCTGGAAGCGCATCGAGCGTCCGTCGCGCAGCACCAGCGACGGCCGCGCCCAGCGCGGAATGCGTTCGCCGCGCGCCACCGGGCTGCCAGGTGCCACGCGGTAGGCGAGAAGCTCATGATGGGCGGAGCCCGGCAGTTCCAATTCGACCTTGTCGAGCGGTCCCAGGCGGGCCGGCACGATAAGGCCGAGACGGCGCGCCAGCGGCCCGACGGTCCATCCCTGGATGATCAGCGAGACCAGCACGATGATGAAGGCAGTGTTGAAGATGAGGCGGCCGTTCTCAAGACCGCCGAGCAGCGGCGTGATGGCAAGCAGGATCGACACGGCACCACGCAGGCCAACCCACGAGACGAAGGCGACTTCCGGGCGTGGCAGACGGAACGGCACCAGGCAGAGCCAGACGGCGATTGGCCGTGCCACAAATACCAGGAACAGGCCGAGCAGCACTGCCGGCACCAGGATCGCCGGAAATTGCGAAGGCGTCGCGAACAGGCCGAGGATCAGGAACATGATGATCTGCGCCAGCCACGACATGCCGTCCTGGAAGCGCTTGAGGATGGTGACGGCCCGGATATCGGAATTGCCGGCAATCAGGCCTGCGAGATAGACCGCCAGAAAGCCGGAGCCCCCGACGGCACCGGCGGCAGCGAACACCATAAGCGACAGCGTCAGCACGAAGATCGGCAGCAGGCCGTGATCGAGATTGAGGCGATCGACAAGGCGCACGATGGCCATGCCGCCGAGAATGCCGATGACCGCGCCGAGCCCCATGTTGACAAGGAAGCCGACGGCAAGATCGGTGACCAGCACCTTGGCCTCGGGGTGGGTATTGGCGGCGATGACCTCGACCAGCGTGATGGTCAGGAAGATGGCGATCGGGTCATTTGTGCCGGATTCCACCTCGAGCGTGGACCGCACGCGCTCGCGCAAATTAATCTCGCCGGCGCGCAGCAGGAAGAACACCGCCGCGGCGTCGGTCGAGGCGACGGCGGCACCGAGCAGGAAGGATTCCAGCCAGGTCAGGTCGAGCAGATAATAGGCGGCGGCGCCGAAGAGTCCGGTGGTCAAAAGGACGCCGAATGTGGCCAGCGACAGCGCCGGCCCGGCCGCCTGCCGCAAGGCGTTGAGCGGCGTGCCAAAGCCGGAATCGAAAAGGATGACCGCCAGCGCCAATGAGCCGGCAAAATAAGCAACTCGGGCATTGTCGAAATGGATGCCGAGACCGTCGGTTCCGGTGGCGAGGCCGATGCAGAGAAACAGCAGCAGGAGAGGGGCGCCGAAACGGAAGGCGATCAGGCTTGAAAACGCGGCGGCAACGACAAGTGCTGCGCCAACGAGCGTCACAAGATAGATACCATGCTCCATTCGTTGGTCGCCCCTAGTCGATATGCTCCGGCATCACGGGAGAGTGGGGCGAAGACATGGCCGCTGCAAGGCAGCAGCGTGGCTTTTTGCCCCACGCTGCCGATCGTCGAAAGTTTTGGCACCCCCGAGCAGCGGAGCGTGCCTCGGCGGTTCGTGCTGCAATGAAAAACGCCCGGACTGAGCCGGGCGTCTCCAGGTCGAGAAGCTGGCTCTGCGATCAGGCGATGGTCTTGCCGAAGGCGACGGCGGTATCGCCCATGCGGTTGGAAAAGCCCCACTCATTGTCGTACCACGACAGCACCGAAACGAAGTTGCCGTCCATGACCTTGGTCTGGTCGAGCGCCACGATCGAGGAATGCGGATCATGGTTGAAGTCGATCGAAACATTGGGGTGACGGGTAACGGCGAGGATGCCCTTCAGCTTGCCGTTCGAGGCGGCGATCACCGCGTCATTGATCTCCTGGACGGTGGTCGGCCGCTTGGCGATGAACTTGAAATCGACGAGCGAGACGTTCGGGGTCGGCACGCGGATGGAGATGCCGTCGAGCTTGCCCTTGAGTTCGGGCAGTACCAGGCCGATGGCCTTGGCAGCACCGGTCGAGGTCGGAATCTGCGACAGCGCGGCGGCGCGGGCGCGGTAGAGGTCCTTGTGCATGGTGTCCAGCGTCGGCTGGTCGCCGGTGTAGGAATGGATCGTCGTCATCATGCCCTTCTCGATGCCGACCGCCTCATTCAGCACGGCCGCCAGCGGCGCCAGGCAGTTGGTGGTGCAGGAGGCGTTCGAGATGACGATGTGGTCCTTGGTCAGCTTGTCGTGATTGATGCCATAGACGACGGTGAGATCGGCGCCCTCTGCCGGAGCGGAGACGAGAACGCGCTTGGCACCGGCGGTCAGATGGGCGACGGCCTTGTCGCGGGCGGTGAAGATGCCGGTGCATTCGAGCGCGATGTCGATGCCAAGCTCCTTCCAGGGCAGTTGCGTCGGATCCTTGATCGCGGTGACCTTGAATTTTTCCTTGCCGACGATGATCTGGTCACCGTCAACCGTCACCTCGTGCGGAAAGCGGCCATGGACGCTGTCGAAGCGCAGCAGATGCGCGTTGGTCTCGACCGGGCCGAGATCGTTGACCGCGACGACGTCGATATCCTTGCGGCCGGATTCATGGATGGCGCGCAGGATGTTGCGGCCGATGCGGCCGAATCCGTTGATGGCAACTCTGACGGTCATTGTTCTCTCCCTGGGAGTTGGAGGCCGAAGATCAAGTCCGCAGCTTCATAACGGCGGACGGGCAAAGAATCCAGCCGCCGAGGCGTGGATTTAAATCGATTAGTGCTCCACCGCCCGGCAAAACCGCTATGCCAGCCTTTGCCGGGCGGGGCTCACTTTCATTTGCCATGCAGACGGGCTTCCGCCGCCTTCACCGTTGCCTCGGCTGTGATGCCGAAATGCGGGTAGAGCTGTTCGATGGTGCCGGAGGCGCCGAAGCCGGTCATGCCGACAAAGATGCCGTCGGTGCCGATGAAGTGATCCCAGCCCTGACGGATGCCGGCTTCGATGGCAATCTTGAGCGGCGCATTGCCGATCGTCCTGCTGCGATAGTCGGCGCTCTGCTTGTCGAACAATTCGAAGCACGGCACCGAGACGACGCGGGTCGCGTGGCCGTGCTTTTCCAAGGCCTCGCGGGCGGCCAGCGCGATCTCGACCTCGGAGCCCGAAGCGAAGATCGTCACCGCCGCCTCGCCACTGGCGGCGGCAAGTTCATAGGCGCCGCGGCTGGAGAGGTTTTCCGCAACGAAGTCGTTGCGTACCGTCGGCAGGTTCTGCCGGGTCAGCGCCAATGTCGAAGGCGTCTTTTCCGACTCAATGGCCAACTGCCAGCATTCCGCGGTTTCCACCGCGTCGGCCGGGCGGAAGACATTGTGGTTCGGAATGGCGCGAAGTGCTGCCAGATGCTCGACCGGCTGATGGGTCGGGCCGTCTTCGCCAAGGCCGATGGAATCATGGGTCATGACGAAGATCGAGCGGATGCCCATCAGCGAAGCAAGCCGCATCGCCGGACGGGCATAATCGGAAAAGCACATGAAAGTGCCGCCATAGGCGATAATGCCGCCATGCAATGTCAGCCCGTTGAGCGCGGCCGCCATGCCGTGCTCGCGAACGCCGTAATGAACGTAGCGCTGGCCGTAATCGTCGGCGGTGATGTTCTTGGTCTGGCTAGTCTTGGTGTTGTTGGAGCCGGTCAAATCGGCCGAGCCGCCGATGGTTTCGGGCACGGCGCCGTTGATGACCTCCAGCGCCATTTCCGATGACTTACGGGTGGCGACCTTCGGCTTGTCGGCGACGAGCTTCTTCTTGTAATCGCCAATGACGGCGTCGAAGTTGGCTGGCAGCGTGCCACTGATGCGGCGTTCGAACTCTGCGCGCAATTTGGCATCAGCCTTGGCAAGCCGGCTTTCCCAGTCGGTGCGCGCCTTGACGCCGGTCCGCCCGGCGATACGCCATGCGTCGAGGATATCGGCCGGAACCTCGAAGGGCGGATAATCCCAGCCGAAGAATTTTCTGGCGCCAGCGATTTCCTCGGCGCCGAGCGGCGAGCCATGCGCCTTGTTGGTGCCGGCCTTGGTCGGCGCGCCGAAGCCGATGGTCGTCTTGCAGGCGATCATCGTCGGCTTGTCGGAGTGGCGGGCCGCTTCGATGGCATAGGCGATCGCTTCCGGGTCCTGGCCGTCGATATGGCTGGCATTCCAGCCGGACGCCTGGAAGCGGGCGACCTGATCGGTGTTATCGGCGAGCGACACTGGGCCATCGATCGAGATGTTGTTGTTGTCCCAGAAGACGATCAGCTTGTTCAGCTTCAGATGCCCGGCAAGCGCGATGGCTTCCTGGGATACGCCTTCCATCAGGCAGCCGTCGCCGGCCAGCACATAGGTGTAGTGGTCGACGAGATCATTGCCGAAAGCGGCATTCATGATGCGCTCGCCGAGTGCGAAGCCGACCGAATTGGCAAGGCCCTGGCCGAGTGGGCCTGTCGTCGTCTCGATGCCGGCGGCATGGCCGTATTCCGGGTGGCCCGCGGTCCTCGACCCCAATTGGCGGAACTGCTTGATCTGGTCGATGGTGATGTCTTCGTAGCCGGTCAGATAGAGCAGCGAGTAAAGCAGCATCGAGCCGTGGCCGGCCGACAGGATAAAGCGATCGCGGTCCGGCCAATGCGGGTTCTTCGGATCGTATTTGAGAAAGCGGGTGAACAGCACCGTGGCGATGTCGGCGCAGCCCATGGGCAATCCGGGATGGCCGGAGTTTGCCTTCTCCACAGCGTCCATGGCGAGAAAACGGATCGCATTGGCCATCCGGTCATGTTGTTCGCGCGAAGTCATGCTTCCTCCAAAATGGGGGTTTGGGCCTTGGGAAAGCCCTTGAAAAGGGTGCGCGACACATAGCAGGCGCGGCCTTTTAGTCAACAAATCGGTGTGCTTTTGCCGGTCTTGTGATGGCCATGCGCGACTTACATTAGCGTTAGCAGGGGACAGTCGCGACAGCTTTATTGACGTGCGGTTCACACGACGCGTAATGTTTCAGGGATAACGCGTTCTGAACGTGGATGATTCGGTGATGGGCAGGGCGCAGGACGAAAGCCATGACCGGGGAAACGACCCTCAAGGAAGTCATTGCCAGGCTGGGTAAGGCCATCGAAGGGCTGGAAAACGCCGTCGCGGCCAAGCTCGAGCACGAGCGGGACTATTCGGAAGCCGAGGCCGAAGTGCAGCGGATGAACGCCGACCGCTCGCGGCTGGCGCAGGAGCTCGACAATTCCGAGGCCCGCGCCGAACGGCTGGAAGATGCCAACAAGGAAGTGTCGCGAAGGCTGGTGACAGCCATGGAAACCATCCGCGCGGTACTGGACAGGTAGGCCAATGGCACAAGTCACGGTTTCCATCGACGGCAAGCAGTATCGGATGGCCTGCGACGAGGGCCAGGAAGAGCATCTGATCGATCTTGCCGAGCGCTTCGACCGCTATGTCTCGCATCTGAAGGATTCTTTTGGCGAGATCGGCGACCAGCGGCTGACCGTGATGGCCGGCATCATGGTCATGGACGAGCTTTCGGAACTGCAGAAGCGGGTCAAGGGCATGGAAAGCGAAGTGCTGACGCTGCGCAAGACGCGCGACGACGCACTGACCAAGGCCGACAAGAACGATTCCGTGCTGACCGGGGCGCTCGGCGCACTGGCCCAGCGCATGGAAGACCTGGCGACGACGCTGGCAGTGAACAAGGCCTGAACCAGCGCAGCGAAAATTCCTGCTGCATTTGCCGAGAAGCAATGAAAATATTTCGCCGCCGGCCTTGATGCCGGCGCAACAGGCGTTTGAAGGATGACGCCGGAGTGATAGAAAGGCAAAAGCAGCGCCGGGCAACGCCGGCTGCGATCTGCACGCACAGGGTAAGGGACACGTCATGAGCCTTCGCATCAACGATATCGCACCGGACTTCACCGCTGAGACCACGCAAGGACCGATCAGCTTCCATGAATGGATCGGCGACGGCTGGGCGGTATTGTTCAGCCATCCCAAGAACTTTACGCCGGTTTGCACGACCGAACTCGGCACAATGGCCGGGCTCGAAGGCGAGTTCAGGAAGCGCAACGTCAAGATCATCGGCATCTCGGTCGATCCCGTCCAAAGCCATGAAAAGTGGCAGAACGACATCAAGACCGCGACCGGTCATTCGGTGAACTACCCGCTGATCGGCGACAAGGATCTCAAGGTCGCCAAGCTTTACGAGATGCTGCCGGCGGGTGCCGGCGAGAGCTCGGAAGGCCGCACGCCCGCCGACAATGCCACGGTGCGTTCGGTTTACGTCATCGGGCCCGACAAGAAGATCAAGCTGGTTCTCACCTATCCGATGACGACCGGCCGCAACTTCGACGAAATCCTGCGCGCCATCGATTCCATGCAGCTGACCGCCAAGCACCAGGTGGCGACGCCGGCGAACTGGAAGCAGGGCGAGGACGTCATCATCACCGCTGCCGTCTCCAATGAGGATGCCATCAAGCGCTTCGGCGCCTACGAGACGATCCTGCCATATCTCAGGAAAACCAAGCAGCCTTCCGCCTGAGCAGGCAGAGGCGGCACGGAGAATTTTCGGTTTTCCTGGTCGTGTGAGTATGGGGTGCTTGACGGCGCCTGGTTGACGGACAACCATGCCTTTCATTTGCCGTGGCAGAGAAAGTCATTCCTGCCACGGTGAGGATCAAGGGGGCTGGGATTGGACGCATTATCGGCCAGGTCGCAGGTCACCGGCTTCTATGACAAGCCGAGCGGGTCCGTCCAGTATGTGGTCGCCGACATGGCGACCCGCAAATGCGCCATCATAGATCCGGTGCTCGACTTCGACGAAAGGTCCGGTGCAACGGCAACGAAAAACGCCGACGCCCTGCTCGACTTCGTCAGGGAAAGCGGGCTGGAGGTCGAGTGGATCCTCGACACGCATCCGCATGCCGATCATTTCTCCGCCGCCCATTATCTGAGGGGGAGAACCGGAGCGCCGACGGCAATCGGCGAAAAGGTCATCGACGTCCAGAAATTGTGGAAGGTGATCTACAACTGGCCGGAATTCCCCGCCGACGGTTCGCAATGGGACAGGCTGTTCGCCGACGGCGCAACTTTTTCGGTCGGCGGCCTTCCGGCAAGAGTGCTGTTCTCGCCGGGCCACACACTGGCCTCGATCGCTTACGTCATTGGCGACGCCGCCTTCATCCACGACACGCTGTTCATGCCGGACAGCGGCACCGCAAGGACAGACTTTCCGGGCGGCAGTGCCGAGCGGCTCTGGCGTTCGATCGAGGACATCCTGGCGCTGCCGGACGAGACACGTCTGTTCGTCGGTCACGACTACCAGCCGGGCGGTCGCGAAGCGCGGTGGGAAAGCACGGTCGCGGAGCAGAAAGCCGGCAACATCCATGTTGCCGGCTGCAAGACGGAAGCCGACTTCGTCGCGCTCCGCCAGGCCCGCGACAGGACGTTGCCGATGCCGCGGCTGATCCTGCACGCGCTGCAGGTCAATATGAATGGTGGACGCCTGCCGGAACCGGAATCCAACGGGCGGCGCTATCTGAAATTTCCGCTCGATTGCCTGTGAGGAGATGGGTCGCTGGCACTACAATGCTATTTCAGACTCGGCGCCGCCCTCATCGTTCTGCGATGGTCATCCAAGTTATTGATCCTGATTCGATTTTTGCGATGTTTGCATCCGATAGGTCCATGCGGAAGACGGTTGCGGTAGCCGGATGAGGAGCGGCGCAGACGCCAGCTAAGTGTTTAGTCCAGCGTCAGGGTTTTGTTCGGCGGGCTAAATGTTCATACGTGATTTGCCAAGGGTTGCTCTCGGAAGATCTTTCCTCGCCGATCCAATGGAAGCTGGTGGCAGTGATCTCAGTGAAACGCCATCGAGTTTGCAGACCGCGCGAGTCATTGCCGAGCTGGACAATGTCCTTACCCTCGGCCCGGCCGATCTGGCGCGAGCGATCCTGGTTGAGCGGGTCGTTCCATATGATATGCCAGCCATCGATCCCAGGGTCGAAGATGCGCAAGGTCGTACCATACATCGTCGACGGCGCAGGGCGCTTGGGCCTGATCCAAACGTCCTGAATCGCGCGGCCTTCGAGCACCCAGCCAAAATGGCATTCGCCATCCCATTTTTGGATTGCGCCGTCGTCGAGGTAGTGGACCGAGTCCATTTCCCAGCTTCCAATTAGCCATCCATACAGGGCCATGTCTTTCGCTCGGTCGGCTGGCGGACCTTCGGATCCGAGAGCGGCCAGGAACGGAGAAATGGTCATCGTCACACTGCCTTTCGTTTTCAATAGGCTCAACTGCCCGGCGCGGCCCCGGCGCCCGTTGTCGCCCCCGCCTGTCGCAAGCGCCGGGTTTTGAAATGCCCCGGTCGGCGCGGAACATTGCCGCTACAGCTTGCAGCGTTGCGGTTTTCAGGGCTTGGGGAAAATTGCGATAATACCGCTGTGGATGAGATCGTCTGCGGACGCCATGGCGAGACTACTGAGCAATTACGACGGCGGATCGGACATCCGCAAAAGGCGCCGCGGAACCGGCAACCCTCTAAAAAGAAACGGCGGCGCCAGTTACCTGACGCCGCCGTTATTTGTTCCCTTGGAAGGCCTTACGCCGCCGGCTGCGCCTCGATGGTGCGCAGCGCCTGCGTCTGGCGCTTGGCTGCGGCCTTGACCGCGTCCTGCACCTTCTCGAAGGCGCGCACCTCGATCTGGCGCACGCGCTCGCGGCTGATATCGAACTCGGCCGACAGCTCTTCAAGCGTCAACGGCTCATCGGCGAGGCGGCGCGCCTCGAAGATGCGGCGTTCGCGGTCGTTGAGCACGGCAAGAGCGCCCGACAGCATGCCGCGCCGGTTTTCCAGCTCGTCCTGCTCGATCAGCATCTCTTCCTGGCTTTCGTGGTCGTCGACCAGCCAGTCCTGCCATTCGCCGGACTCGCCTTCACTGGCCCGGATGGGCGCATTGAGCGAGGCGTCGCCCGACAGACGGCGGTTCATCGACACGACTTCCGCTTCCGAGACGTTCAGCCGGGTGGCAATCTCGGTGATCTGGTCGGGCTTCAAATCGCCTTCGTCGAGCGCCTGGATCTTGCCCTTCACCTTGCGCAGGTTGAAGAACAGGCGCTTCTGGTTGGCGGTGGTGCCCATCTTGACCAGGCTCCACGAGCGCAGGATGTATTCCTGGATAGAGGCCTTGATCCACCACATCGCATAGGTGGCGAGACGGAAACCGCGCTCCGGTTCGAATTTCTTGACGGCCTGCATCAGGCCGACATTGCCTTCCGAGATCACCTCACCGATCGGCAGGCCATAGCCGCGATAGCCCATGGCGATCTTGGCGACGAGCCGAAGGTGGCTGGTGACGAGCTTGTGCGCAGCCGTGGTGTCCTCATGCTCGGCATAGCGCTTGGCGAGCATGTACTCTTCCTGCGGCTGAAGCATCGGAAAGCGGCGGATTTCTTCCAGGTAGCGGCTGAGACCGCCTTCGCCGGAAACGATACTGGGTAATGACTGGGCCATGATAGCGCCCCCTCTCTATTGGAGTGATGCCCCCGAAACGCGGCGGGCATGTGGCGCGAATGCCAAAGGCACATTCGCGCCAACCGACATATATAGGAACAAAACCAGAAAGACAGGCATTTGTTCAACACGAAACAGTGTGTCACGTTGAAGTGAACAACGCCGGTCAGGTTTTCAGGTGGTTGGTTCAGAGCTTGCGGAAGCCGTCGACGAGTTCCTCCATGTCCCACGGTATCGGTGCTTCGAACCTCATCGTTAGATGGGTATCCGGATGCCGAAATGCAAGGAGGCGGGCGTGCAAAGCTTGTCGCGGAAACGCCTTTACCTTGCTTCTTAGCGGCTCGGGCAACCGATTGGCCTTGGTGCGGAAAGCCTGGCCGTATTCGGGGTCGCCAATCACCGGATGGCCGATATGGGCCATGTGGACGCGTATCTGGTGAGTGCGACCGGTTTCCAGCCGGCATTCGACCAGGCTCGCCGTGGCGAATTCCTGCTGCTGCTCGCCAAAGCGCTCAACGACGGTGAAATGCGTGACGGCGTGGCGGGCATCGTCGCGGCCTTGCGGCACCACGGCGCGGCGTACCCGGTCGGCGGCGCGGCCGAGCGGCGCGTCGACCGTCCCGGTCGGCCTTGCCGGTATGCCCCAGACCAACGCCAGATACGCCCGCTCGAGATCGCCGGTCAGGCCGTGGTCGGCAAAGGCCTCCGACAACGCCTTGTGGGCGCGATCGGTCTTGGCGACGACCATGACGCCGCTGGTCTCCTTGTCGAGGCGGTGGACGATGCCCGGCCGTCTCACGCCGCCGATGCCGGACAGGCTGTCGCCGCAATGATGGATCAGCGCGTTGACCAGCGTGCCGGTCCAGTTGCCGGCGCCGGGATGTACGACCAGCCCGGCCGGCTTGTTGATGACGATCAGCTCGCTGTCCTCGTAGAGGACGTCCAGCGCAATATCTTCGCCTTGCGGCTCCGCCGGTTCCGGCTCCGGCATGTCGACCGACACGCTGTCACCTTGTGCCATCTTGCGCTTCGTTTCGCTGGCTGGCCTGCCGCCGATCCTGACGGCGCCCTGCTTTATCAGCATCTGTACCCGGCTGCGCGACATGTCGGGGCCGAGCCTGGCCGCCAGCCATTGGTCGAGCCGCTGGCCGGCCGCATCGGCGCCCGCCTCCAGCACGATCGGTCCGGCCCCTATTAATTGTCTGACCTCTTCGTTATGAGCGCTCATCGAAAACAGTTCCGGAATCTGCTGCCATGGCCCGGCCGCTTGCCGACGAAGACGAGGAAAAGCCGCTCGACCCCGAGGTCGAAAAGGTGCGGAGGAAGCTCGTCCGCTTCGTCGCCATCAATCTCGGCCTGCTGTTCCTCGCCCTTATGGTGGTGATCGCGGCGCTTGTCTACAAAGCGCGCAACGCGCCGCCTGCCGCCCCTCCGCTGAGCAGCGACATCCAGGTGCCGATCGGCGAAACGGTCAACGGCGACATCGTGCTGCCGGTCGGCGCCAGGGTGATCAGCCAATCGCTGTCCGGCAATCACCTGTCGATCGACACCGAGCTGCCCGACGGCAGCCGCGCCATCTTCGTCTATGACATTACCGAGCGCCGCATCGTCGGCCGTTTTTCGATCAGGAACAAATGACCGGTTTTGCCGAACACCGCAGCATTGCCACGGTCGCGCTTGTCGTCGCAAATTATGACGAGGCGATCTCGTGGTATGTCGACCGGCTGGGTTTTGTGGTCGCCGAAGATGTCGACCTCGGCGGCGGCAAACGCTGGGTCACGATCACGCCGGGCAACGGGCAGGGCGCGCGGCTGCTTCTCGCCGAGGCATCCGGCGATGCGCAAAGGCACGCCGTCGGCAACCAGACCGGCGGGCGGGTCTTTTTGTTCCTCGAAACCGACGATTTTGCCCGTGACCATGCGCTGTTGCTCGAAAAGGGCATCGAATTCCATGAGGCGCCCCGGCACGAGACCTATGGCACTGTGGCGGTTTTCGCCGATCTCTATGGAAATCTCTGGGACCTGATCGAGCCAAAACGCTAGGCTTGCAGCTGAGTATTTCACCGGCGCGATCGGCAGCCTTAACCCTAGTTGCTTTTTGCCAGCCGTCAGCCTATATCGCCGGTTCTTGAACGCGCCCATCGTCTAGCGGTCAGGACACCGCCCTCTCACGGCGGGAACAGGGGTTCGATTCCCCTTGGGCGTACCAAGGATTTCAACTACTTAGCGCGTCGGCAGGTAAAACCGTCAAATAACGGTCAAATAAGCCTTCCACCGAGCCCGTTTTGAGGGGTGCGCGCGCGCTGGAGGCGTGGGTCTAGGGCAGCCAACGCTTCCATACCGTCGCGACGCCCCTCTTGCAGAATATCTCTTGCGGTCGAATTAGGAATATGGTCCTCATTGTGCCGGTGCGGCGATCCACTTAACGGAGATCGCACAATGGCCAGAACCAAACCATCCAAGCAACTTTCACACACCGAGATCGACCGCTTCATGGCGGCTGCGGAAGAGCTTCACAAGAGCATTGTCCGGCCGCTGCTATCGCCTACCTGCGACCACTATCGAGCGCTTCGAGCGGTCCATGAAATCCTGTTGAAATCAGTGAAGGACATTACCGGCAAGGATGCAGCTTTCATCCGATGGCACGGCACGGGGCCAGCGAACTAGCGGGCAGCGGGGAATCGCTGCATTCAGCACCGACCAACGCGCCAAGGTTCAATCGTCTTCGCGGAAATCCTGCAGCGAGGCGTGGCGCAAGTCTTCCTCGCCTCGAAGGTGCTTCACGCGGCCGATCAGTCCCGGCTTGACCCATTGTGTGGCCGGCCGCTTCATGCCCTTCGGCGCCGGTCCGGCATGCTCCTGGACGCGCTTCCATAGCCGCTCGCGGATCTCGCGGCTTGAATTGATAAAGGCAGACCCGACATATCTTCGCGTGCCGATCTCCCCCATGAGGGCGAACGCCGGCTTTCCGGCCTCGCGCTCGACGCCGAGCAGCTCGAATTCGTCAACGGCGTAGCACTTCGCCTTCACCCAGTTGATCGACCGCCCACTGCGATACTTGCTCTTGCGGCGCTTCGAAACCATCCCCTCCATCCCGGCCTTATCGAGCAGGTGAAAGATTGCTTTGGTTTCGCCCGGAAGAGACTCGCTGAACTGGATGCGACTTCCCGCGGGGATCAAGCCGACAAGTAGTTCGCGCCGATGTTCCAGAGGCAGGTCGCAAAGGTCATGGCCATTGAGATGCAGGAGATCGAAGGCGACGAAATAGAGGTCATGCTGGCGCCGGGTAATCGCCTTCCGCAAAGCCGCGAAGTCGGCAAGGCCAGCTTCATTCGGGACAATGATTTCCCCGTCGACGATGGCGCTGTCGACGTTGAGCACTTTGGCCGTTTCGACCAAATCGGGATATTTCGCCGTCCAGTCCATCCCGTTGCGCGTGAAGATGCGCGTGCCGGCTTCGTCTATGACGATCTGCGATCGGTAGCCGTCGAACTTGACCTCGTGAATCCAGTCGTCGCCCTCGGGAGGCTTCTCTACCAACGTCGGCATCAGCGGCGGGATGAACTTCAAACGCATGAACGGCACTCGCGGAACGCGATTCAATCCGCTGAGTTACATTAGGTTCCACTAATGCAGGAAGCGTTTGCGGTGTCGCCAGATCTCATCAAGGAAAAAAGAGCGGCATGTGGTTCTGTCTGATCTTCGCGCTATTTGCCGCGCTTGTGTTGATCCTGCGGGGGCAGAATTAAGGCTCCCCACTGCTGCCCGAGAGCGGCCTATACGGCTCTGGATAGGTCCTATGAGGCCGCAGATGCCCACCGGACTACCGATCAGCTAGGGACGACCCCCACTACGAGCACTGTAAGGAGTAGGGACAGCGGTATCGTACTCCATCGCGAACCTGGCGCTTGACTGTTGCGCGCAAAGGGGCCTCGGCGAGCGAAGCCACCGTCTAGTTGAAGGGCGAGGCACTTGCCAAGGCCATCATTTGCCCGGCCACACCTCGCCCCGCTGCCCATCGCTCCCCCGATGAGATCAGTCGTAGACTTTGACAATCTTGCGTGTGCCAGGATCGACAAGGACGGTTCTGCCGTCGACCACAACGTAACGGTATTTGACGTTCGGGACCTCGTGAAGCTCGACGGTGTCTGGGAGGGGCGAGCCGATATTAAGCTCCACTCCAGGGATTTTCACCGATGCGAGCGGCTGCTTCTTCACGTATTCCTTGATGACGGTTTCCTGCTGCGGTTCGATAATCACGTCCTGAGCAGCAGCGGCACCAATGCCGGCCAGCAGCAGAAATCCCGCGGCTGCGGTGGAAAGATGCATTCTCATAGCTGTCTCCTTGTTGAAAATTGCCGGGACGCATCTTCATCGCGCCAAGCTCACCACAACGTGAGCTAACCAACGAACGTTCCTCGGCCGGCCTTAGTTCCTTAAACCGTCGGACCTAAGTCTGAAACGCTAGACGTAATGGTCTGAACAAGCTGTCGCGCGGAACCGCGACATTCCTTGTCCCGTTCTTGCGAACTCATCGAGGAGAAACGGCTCATGGAAAATAGTGTCCACCAAGCCCGCTGGTTGCTTGCACCAGTTTTCGCCGTTTCCATTACATTCTTGGTGATAGGAATGGTCGCCAGCTGAAAAATGACACTCCAGCCCAAAGTTCGTATCTGCGCATAGAAAGTCCCTTCATGCGCTGATAGGGTCCGCCGGCCATTACTGGATTTGGCAGGCGGACCCTTAGTTCCCTGGGCGCTCCGGTTCGTCGCCGAAGCCTAGCAGCGAAGCGTGGCGTATATACTTGTGCTCGCCACGGAGGTGCTGTTCCCTCACTGTATTATCAGCGGGAGAGGCATCGCCGACGAGCGGCCGAAAATTTGGATAAGCCCCTTCAGCAAACACTCAAAAGGTTCAAAAGGGTCAGCCGCCGCTGCTGTTCCGCCGCTGTTTTCAGCGAGCCGTCAGCCTATTTCCTGCCTGTATTGTCAGGGTTTCCAGACATCAGGGAGCCATCCTCGCTGCAGCCGCAGGACCCAACGCATAACTGGCGGCCGTAGCTGATCCGTCGCTGTTTTCAGTGGGGATTAAACCGGCCTAAGCGCATAGAGCGCAATGGAATTTCCGAGCTGACTTGTCCCTGTTTCCCGTCTGTTTTCAGACGCTCTTCTGAAGGGGTGTCAGTCCCCATCGTTTCACGCTCGTAAGCGGCTTGCAGTCTTTCCCGCCGGCGCCCATGCTTCTTTCAATCTGGGAGACCGATGGAGTTCATCCGAATGACGCAGCAGCTGACCGACCCCGCAGCGGGCTTGGCATCCTCCAGTCGTTAAGGGCTCATGCCCCCGTTTTCATAGCCCTGCTGTCGGCGAGCACCCTGCTAAGACAGGCGTCCGCCGCTTCGTTCAGGCGTTCGGCGAGGTCCCGACCGATCATCGCCAGCGCGCATATTTGGTCCGGCAATGCGACCCTCTTGCCGTCGCGCTCGAACTCCTGTTCCATGGTCCGATCAAAGAGCACTTCGAGCAACTGGTGCAGGTTCCCGATATCGGATTGCAGGTCGTTGAGGTCGTCCGAAGGCGCGCTCATGATGCCTTTCCTTCGAAGGCTTCGTAATAGGCCTTCCTCACCTTCTGTGTCATATCAACTGCGACGTTGACCATGAAGGAAATCAGCTCCCGATCCCGGTCAGTAAGCACCACTTCGTTGGATGTAAGGCCGGTCTGATCCAGCATGTTCACGAGAACGTCCATCATGTTATCCGCATCGCAGATCAGCGGCTCCAGGTCGTGGAAAGTCATCTTTTCCTTGGCGTCGGCCATCGTCATGCCTCCCCTGCCAAGCGAAGGACGGAGGCGGCCAGTGCCGGACCCCAATCCGCGGCGGCGATGGTGTATCGTTGCCAGTCTGAAACGAGACCCCACGCCGCAAGGGCTTGAGCCTTGATGACCACACCGGCCATGGTCGTTTCGGATTGCACCATGATGTTGTTGATGATGCCGATCAGCGCACCCGCCGCCGCATGCTTGCGCTCGTTCGCCGCCTTGTAGCCAGACGCCTTAAGAACACGCGCCTTCTCAGCCTCGTATTTGGAGGCAGCGGTATATTGCGCCACGATAGCGCCGAGCCGATTTTCCCATGCCGCGCGGTCAGGAAGGCCACCAACTGACCGCTTGTCGATCGATTTGCCCTTGAGGATGCCCTTAGCGCGGGTCAGCTCCCATTCCAGATCGTCGCAGGTCACAATAACGAGCGGCCGATCGTTACTGCCTGGACGCCCGACGCCAGTGCCAGTGATGTCGCGTTCAATTGGGCCGCCGCCGTATTGCCTGTCTGAGATAATTTCGTCAGGTGCGACCGGCCAGACCTTTGACCACTCTTTGACGATTGCTTTCCGCTCAGCCACCGCAATTCGGTACTCTTCGGCAACGGCAGCAAGCCCGCCGCCGAGCCGAACCAGTTCCGGGTTTTCGACAGGTGCGCAACCGGCGGCCGACGCGGCTGTGACAGCGGCGGCAGCGGTTGAAGCGGCCGCGAGCCCGAGCAGCATGCGGCGGCGCTTGATCGCGGGCACACCTTCGGCGGCTGCCCAAACAGAGGTGTTTGGCATTGTCATTCTCCCTTGTTGATGAACGGTTGTGCCGGCCTATCCGGCGAGGGCTGCAAGCTCGGTTTGAAGTTGGCGCCGGCGGGGTTCGATGTTGACGCGCAACGACTGATATTTGAGGCGATCAATCTCAACCTCGATGCGATCAGCTTGGCGCTCTGTCGCGGTCATTTGGGCCGCCTTCGCCTCACGCCAAGCGGCGGCGAGATAGAAACCGAAGTCGGCGCGGTTCAGCTTGCGCGTTAGGTAAGGACGGGCATCGAAGTGGGCTTTCCACTTCAGCCAGGCTGCCTTCATGATTTCCGAGCGGTTGAACATTTTGCTTCTGGTTCATCGGTTAACGCTTTTCGTTAATTGCAACCTAAATCATTGCCTATAGCCACGTCAAACGATTTTCGTTATAGGTGGTGAAATTAGTTGGGAAAGGAATTAACCCGCACCATGACGCCAGAGCAATGCAGAGCGGCCCGAGGGCTGGCCAACATATCGCAAGACGATCTCGCCAAGGCTGCAAGGGTCGGATTATCGACGGTTCGAAACTTTGAAGCTGGGCGATCCGTCCCCGTGGCCAACAATCTCACAGCTATGGTGCAGGCCATGGAGCGTCTTGGCGTGGTATTTATCCCCGAGAATGGCGGCGGCGCCGGCGTGCGACTCGCAAAGCCTGGGACCAAAGGCTGAACCATGTTCCGCAAGATGAAGCACAATGCGCGGACACGAAGGGCAATCGAGTATTTGCGCAACCATCCTGAGGACGAGGCGGCGGTTAAAGCCATCCTTTCATCGACGTACATCCTAGACGCCAGAAGCGCTCGGGAAGTCGCGCAAAGCACGGGCGGCAGAGAAATGACGGAAGAAGAGTGGCACGTCTTCGGCCCGCGTTGGGAGCGAGCTTGGTATGCAATCGTTCGGTAGTGGTGGAGCGGGCCGACCTTATGAAACGTAGGCGCGAAGATCTGCTGGATGATGACCCAATCACTCTCAAGGAGGCGTGCGACCTTCTGCTGAGGGGAATCGTGTCAGTCTCTGCCCTGCGCGCTGAAATCAGGCGTGGAAACCTGACCGTTGAGCGCATTGGGAAGAACCTCTACACGACACCAGCCCACATTAGGACAATGAGGCTGAAATGCCGCGTGCCCTCGTTATGACGCCCCGGCGCGCATTCATAAGCTCCTGGTGGCCTGGTCGAGATATAAAAGCCGCCGGGATTATGTTTATCGGCCAAAACGGCAACGGCTCGGGCGACCGCCTGCGGCAGAAAGTTTGATTGGGAATGACCCGCGTTACAGCAGCACTTTGCATACTAATGATTGGATCCAGCGCCTCCTACGCAACGCCTTACACAGTGATAGGCGCGGGCATCCAAACTTGCCCCAGTTGGGTGGCGACCAAAGAAACCACGCGAGAAGTCTCCATGAGCTGGGTGCTGGGCTATGTGTCCGGATTGGACATGGCTAGCTCTTCGCGAAGCGGGAAGAGCTCGCGCTTCAAAACTGTCGATCGCGAAGCGCTGGAACTGTGGGTCACCAACTACTGCACTAGCAACCCGCTAAACTCTATTTATGACGCCTCGCTTGCCCTTTACCTTGCCGTTACCGAGTGACAGCCCATTAGCACCTTCCGGCGGCGGCATTCCTTCTGCTCAAATCGTCAATTGCGCCCTTGCGAGGGCGAAGCTTTTGACGTTCAGTGTGGCAGGGGGAAATCACATTGCGCAAACATCACACCTTCGCGGCGGCCGGGGCCGCGATTATCCTTTTGAGCGGGTGCTCCGGTTCGGGGCTTGGGATGCCTGGCTCACCGGCTTGGTTTGCCACCACACCGCAGACGGAACAGGCAACCTATTTCCGGAACCGATGCGTCTCCTACGGCTTCGAGCCGGGAACGCCAGCCATGGCTCAATGCATCCAAAACGAATCCATTTCGTCTCGCGGCAGGGCATCTGCCAGAGCGAATGCGGCTTTTACCAACATGCAAAACAGTCAGCCAAAAACAACGACGTGCAACCGCTTCGGCAGCACCGTGAACTGCACGACATTTTGAAATGGCCTGCTTGATCGCGGGCTGATCGGTTCAGGTAAAGACATGGGGTACCCAGGTAAGCAATGGACAAGTTTCCGACCCTGGCGCTTCTCACTGATCGTCGGGCACCAGATGAAGCACTGGTTAGACGGGCCGTCGAAGAAATAGCGGCGGGCCGAGATCCAGTTCGTAGGAAGTTGCTGGCCTCCTATTTTGAGATGTTGCGAAGCGCAGACCGGGCGGCATACGACGCAGCAGTGGCCATCCTCCAGCTCCTAGGGCACGGGACAGCCGGCAGTGAGCCAGAGCGGCACCCGAATGCTTATTCCCCTCGAACACTGGCGACGCGATGGCTTTGTTCGGAGCGCCATGTGCGAAACTTGATCAAGAGGGGTGACCTGCCTCACTTCAGATTTGGCAAGCTTCTTCGCATCAAGCCTTCGGACGTTGATGACTTCGAGCGGCGCAATGTGGTGAGGCCGGAATGACAGGCGGACGAAAGTTGACCGACGAGGAGTGGCGCACCTTCGACCCGCGATGGGAGCGGGCCTGGTACGCAATAATCAGATAGCAATGATCGAGCGAACGCTTCTATTCGCAGTTGCTTCCATAACTAGAGACTGCCGATTCAAAATCGTCCTGAGCCGACTTAAGGCGCCGGAACTCGGAATAGCAGTCGTCGCGACCTTGGCTACCACCGACACAATTCGCATACCGTTTGAGCGCGTACGAGATGTCGCTTGTTGCGCTGTTGAAGCTGTCGACCGCATTCTGACATTCCTCAACGTCGGCCCTGGCAATCTCTGCGGATGCTGCGACGAGCACAAAAACGACTGCAAGCCTAGCGATTGAAGTCTTCATTTGTAGTCCCTCCCATCATGTGCGAGCCGCGCAGCTGGCATGGCGATATTGGGCTTGCCCTTGGCGAATGCCAAGGCGCGTTAAGTTGAAGCCGCGATGCCTTCTAAAGGGAAGACCCACTTGTGCTAGCGCTGCGACGGTGATTTTGTACCTTGGTCGGGAGGAAATCATGTTGAATGGCAAATGCCCAAAGTGTGAGAACGTCGTGCAACAGGGTCGCATGGAACACATGAACATCAGCGACGGCACGATGAGCCTAAAGGCGTTCAGCGCCGCTTGCCCTCACTGCAACACTATTTTGGGCGTGGTTCTTGATCCTCGCCCACCCGAAGCGATGCTTGAGAAGATCATGAAGGCCCTGCGTATTCGGTAAAGTGTTTGTGCCGAGAGCCTGCAAAACGTGCCGGCGAATTGAAGTCAGTCAGCCATGCCCAGCGCCCTTGCCGGACGCAACAAGGCCAGCGATTAACCGTAGGTTTTCGGGGATTGCTTCCTCATGGCGTTCCCTTGCCATGCGGAACGCGCCCTTAAGCACAGCGACAATTATAAGACCGGATAGCAGCATCGAGCCCGCAAACAGCGCCACGCGGGTGTTTTCGCCCATTATGAAAAATGTGAAGTGGTGCCAGAACACCAAGCTCAAGACGAGCCCCCACAAAAACACAACGAAAACTGCGCTCAATGCTAGCGTGACCCACCGAATAGAGCGAATCTGTTCGTTGTCGGTTTTTAGGTCGGTGAGGTAGGCCATAAGCTCTTTGTCGAGCTCGGCGTTTCGCCCGGAAGATTCGAGCAGGGCTTCAATTGCCGGCCAGCTCGCCTCTATGCGAGAGAGGACGTCTGGCCCATCGTCAGTGGGAGCCAAGTCAACTCTTGGCTCCGCACTTTTAGTCGAAGGTGTTTTTGGCCCAGCCGCGCTCTTTGCGGACATTGTTGTAATATTCTTTCATCGTCGCCTCGGGGATCGAGGCGTAGTTGCCGGAATCTTCTAAAGTTGTCGCCCATGGTGACCCGTCTTTATGGGTCAAGTCCGACAAAGAAAACGCATGCATTTTTCCGTAAGAGTCAACAACGTTGGTGATCAAGCGCTTTGCAGGGAGAGCCAGGTCATCCGCCGCGTACGGCAATTCCATGAACTCATCCGTCAAAAGCTTGTTAACAGGCTGGCTCGTGTATCCGCTAAGCGCATTGTAAAGTTTCGGGTAAACCGGCCCGAGCTTCCACACCTGCGGCTGCCCGTCTACAAGAGGTTCATCAAAAAATGCCAAAGACCATCCGTGCACGAGGAACACCAATTTAATTAGGTGCATCTTCGTGATCTTCAGGTCGCGCTTCCACGCCCTTTTCAGAATTTCATTTGCGATTGCGCGCTGGTCGTATCGCGCCATGCAACTACATCTCCCGTATCAAACACAGCCTTTAGATAGGATGATTCTAGCACTCTTTCCACAGCACGTCTTGACAGCGTTGTGTCCCCATCCATTCGCCGATTCGGTAATCGGCCTAGTCCACAGCGTTCGCGGCCCGCCGCGCCTCCGAAATCAGCGCTGATATAGCCTGCCTGCCTGCGATAGCCTCACACGTAAACCGACCATGCTTATATAGCCCGTGCGCAAGCCCTCTTGGTGCTCCACCGCCTGCACCGTGAAATCGGCAAACCCGATGCCCGCGCTTTGCCGGCGCTTTGCAGCCAACGCCGCTGCGCTTGCTGCGAGCCTGACAACGCGGTGCGCGGTTCATGGGGTTATCAATCATTTTCTTCAGCTACCCCGCCCCCATGAGCGACGTTGCCGACGATAGCCTGGCCGCCCTTTTCCACGTTCACGCGCTCGACAATCACGCGCTGCTCTCCCTTGCTGCGATAGCGTTTCAGGGCCTCAATCTGAGCCACATATGTACGGGAAAGGCGGTTCAATGCCCGCTCGTGCGCCTCCCTCAACTCCCACGTCTTGGCTTCTCCCATGCACACAGCAGTATTCATCGTGGCAATGTGGATAGCGGCCATCTGGACACCGAGAGTCGCTTCGATCTGGTCCTTCGGCCGGAGCCCGCACACCATGGAGAGGGCATAGTTCATGTCGCCCTCACGCACCACGTTGCCGACCTGAGCAACCTTGGCGAGCGAATCGAGAGTGCCGGCAAGGAAAGTGCCGTTATCGGCCCCTACCGCTTCGGCCAATAGCTCATAGCCCAGTGCCGGGTCGGGGTGGTCCACCGTGAGCGATGCGACGCGCCTACCGCCGTCTTCGCTCATCGTGACTTTTATTTGCGGAACCGGACGCTTGCTGTCGCGGCGCTTATTGTAAGCGGCCTTCGAGGCAACTTCCCGCGTTGTCGGCTCATACGGCTTCGCAATGGAGTTTGTGGTCTTGCCTCGCTTGGGCATTGGGACAACGGTCATCAGTGCCTCGCCACGCCCATCTGTTGAATGCCGATCGCCATCAGATCCGCAAGGGCGTCCGCTGCCTTGCTGAGCAAGTCCTGCCCCATGGCGTGAAAGAGGCCCGCGTTGCTGAGGTCGCCCCGCTCTCGATATGCTTCCGCCAAAGCGTGACAGCCCTGGCTATAGGCGATGAAGTTGAACAGGTCGGTTTCGGTCGCCGTCGCGCATGTGAAGACATCTGAAAGGCTCTGTGCAAGCTCGGCATCCATATCGACAGATGCCGACACCATGCGCTCTTCGACGAAAACCATGTAGTCAGCCAAGGTTGGTATAGTCATCTCGCTTCTGCTCTCATTGGTTCGGTTATCTGGACAGCACGACTCGCCGGGCTTATGTTTTCGCGATGAGCAAGAATTTTCGCGGGTTCCTCATTGCCACCGCCTTCATTCTGATGTCGGTCACGATGTTCGGGCTGCATTGGCTCATGACCGGCATCGACAAGAACTTCGGTCTCGGCGTGGCCGTTGGAGTTCTCCTTGGGGCCGGCGTAATCGGTTTTGCCTCCAAGAGCGTTCGCGAAGCGGACTAGCGAGGCGGCAATGCCTGGCGCTGCTGTGTAGCTGCGACAGCCATCGACTGAATGAGTTCACGCGCCCTTTGCGCAGAGATATCCCCCCGGCGCTGCGCTGCCTGGATAAGCAGCACCTTGCGCGACACCATGGCCGGGTCGTTCGATGTAAGCAGGCGCGCCAGCTCCGAGTTTGATGCACGCTGAGACGCCGACTTGGCGCCGCCAATGACCCTATCCACCGCGTCGGCCGCAGTGTCGCCAAATCGAAGATTGAGCGCCGAGCGAACAATGCCCGGGCCGGTTTTGCCCGGAGCAATGTCCTGCATGGCAGCCGACCTTGCCGCCGTCTCGGAATTGCGCGTTACGATGTTGCTGGTATCGGCAAACGTGCGCTCCCGGTCGAGAATGGCAATGATGCGGTCGGCCCGGGCCTGGCCGAACAGCGATGCCAAGCGGTCGCGGTTCCAATCACCCTCACCCTTCACTAGCCGCTGCAGCGCCACGCGGTCATTGGCGTTCGTGCCAACAATACGATCGATTTCAGCACGAGCCCCCTGACGAAGCCGCAACGGAACCGCAGACGGGCCCATCGTGTCGCCTACTGGCACGGCACCGTTCGCGATATCGGCTTGAAGCTCAGCCGGCCTTGGTGCGGTGCGCCCGCTATCGAGAGCCTGTTGGCCGCGTTGCAAAGCTTCATTCTGCCGAGCGAGTTCCGCGAAACGCGCATCGATCCTTTTGATGCCAGGAACAGAGGCCGCAAGCCGGTTGTCGATGGCCTTGCGGGCTTCGGCGAGAACGGCGATGGCCTTCGGATTGGTCTCCGTCGCCAACATGCCGTCAATGGCCTGGCGTGTCTGAAATAGCGTCCCCGGATGCGGGTCGAGCACATCGGTGCCGTTGACGTTCAGCATCTTGCGCACAGTCTGGGCCGCCTTCTGGGCATCGCCGCGAAGATTGACGATCTGGCTTTCGAGATTGTCGGCTATGGGGGCGGTGTCGACGGCGCGGGCTTTCTGGAATGCCTTGGTGTATTCGGGGCCAAGCGCTTCCATGTTGGCTTTGTTTTGGGCCTGGATAGCCGTCAGGTCTGGAGCTTTGCCGATAGTGCTGTCGACGCCTTGCCTGATACGGGCATTGGCTGCGGCGTCGCGCGCGGCGATTGCGTCGCGGACGATTGCCTGCCCTTCACCGGGCGTCGCAGCAAGGGCGCCAGCCTGCCTTTGAAGGTTCGGCCCGAGATCCATCGGCATGCCACTATCGCCAAGAGCCTTGAGGCGAGGCGCCATGTCCAGAGCCGCATCTGACGCTGCTGCGCGACCGAACATGCGTTCAGCAGCAGACACTGCCGGGCCAGCATAGCGTTGAGCAACTGTGCCCACCCCCTTGCCGATCAATTGGCCGATGCCGGGGAACAGCGCACCAAGACCGGCACCCCACGCCGCACCCTCGGGGACGGCTTCGAGACCATTGCGAACGCCAGCATCAGCGCCACCGATTCCGGCGCCAGTGAGGGCGGAATAGAGCGAGCGGATGTAAAGCGGCGCCTGGCCGGCTCCGAAGGCCTCTGGAGCGGCCAGGACTGCTGGCATGGTGCCTGCCACAGCACCGGTCACCCCACCGGCTGTTGCTGTATGAGGGTTCTCGCGAATGACAGCGTCACCGTAGCGATTGTTTTCATCATACAACTCGCCGAATGATCTATCAGAGAAGGGCATTTGCATCGCAGCAGCGAGGGCGCTGGACGCCTTGTCGACAGATGGGCCGAGGATCGGAATGCCACGCAATGCAGCTATGGAAAACGCGCCAAGCCGATCGTTTGGCTCACTGACGTTACCAGTTTGGACGTTGTAGCCGGCAACACCAGGGTCATAGGCAGGGACGCCGGGCGGCTGATTTGTCGTCGGATCAACCGCTGTTGCGGGGACCATCTCAAAGCCAGGGGGAGGAGCGGGCTTGGCATTAGCTGCCGTTTGCCGGCGAGGGTCATCCACGATGACAAAGCCCGGCGGCGGGGGCGGTATCTGACCGTTCATTGCACTGGCACCCAGTTGCTACCGTCCCACTCTATAGTCTCGCCGGTCTGCCGGTTCACGGCTCGATTCCGGTATTTGCCGCCACCTGGAATGGCAGAGGGCGGATTTGGATTGTTGATCCGAGACGGGCCCGCATCGGAGCCTTGGCGCGTTGCCTCAAATATCCGGTCGCCGGTCGATTTGCCGTGAACGATGCGGAGCAAGGTCCGCTCGTAGTCGTCTAGCTGGTCCTGGAAGTACGGGGACTTGGGATCGAGCGCACCGGATTTGGCCGCAAGCATCGCGCCTTCTTTTTCTGTCACACTGCCGAGCGCGCCGCCGGTCTTGGATTGCGCCCGCATGGCGTTGAGGTTTTCGACAGTGGCATTCGACTTCAGAACATCGACCTGCCGATAAACCTCGGCAGCCGGGGTGTTCGGGATATAGGAGGCGCCAGCCCCAACCAGGCCGGTTGCGCCGGGCTCCTTTGAAAGCGTCCTGATTTTGCTTGCCGCGCCCGTGATGACATCTGTTGCCGTGGCAGCGTTTTCACCTTTGGTCGCATTGGCCAATGATTCATCAGCAGGACCACCCGGAATAGGCTGCATGGTCCAAGCGCCGGTTGCCTGGTCTTGTTTTGCCGCATAACCGGAAGGAATGGGGCCGATGTTCGGGGCGCCCGGCAGATTGACGTTAACGCCGCCTTTGTTGTCTTTCGTCCACTGCTCAAATGAGCCCCGATAGCCGTTTTGCTTGGCGAACTGGAAATTCTGGATGTCGCTGGTCGGTTTGTTTTCGTCGCCGCCGAGCTTCCCGGTCAGGATGTAATTCCTGCCCTCTGGCGTGGCGGGGTCTAGATTGTATTGCACGGCCACCGCAGCCCGCTGGTCGTATTCATTCGGCTCCTGGCTTTTCGACCTCTGAACGATGTAGGAGCGCAATGCGCTCTTGTCCGACGCAAGAACTGTGGCCGTGCCTGGATCAAGGCCCTGGCTTTGCAGCCACTTTGCCGTGACATTCTGGGCGGCACGATTGGGCGCGATGATGTTCTGCAGGAAATCACCAAGGCCGCCAAAACCACCAGATGCGGGCGCGGGGCCGGCATGGGGAGAGCTTTCAGGGGCCGGCGCGCCCTGCCTGAGCTGCGGAGGCGTTGCTGGCCGCCTCTGGCCCTGCGGAGGCATCGGCTGCTGCTGAGGCGCTTGCTGTGGCATCTGAGGGGCAAACCTCTGCTGCGCTTGCCGAAGCAAAGCAGGGTTGTTGTGGTCGCTAACGCCCTGCGAGGGAAAGCCCACGCTCTGCGCGGCCGCGCCCTGCATCCCGCCGGGGTTCAGGATAGCGGAAAGAATCTCGGTAAGGTCCATTTCAGCGTCCTTTCGCAGACTGCATGGCCGCAAGCGCTGCCGATGGATTTAGCACGGCAAATCCGAAGCCGCTTTCGAGCGGTTCCACCCCGGCAAGCCTCCCGGCGCGAGCGTCAGCGACTATGGAGCCGATCGGGCGGCATTCGTCGCGGTGAAGCCGCCAGAATTGCATGAGGGTTGGCAGAGCCGCGGGGGTCATGCCCATGCCCTCACGACAAGTCTCCAGTTGGCATTCGTAAAGGCACCGTTGCCACCGCCCGTTGTCTTGTTCAGAATTGACATGGTGGTGCTGCCGAAGCGAACGTTTATATTTGTCGCGTCAGCTACCAGAGAAACACCCTTGTTAGATGAGTTCTCGCTAGTGAGCGGAATTTCATCTCCAATACTGTATCCAAGTTCAGCCGTCGCGCATTGCAGGAACGCTATATACAGCTTTGGCTGCACACCAAGGCCATGAGCAAGGGTCAATGCCCCAGCATTCGTGATGGTCTGCTGTGCGCTTTCGAAGGACGCTGTAAAGGGCAACGTCGTCCAAGCCGGAGCCGTCGCGCCCGCATTCATCAGAAGAGCCTGGCTCGCAGTCCCCTTAGCAAGACGGGCCTTGACCTTCGCGCCCGTGAAATATTCGATGTCGCCGGACGCCGTGCTTGCCGGGATCGGAAGGAACAGCTTCGTCGCCGCGCCGTCGCCGATCGCCAGAACGTTGTCGTCCGTATCCCACTGGATATCGCCGTCAGCCGTAGGAGTTGGCGTTGCGCTCTGCTTCAGGGTCAGTGTCGGCGTTGTGAGGGTAGCCGTGGTCAGCGTCATGCCGCTGCCGGAGCCACCTGTGATGGTCGGCGTATTGATTGCCGGGCTGGTCAGGGTCTTATTGGTGAGCGTCTCGGCTCCGGTCTTGGTGACAAAGCTGCTGAAATCCATTGTCGGATTGAGCAACTGCCACCCGCCAGCGGAGGCGTTGAGCGCGCTCGAATACGCCAGCAGATAGATGCCGTCCGCTTGGATCTCTGCGCCTGAAAGAGCAGAGTCACCGCTCGCCGTCACTTTGCGGATCGACTTTGCTCCGATGCTATTCACATTGAGCGTTGAGGCTGCCGTGTTATCCGTAGCGCCTCGAAGGGCTAGGATCAGCCCGTCTGCATAGGCCGTGAACGCCGAATTTGCAGACACGGTCAAAACATTCGCGCTGCCACCGGCCGTCAGGGCGCCGCCGATGTCGCCAAGCAATTCAGCACTGCGGGCCATCATTTGCCGGGCGCTGCCGTTCACGGTGCTCGGCAATTGGCCTTCTTGCCAGTTGACGGCGCTATCGGCCGTCGCGTTGGAGGCGGCAACCTTGCTCCAGTCCCAGATAGACGACATTAGGCGGCAATCCCCGTTTCCTGGGCCGCAACCTGGCGGATGAAACCCGACAGGCTGAGCCCTCGTTGCATCGCAGCCGCGCGAAGGGCGCGCTTTTCCTCGGGCGAAACCCGGAGCTTGATGTTTTCAGCCATTGCTACCCGCAAGCGCATAAGGGTCGATCCTCGTTTGAAACCTGGATTGTTTTTACCAAAACCGGTGCCGGATAGCGTCACATATCATCGGCATTATCGGGCATCATCGACAGCTAACCCGCTGTTCTTGCGAGGCTTTCCCGCCCACTGTTACGCCACTGTTCTCAGTGCCTAACCCGCTGATGTCGGGACTGTTCGCAGTGCGGTGTTTCGGGGTAAGATAGGCGGCTATCCGGGACGAGGCATAAAGCGCTTTGTTTACATAGGCTTAGCAGTTCTTGCCTGTCTGCGCGCAAGATTGTTGTGTAAACAGCCCGTCTAACGCAATATTATTTCGTGCATTTAAAATGGGATAACCCATTGAAAACGTTAGGTTTGCGGAACAGTCTCCTTATTACCTGCCGACCTTGGCTGCCTGATATGCTCGCAGGCCCTCCGCATCACCTAGCGACACGAAGCCGAGCGCGACAGGATCGACGCGCCAAGGGGCTTTGGAATGCATCTGCTTGGCTATGCCATAGCGCTTTGCCCATCTGGCGATTGTTTCGGGGCTCACCTTGGCGAGGCCGGCGGCTTCCTTGAGGCTGATGAGCTTGGGGCTATCCATGAACGCCTCCGTTCTGCCCGGCCGCCTTTTCCGCAAGGTAGTCGGCCACGCTGATCGATCGAACCGGTGAAGCCGGCCCAAATGTTCCTGGCACCGCCTTTGCTGCTGTAGGGGCTTTCCGCTCGCCAGTCGGTACGGGGCAGAGGGTACGCTGGATCTTCAGCAGAGCAGGGAATAGGGGAGCCAGCCTATGGGGCATCTGCTTACCCTGCCGGCCGAGCCTCTTAGCCAGCCAGAGCGCTTGCCGTTCGCTCTTGAGGGCGCCAACATCAACCCCGTGCCTTTGCAGCCAGCTACGGAGCCCGTGTAGAGCCTCGGGCCATTCGTAGCATCTGGAATCTCCCTTGGAGGCCTTGAGGCCGTAGGGCGCTGCCGTGGGCGCTCTAGCCCCTTTCGTCCCTCCAAAGCCTCTTGCTGCCGGTGAGGGTGCGCCATCGTTCGAGAAAATGACGGTGTGTGTTTCAGTCTTGTTTCGGTCTCGGTTTTTGTCTCCGTCTCGGTCTCTGTCTAGTTTCAGTCTCTGTCTCTGTATATCGGAGTGCTTGGAAAGGGCTTTCATAGGGCTATCCCCTCCCGTTGCCAGAGAGGTAGTTTGACCCGGTTAAACGGTCGTTCCCTGGGAACTTCTCTCTTGCAGAAACCACGTTTGTCGAGGTCTGCGCCCTTGTCTCCAAGCTCTCTTCAAGTTCGGCCTCTGCGGCCTCCCGAACCGGGTCACTGTCCAGCTCGGAAATCAGCCGCATCACGCCTTGCAGATGCTTGGGGTTGGTTGTCGGGTTGTGGCGGAACCAACGCGGAATGAAGTACTCGAATGTTTCCGGGTCGTGTGCCACCAACTCGCAACCCACTAGCGGCGTGCGGGCCGCCTGCACTCGTTCGATAGGCCAATTAAGGTTCTCTGCGGCGTAGGCGTCGGGGAGCCTGAAGCACCCCGCGCTGGATTGATGCTCGCATGTGAGCAAATAGACGTAGAGCAGCCTTGAATCATCTGCTTGGCTCCGGAACCTTGGAGAACGCCACACCTTGGGGCTGATTTTGGAATAGTCGCGCACCTTAGCCTCCTCCAATCCGGCCAGATATGGACTTGAGGAATTGCAGCCGCTCCTGATAGGCCTCACGGGCAGCCTGCCGTAGATCCGCAGCGGTTTCGGGGGAGAAAACCGCACCACCGCCCATAATGGAGACGACGGTTGCAGCTACTTCCTCGAGACCTTCCGGGCTCTGGGTGATACCGCCATGGATATCGGAATCGGCTACAAGCTTGGCGAATGCGCGGGCTGCGTCTTTGATGAAATGGTCGCCGGGGGTCATCATGCCGCCGCCCTCGCCGTGTCGTTGTCTTCGAGGATGGCCACACTGGAGCGAAGCACATAGCGACAATGCGAGCCCGGATAGGCGCCGGCATGTGCTTCGTGGATGCTTTCGATTACAAGCCCGAAATCATGCCGCAGATCGTGGACGTACGCGGCGAACCGTGGCCCAGGATGCGAAATGGGAGTGCAGCCCTTTTCGCCCGCCTCGATAAGGCTACGAAGGCACCAGGCCTCACGGCCATAGATCGTCATCGGCTCGCCATCGGGCAGCACCTTGACGCGAACCCAGATTTTGCTCCTATGGGTCATGCAAGCCTCCCGCCAATGTGCGCCAGCTCGCAAACGAGCCTGGCGATGTGCAAGGGCAAGCGATGCTTGGCCGCGAGAATGAAAGCGGCGATTTCCGTTGCGGGGGATGCGGCGATTTGATAGTTTTGAAGCTGTCCAGCCTTTAGAACTACCGTTTCGCCGTGTCTGACGTTTGAGCCCGTCAGGCGCGGCGTTGCGCTATGGGGATGCATGGGCTCATCCCTCCATAACCGATGGTAGGTTTTCGATGTGCTTGCGAAGACTATCAGCCAGAATCAGCGTCCGGCGGCCCTCCTTCCGCGCCTCAATCTTCCGGGTCTTGATGAGTTCGTAGATCTTCGTCGGCCCAAGACCGGAGGCCTCCGAAGCGTTTTTGATGGTCAGAGATATGGCAGTCATTTCGGGTTCCTTCTTCATCATTCGCCAATGAACGCGGTGAATGTGGGAAGGCTAACCCGTTGTATTTTAAGGCCATAATTCATTCGAATTAGGGCACGGCAAGTCGCGTCGCGATTAGTGACTTAATAGTCGCCGCAACTCCTGACTTAATTCCTGCTGCAATTTTGAGATCTGGGCTTCATTGAGCTTTGGCCTGGGCCCCGGCTTTGTGGTCCATGAATTCGGCCAGACACTTCTGACCCGATGATTGCTCGCGTGGTATCCGCCGAAGTCGATTGCTGCGTTCAAGGTCTCTGTCATTTCCAACTGCGTGGGATATTCCGATGACGATTGCGACAGAAGAGTTTCAGCAAAGGACATCAGCTTTGTTAGAAACCCGTCAGGTAATGGCTTTTTGTTACCGTTCCCGCTCACATGGGGGCCGTCGGCTCCAAGGACCTTGAGGTACTTTTGCAAGCTGTCCCCGGTCAGAAATATCCAACTGTTCCCATCAAGCAATTCGCGTGGAAGCGAGGAAAACAGTTGCTCATGGAGGTTCGGCAACTGCTGGATGTCAGGGCGATCCAGATTCATCTGGCTCTCGACAAAACGCGGATATGACGCCCCTTCGTCTACCCAAAAATCGGGACTTACCGGCCGGTATTCGTTACCAATCCTGCAGACTGCGCGCAGAGCTTCATTCGCCAATGCGACCGTCATATGCGGCAAGACGCCACGAAACATATACTCGCTAGCTCGCGCGTTTCGGTCATGCTCGCGAAGCCTGTAAACTTCGAACGCGGCTCTCCACTCGTCGGGAGATAGCGGAGGGGCCATCTTTTGAGGAGATGAAAGCGCCTGTGGGCGATAGCCACGCAGCAATCCAAATGCATAATCTTGGTCAAACCCGTCTGTTACAATCGGATTGGGCGGGATTAGAACCGGTAACATAGACTGGCGCGGGATATCGTCATCCCATCGATCACCGAATAGCGCCCTCCCTACCTGCAGTATGGCATTGCCAAGGAAGATGTGACCACGCGTTTCAATAGGCCAGAGACCTTGATGTCTGCGGAGCCAAAAAGCATCCGAGCGCCGCCTTATCTCGTCGTATTGTAGAGCCAATTCCTGTTGCAATCGCGCACCTTCGCGAAGCACCCTTGAAGAGGGACCGCAGGGAAATCAGGAGGTGCGCCCTGACTTGTCGGCTGGCCGGCCTATCCCTGCGATTTCTGTCAGACCTTTTGAACCTTTTGAGTGTTCCGGTTCTGGGCCATTCCTAGATTTCTCGTCCTCGCAAATTCACCACTTTCCCCCGCTCCGAATCGACCAGCGGCACCACGGCGGCGGCGGTCAAATCGTCCAGAGCGTTGACTATGGCGGAGGCGTAATGCCGCTCAATCATCTTGTCGGATGTGTCATGAAGCTGCGCCACCAATCGCACAGGGAGCGCGGCCCTCAAGCAGCGAACGATGGACGAATGCCGCAAGGCATATGGCACGGTATCAGCGGGCAACCCGGCCTTCTTGACTACCAACGCCCAAGGCCGGGTCAACTCGGTCGGAGATTTCCAAGGCCCGCGACTATCCCGAACCCATTTTGGGCGTGCGCCTGGCTTCGCTTTTTCCTGTCGATGCCGCCACCGGTCCAAGAGCATATCAGCCGGCCGTCTGCCGGCGATAGACGGCCGCAAGGCCTCGATGACATCAGCGCCTACGCGTGTTGCAATATGTGTCGATCGCTTCTGGCCTCGGCCTTTGCGGGAAGTTGGAACCATCAGCCGTGACTGCGCTGGCTGCACGTCGCCTACCAGCATTCTGCTGACCTGAGAGAACCGGGCACCAGTCGCGGCAAGCACCACCACCATAAGGAACAGGTCGCCGTTCCATTCCTCTGCCTCATCCACTGCTTTTGCGGCCTCGATGATGCGCCGGATGTCGGCATCGGGGAGGGCTGCACCATCCCGCGCCGCCGCGGGCTCTGCCTCACCAACCCTAAGGCCTAGTCTGACAGTCATGGGATATGTTGCCGGGAGGCGCTTCAATGTCCTGGCTGGCAGCCCATTAAGCGCCGCTCGAAAGTCATTCACGATTCGCCGCACCGTCGAGATAGCGAGTTCAGCCCTCAAGCCTTCGCGCCAGTCGGCTAGATCCTCGTCGGTCAGCACATCGAGGCGTTTTGCCGCGACGGGATGGGAAAGCACATGCTGGCCTAAGCGGCCCTTGGCATCGTCCGGTCTGGCCCCTTCCTGTTTCATGGCGCGAGCCTTCCGGCCGGCCGCATAGGCCTCCACTATTTCGCGCACTGTGGGAATCGGAGCCTTGCCAGCATCCTGTTGCTTCTGGCGTTCGTGCTCTACGTATCGAGCCGCCTTGGACTTAGCCTGTTCGAAGTTCAGCGTTTCGACGCCATCGGCCGTCAGGCCATCGTCGGCAGCTCCAAGGCCATCCTGCTTGTATCTGCCATCAGGGAGACGCCAGCGCACCAGCCAGCGGCCTACTCGCTTCCCCTTCCTGTAGCCAAGATGAACCTCAGCACTCACGCCACGCCAATGCACGCCCTCACCCAAACCCTTCCGGGCGTTCGGGGTCGTCAATGATGCTTCGCGTAGGGTCTTCGACATCGAGGCGAACCAGATTTCGTCTAATATCCGTCGATTATACAGCCGCGCGCGACTGCGAACAATGGCGAAGATACTCCCTTCAAACGTGAATGCACAGGGAACAGAGAAAAAACAAAGGCGGTTGATGGCGAAGACAGCGCCTCTAAGGCTTACGCCCTCTCACGGCGGGAACAGGGGTTCGATTCCCCTTGGGCGTACCAAGTCTCTCCAAGCTCTCGGCAAACCATCAATCCGATCCATCGCCTTGGGTCGCGGCGGGTTTGGCTCATTGCCGCTTCCGGCGCAGCGGAGCCGATTGCATTAGCATTGCATCGTGGGTCTTGAGGCACAGCGTTAGCGGCGCGCAGAACGTCGCGCTGAGTGTACCCATCCGGTGAAGACCGCAGACGTGTATCCGGCGGCCATGAGGACCTGAGCACCGCGGTGCCGGCGTCAAGTTTTTGATGG